>NZ_CP087715.1:3062500-3210000 GCF_020991125.1 Microbulbifer celer
TTATACCGAGGGTGATCGAGCTTGGGCGACCTGACCATGAAATACAATCAGATGACACAACGCATGCGCGCCATAAGAAATAATCGCCTCCCCACCTTCATATCAACGGCCTTTGCCATGATCATTCCGTGTTTTTTCACCGCGTTATCCTGCACGGCGGAGACGACAGGCAAAGCACTGGAGCCCTGGCAACTTGCCGAGAAATCTGAACAGTGGGAACCCGTACCGAAGGTAGTAGAAGCACCAGCAGACGCTCCACCTTCGGACGCTTTGGTATTGTTCGACGGTACCGACTTGTCGCAATGGGAATCCGCTAAAGGTGGCAAAGCCGAGTGGGCCCAGGAGGAGGGAGTCCTGACCGTGGTACCGGGAAAAGGTGACATCCGCACCAAGCGCGCATTCTGTGATGCGCAAGTACACCTAGAATGGCGTACTCCTGCCCAATTCGGTGACCGCGAGGGTCAACGGCGTAATAACAGCGGCATCTTTTTGCAGGAGCGCTATGAAGTGCAAATCCTGGATTCCCACGCAAACCCGACCTACTCCAATGGCCAGGCCGCTTCGATTTACAAGCAGCACATTCCCCTGGTGAATGCCTCGCGGCCGCCGGGTGAATGGCAGACGTACGATATCATTTTCAAAGCGCCTCGATTTGAACACAAGAAGCTGGTCGAGCCGGCAACGATCACTGTTCTACATAATGGTGTGCTGGTGCAGAACCACGAGGAGATACTGGGTACAACCGTGTGGATAGGGGAACCTGAATATGAATTCCACGACTGCGCGCCTATCGCCCTACAAGACCACAACGATTTTGTAAGTTTCCGCAATATCTGGGTAAGAGAACTTTGACTATGGTGTCCGCTAAAGCGGGGGAAGATCAAAATCCTGTAACCGATCACTTCGCTACAGCGGTAGGTTGGGTGCCCGCCCGCGATGCGAGCTTTTTATTCATTGCGCCGACTCACCTACCTCGTTGCGCCGAAGGTACTTATCCACAAAGGACACCATGGCCTCAACGGTCTGCAGGCGGGTTTCGCCCCGCATCAGGTTGTGGGTTTCGCCCTCCAGCTCCAGCAGTTCCACGGCTTTGTCCGCACGCCTGAGTTTTTTGTACATGATCTTCGACTGCCTGAACGGTACGTTCTGGTCGTCTTCGCCATGAATCAACAGTACCGGAGCCTGAAAGTTTTCCGCATGCAGGGCTGGGGATACTGCATTGAGTAGCTCGTCGGTGACCTCACCCTTGGCGTAGTTGTTCTGCCAGTAGGCCACCACCCAGTGATCGTCGCCGTACTCACGCTCTTCGTACTTCAGCATTTCTTCCAGATCGGCAACGCCGTTGATGGACACCACGCAGCGGTACAGGTCCGGCGTGAAAGCGCCGCCAGCCAGGGCCGCGTAACCCCCATAACTGGCACCGACAATACATACCCGCTCGGGATCGATGATTCCCTGTTTGACCAGGACATTGACCGAGTCGGTGACGTCGTCCTGCATCTTGCCACCCCACTCACCGCGGCCGGCCAGTTCGTGATCCAGTCCGAAGCCGGAGGAACCCCGGAACTGCGGCTGCACCACCAGATAATCGCGACTGGCCAGAGCCTGGGCGAGCCAGTCAAAGCCGATCTGATCATAGGCCGCGGGGCCACCGTGGGGCATGATGACTGCGGGCAGGTTCCGCAAACTCTGGACGCGATTTCTCGGAATAGTCAGTAGTGTCGGAATCTTGTAGCCGTCGCGGGTTTTATACCGGGTTGTGACAACCGGATGTATGCGTTCCGCGGTAATTTTCGGACGCGCAGAGGCCAGTTGTGTGGGCGGTTCATTTTTACTGAATTTGTAGAAAGTGCCGGCAAACTGCGATCCTTCTACATAGATGATCAAGTCTTCCCAGTTGTCGCTCCAATCCCGCAGCCAAACCGAATGCTCCGGAAACATACTGCGGATTTTCTGCATGCGCCGGTCAAGCTCGGGATCGAAAAAACGGTATTCAGGGTTGAATCCGGAATAACGGGCGCCCCAGACGATTTTGTCCAGCCCTTTGTAGGTATATTCGATATCGGCGTCTTCGCGGCCGAAGCCCATATTGGTGATTTCACCGCTTTCCAGAGACAGGGTGTAATAGTCATCGCGGCCGGTTTCACGGTTATTCGCCAGCACCACCAGGGAATCGCGGTCCGGCGTCAATCCAACTGGTATTATCGAACGGATTTTTGTTTCTTCCCGATAGATTGTCTTCCAGCCGTCGCCCTCTCTGACGAAGATTTCGTGCTCGTTGCGGCGGTTGTTAAAGGTTTCATGGACCATGACCTCTCCGTTCTCATCGACGAAGTACTCGATGGAATCAGGCTTGCCCTTGAAGTGCACCCTGGGACGCCGGGGTGAATCGAGATCCACCTTCATCAGGGACATACGCGGCGACTGATCGTTGGGGCTGTCCGGCACATATGCCGGCATGTAGACAAACTTGTTATCCGGAGAAAAACCGGTGATTCGCCCCAGCCCCTCCTGGCCTTTGTAAATCACGTCCCCCGGCGTCAGCAGCTGACGGATTTCGTTCTGCTCGACGTTATAAGCAAAGGCGGTGCTCAGATCCAGGTCGCCGCGATACCCCCACACCCACCGCACTTGGGATGCGCGCAGGATCAGCTCCTCGTTGGTGGCAAAGTACAGGCCGTTGAACTGCAAACCTGATTCAGATAAATCCAGTGACGCTTTGTGTTTTCCCTGTTCCAGGTCGTAAACCACCACCATATCCCGTTCATTTTCGGTCATGCGGTAGGCGATCATTTCACCATTGGGAGAAATGCTCATCTGACTGATTTTGGGCAGGACGCCGTAGTCACGAACAGAAATCCGGGTACTGTCCGCCTGTACCTGAGTGGCGGGCAATAAAATCAGCGCAATAACGAATAGGGCCCGGAAGGGGCCTGAAGGTCTCATCATTATTGGAATTCTATTTCCTGGTTATTATTCACGTTATTCATAATATCCATAAAACATTCGAGTGTGAAAGAGTACCGAATTATCTCCGAGCCGTCGCAGCACTCACTACGGTAGAATAGCCGACTCCCGAAGCAAAAAAGCCCGACTGGGGAAGCCGGGCCAAGGGTGATCACAACAGTGATCATTCAGTGCGGAGGAATATCCTCTTTGAGTACCTTTTCAGTTCGGTGTAATGCGCATTTCATTCACAAACCTCACTGGTGATCGCGGGAATTTCCAGCGGCTCTTGCGCAGCCTTTTCCCCCTGATATCCGAACTCCACATAACCGCCTGGCTGGATGGTACCGTTCCAGCCCATATCGCTCACGGTATAGGGATTACTGCCGGCAAGGTTGGCGTTCCACAGATTGGTTACCCTGCTGCTGCCACTATAGGAGAAACTCAGCGTCCAGCCTTCGATCGCGGTATCGCCATCGTTGGTAATCCGGATACTGCCGGTAAAACCACCTCCCCAGTCGCTGCCCTCGATATATTCGCAGCTGGCTATACCACCGGAGCTACCGCCAGAGGAACTACTCGACGAGCTTCCGGAAGAACTGCCAGAGGAACTGCTGGACGAGCCGGAACCGCCGGACGAACTCGAACTTGAACTTGAAGAACTTGAGCTGGAAGAGCTTGAGCTGGAAGAACTCGAGGAACTGGAGCTCGAGGAGCTAGAAGAACTGCTCCCTCCAGAACTACTGGAGCTGGTTCCGCCGGACGAGGATCCGGACGCCGGATCTGCATACAACAGGCCGCGACCATTGGTGCCGAGATACGCCCGCCCGAAGATGCGCGGATCCCCGGTGATGGCTTCGCCCATATTGCCGTACTGATGCGCATCGTCGTTAATGCGAACCCAGTCACCGCCCTGATTGGTGGAGCGGAATACACCGGTGACACCATCCACCGTACCAACCAGGTAGAGGGTGTGATAGTCGCTTTCCGGCGCGGCCGCACCCAGGCCGATATTCACCCCCTCTTCCACACTGGCAATTTTCTCAAAACTCACACCGCCGTCGGTGGAACGCCACAGGCCGGTGACGGTTTCCGCACTGACATTGACGCCGCTACCGGCGAGCCAGATATGCCCCTCATTGCCCGGTGCCGCCAGGAACTTGGCGGATTCCGGCAAACCACTGGCGGCCGTCGCTGCGAAGGTCATACCGCCGTCGCTGGAGAGATAGAAAACCCCGTTGCTGAAACCGTAGATGGTTTGTGGATTAACTCGATCACTCTCCACCCGCGCGCCATCGGGAATACCGCTTGACGCAATCCAGGAACTGCCGAGCGTGGTGGACACATGTACCCCGGCGCCTTCCGGGCTCCATACAATGGCGCCGCCATCGGCACTCATCGCCACCTTGCCACCGCCGGTCACGCCCGCCGGTTCCTGCCCCTGCCACCAGCTGTCGCCGGCGGAAGTGGAAACACCCAGGTGCACCGTGTCTGCATTGCCCACCCGCACCATGATCGACGGATCCAGCGCGGCAAAGTCGATACCGGTGGTGCTGGTGAGATACGGGGTCTGGTACATCAGCTCCGGTACCGAATCCAGATCGGTATGTTTGAAGCCGCCGATATCACCGAGCGCGGAGAAAATATTCGCATTGCCGCTAGGCGGGCTCGCGAGATCCAGTACCGCGGTCTCTTCCAGCCCTTTTATCATCGGCTCGATGGTGACGATACCGTCGCTGTCCCATTCGGTGAGATTGTTCGATCCGTAAATGGTCGCGCCGGTGCCATACATGAAACGGTCGGAATTGTGTGGATCGATTTCCACCGACTCGTTCATCCAGCCCAGCTTCAGCGCTTCTTCCGGCGGCTGCGGATTGGCACCGAGGTGCAGCCAGGGTACGGAGCTGATATCCATCTCGTAACGCTTGACCCGCTCGGGATAGGCCCCCCAGTCCCAGATGCGGCTCCAGGAATCGCCGCCGTCGGTGGTGCGGAACAGGATCATGTCCGGCCACCAGGAATTGAGTGAGGCGACCATCAGGGTGCCCGGGTTCTGGCGGTCGATGGTGAGGCCGGAATAGCCGAAATACAACTCGCCACTGGCTGCGGTCATGGGGCTGACTTCGGTCCAGGTTTCCGTGGCCGCTTCGAATTTCCATACCGCGCCGGTTTCGCCATCGTAGGGACCACCGGTATCGCTCATGGCCACGTACAGCTCGCCGTTAACTTCGTCGTAAACGCCTTTGTGGGGAATCAAACCACTGGGTGCACCGGGGATCACTTCCCAGCTGGCACCACCATCGGTGGAGCGATAGAGGGAATGCGCCTTATCGGCGACCCCTACATAAATTACATCGGAACCGGCGCCACTGGTGCCGGAACTGGGGTCAAAGGTCACCCACACCACGCCCTGCAGTTTATCGCCATAACCCCATTCGTCATCAGGATCGGCGGCGTAGGTGCCAGGATTGGGGAAGCTCTGTACTTCATACCAGGTTTCCCCGTAGTCAGTGCTGCGCCACAGGCCCTCGCCCAGTTCTGCGCCGTAATAAATGGTGCTGTTGTCGTTGGGGTCGATGCGCAACCGCTCGCCCATGCCGCGGCCCGGCATATTGCCGCCCACCTTGAACGGCAGTTCGGTGACCTGCCAAGTGTCGCCACGGTCTGTGGAGCGGGCAATAGCACCGTTGTTGGGGTCCCAATCGTTGGTGTACATACCGAGCGCGGCGTAGACACGGTCCGGATCTACCGGGTCGGTGGCCATACTCATCACACCGTTCCAGCCCCATTTGTCCCAGCCGACCCAGTCCAGCAACGGCTTCCATTCCTGGTTTTCCTCGTCCCAGCGGTAGGCACCACCAATATCCGTACGGGTATAAATCAGGTTGGGTTCGGTGCGGTTGAAAATGATTCCGGGAATAAAACCACCGCCGTCAATGCGCACGTTCTGCCATTGATACTCTTCTTGTGGGGCCGCTTGCACACCGCTCGCACACAGGGCGAACAGACTCGCCTGCATGACCGGACGGCAGTACTTTGCCACCTGCTCGGCAAGCTTTATCTTTTTTAATTTAATCATCGCTATTTCCTTATTTTCATTATTTAAATACCGCTTTGATAAAACCACTTATGGGGTTCCAGGGGTGCGCTACACCCGGGCATTCCCACATTTCCGGGCGCGCCCTGTAGTCCGTATGTCACACTTTCCCCCACTTCAAGCAGACCAACGCTCACCCCAACCGAAAAGATTGTTCGGGTCCCAGTTCAGCGCCATATCCAAGTAGGGCTCGGTATCGCCAGACCAGGACCAGCCGAGATAGCCGAGCCCACGCGCTTCGGCCTCAGCCAGGATGGGATCCTCGTCCACCGGCTGCCCTTGATGTTCGTGCGCGAACTCTCCCACGCTCAATGGCGGCTCCATTTCCTGGAAATCCTGCATATAGCTGGCAGCAACCGGCTGAGTACTCGCCCAAGAGCACACAATTCATGCGGGGATTACGACTTTTTCTGGTGTGAAAATAAAAGGAACTTTTAGTAATTATTATTATATTTTTCGAACCCAATCTGTGACACGATTTTACTTATAAAGTAAACAAGAACATGTCAAACCAACGATAACACTAGTGGTCCATGCGGAAAATTCTGTAACCGATCACTTCGCCACAGACTCCAGGGCGACGCTGAAAAAGCTTGAATTAACGCTGCTAGTCCTGCGCTTTTCCAACGCCACCCTGGAGCCTTTGGCTGTGTGCTTTAGTTACCGAATTTCCCGCATGGACCACTAGCGACAGATCTGCTCACTTCTCAAAACCGGAATGTGAATGTAACACTTAAAGAAAGTTATCAGCCGTGCAGCCCGATCCCGAGGTGTAAAAAAACGGGCGGGGAAACACTCACCCGCCCAAGCTCACACCAACTTTCAGAAAGGCTTTAGGGCCTTCAACAGTAAGACGGATCAGCACCTAAAATAGTCACCACTTTCTGGGCAACTGAAGCGACAAAAATGCCACGCAATTCAAGTTTCAAGAAATCAAACCCCGATTAAACCTCAATTAAACCCAGGAAACTCGATAAATGGGCACCTTGATTCATACCTCTAAATATCAGTTCAGTATTTTTTTCAGGTTTGGCTCCATGGCCTCAGCCCATATTTCATACCCCGCTTCATTGGGGTGGAGGTAGTCGGGCATGATGCTTTCGCTCAGGGTGCCATCTTTCTCCAGAAACTCACTGTAAATTTCCTGATAGAAGATGTGTTCACCATCGGCATAGCCCTCGATAATATCGTTGACCGCCAGGTTGATTTTGCGCATCTGCGTACCGGGTTCTGGATCCCGCGGGAATATACTCAGTAGCAGGATTTTCATCTGTGGTTGACGATCGCGCAGTTCGTCCAGTACCGCGCGTACGCCCGCTGCCACCAGTTCGGGATCTTCCCGGCGGTGGCCGGTGTTGTTGGTACCGATCATCACCACCCCGGCCTTCGGTTGGATACCATCCAGCTCGCCGTTCTGCAGCCGCCACAACAGATTTTCTGTGCGATCGCCACCGTAGCCCAGATTGACCGCATTGCGATCTGCGTAGTACTCATCCCACACTTTTTTACCGGCTTTTTCCCAACCTTCGGTTATGGAATCGCCAATCATCAGCAGGTCCACATTGCCCTTTTCCAGGCGTTTCAGGTTGCGCTCGAAGCGCTCGTCCCACCATCCCTTGGCCCAGTATTCATAGCGGGTATCGGGGGTAGTGGAGAGCTTCCGGTAGTCGGGGCAGTGGTCTTTTGCTTCCCCAGTTTTCTCCAGGCGCACATTGGCCACGGAAACCTGCCCTTTACCGCCGGCGCGCAGGGAGAAGGGCACCGTTACACTGGAGAGATCATCCCCTTCGCGGACAAAGCAACTGAGACGGTAACTCTCGGTTTTCCAACCTTCGCCGATGTTGCTCCGCGCCTGGCGGGTGAGATTCACATGACGCTCGCAGCCCTCGCCACACTGGATTTCCACCGCGAGGTCCGCTTCCGCCAGATCATCCACTTTCAGGTCGAAAGACAACACGCCCTCTTCCACGTAGCTGCCAAGATCCAGTGGCTCCCCATGTTTCAGGCTGAGACGGGCAAGCCAGGTGTCCTGCCACTTCAGGGTCAGGGCATCTTCCTGTACGTCTTTATCCGTGGTGACCACGGTGACGCGGCCACTGGGCAATTTGGCGAAGGCGCCACTCAGCATCTGGTTCTGTTCAAAGTCGTCGATCTGAATCCCCCAGGGCTGTAGTGGCCGCCCCTGATACAGCGCATAACTTTCCGGTTCACCCTGTTGCAGGCCGGGCACATTTTCCGCGAGCTTCTCTGGTCCCTGCTGCTCGGAGAACAGGCTCAGGCCATAGCCAAACCGGAACAGCGGATCGTAGCCTGCGTGATGGGTATTCAACTTGCCCTGCAGCGGCAGGCCGGGCCAGGAAAAGGATAAACGGCCGGTGAAGTCGTGACGGGCTTTGCCGTCTTTATCCGCTATCAGCATGTCCGCCACACCATCACCTTCGGATCCTGGCAACCAGGCGGCAACGAAGGCATCGGAAGCATTGATTTCCGGGTTCACCCACAGCGGACGGCCGGACAGGAAAACGGAAACCACGGGAATATCCTGCGCGCGGAGTTGTTTCAGCAGCGCCAGGCTCTTTTTATTACCCGGCTCAAATTCCAGGGTATTGCGATCCCCCTGCCCTTCGGCGTAGGGGGATTCCCCGAACACCACAATGGCGGCATCGGGTTTCTGATCGAAGCTGCCGTCTTCAGACAGTATTGCCTTGCCACCGGCGACTTCCACCGCTTTCTGGATGCCGCGGAAAATGGAGGTGGCACCGGGGAACTTCTCGTTGGGAATGCCGGCGCCCTGCCAGGTCACGCTCCAACCGCCGGACTGCATGGCAATACTGTCGGCGCCGGGGCCCGCCACCAGAATATTCTGGTCCGGATTCAGCGGCAGCACGCCGTCGCGGTTTTTCAGCAATACCAAGCTCTCGCGCACCGCGCGGCGGGCCAGGGCGCGGTGTTCGGGGTTGCCCACCACACGCTCGTCACCGGCCAACGCGCGCTCGGAAGGCTTTTTATCAAACAGGCCCGCGCGCAGTTTGACCCGCAGAATCCGGCGCACCGCATCGTCCAGGCGCGCCATGGAAATCTCGCCATTTTTTACCTGCTCAAGGGTATTGGCGATCATGTTTTTCCAGTCGTAGGTGACCATCAACAGGTCGATGCCGGCGTTGATCGCCTGTGGACAACTATCGTTGGTGCAGCCTGGCACCTGACCGTGACCATTCCAGTCGCCAACCACCAGACCATCGAAGCCCATGCGCTCTTTCAGCACATCGGTAAGAATGTATTTATTCCCGTGGTGCTTCACCCCGTTCCACTCGGAGAAGCTGGCCATGATGGTCTGTACCCCACTTTCGATGGCTGCGGGGTAGCCGGCGTTGTGGATCTGCACCAGCTCCTGCTCACTGATGCGGGCATCGCCCTGATCATCGCCTTCGAAAGTACCGCCATCGGCGAGGAAATGTTTGGCCGATGCCAGCACGCGGGTTTCCGACAGGAAATCATCACTGCCCACACTGCCCTGCAACCCTTCCACCATGGCGGAGGCAAACCGCTTCACTACCAGCGGGTCTTCGCTGTAACTCTCATAGGTACGGCCCCAGAAATCGTTCTGGGCCACCGCCAGTGTCGGTGCGAATACCCATTCCACTCCGGTGGTGCGCACCTCTTTTGCGGTTGCTGCGCCGATCGCGCGTACCAATGCGGGATTGTGGGTGGCGCCGAGACCGATATTGTGGGGGAACAGAGTGGCACCGGTGAGGTTGCCATTGCCGTGCACCGCATCCGTCCCCCAGAATACAGGAATGGCGGTACCGCCATCGCTGGTATCCATGGAGGCTTCCCAGAAGGCGTCCGCCAGTACCAGCCAATCGTCCGGGCCCGCATCCTCCTTGCGCCCCGGCACCGAGCCACCGCCGTTCAATACCGAACCGATATGGTATTGCTTCACCTCTTGCGGGGTGATCGACTGGATTTCCGGCTGCATGATCTGGCCGACTTTTTCTTCCAGAGTCATTTGTTTCAGCAGCGCTTCCACGCGTTTCTCCAGCGCGGGCGCTACTTCCGGACTGCGGGTCTGCGGCCAGAGATCGATTCGCCGTTCTGTGGTCTCAGAGTCGCCAATCGCGAGGGGCGTCACTGACAATAGGCCCGCGGCCAGTATGGTGCGCAGGGCATCGGCTGGTGTAGAGAGAGGCTTCATAACAGGCAATCCCTTTTGTTATTTATTGGTTATTGATTGGTTTGTTATTTATCGGGCTTTTTCCGTTTGCGGTTTTTAGTCGGGCTGAGTTCGGCTTGGCGTCTTATGTTCTACCCGAACCATTAATCCGGTTAATCATATAAATTAAATCATCCCCAAAAAAATTCCCGGGGCCCGCCCGAACAAGTTCGGGCAGAGGCCACACGGGCGAATGGGGAACCTGTTATCGGCGGCAGCCCGGGGCTGGGGCTGCCGCCGGGACTATCAGCCCTGCATCTGCTCCAGCTCGCGCCCCTTGGTCTCGCGCACATATCTGGACACGAAGAAGATCGAGATAAACGCGCAGATGGCATAGATACCGTAACTGCCAGACAGCTGAATGCTGACCAGCAACACCGGGAACGACAGGGTAATGGCGAAGTTGGCCAACCACTGGGCCAGGCCCGATACCGCGAGGCCGGAACCGCGAATCTGATTGGGGAACATCTCTCCCAGCATGACCCACATCACCGGCCCCCAGGAGGCATTGAAGAAGACCACATAGGCATTGGCCGCCAGCAGGGCGATGGTACCCACGGAGTCCGACAGGCTGAGGGAGCCGCTTTCATCCAGCGTGGCCTGAGAGAAAGAAACGGCCATGATTGCCAGGGTCACCGCCATACCGACGGACCCGAACCACAGCAGCGGCTTGCGGCCGATCTTGTCCACCAGGATCAGCGCGGTAATGACCGCGGCAATACTCACCGCCCCGGAAACCACATTGATCAGCAGTGCATCACTTTCGGTAAAGCCCACCGACTGCCACAACACGGCGCCGTAATAGAACACTACATTGATGCCCACCAGCTGCTGGAAGACCGCCAGGCCGATACCCACCCACACGATGCTGCGCAACTTGCCGGTTTTTGTATCTTTCAGATCCGACAGGCTGGGGCGGTGGTCGTCGGCGAGCGACGCGCGGATGTCCTGCTCCTTGTCTGCCGCGGTGCGTTCGCCGAACAGGCGTTGCAATACTGCGCGCGCGGAGTCACCGCGGCCACTGGCCACCAGGAAGCGCGGGCTCTCGGGGATGAAGTACAGACCGATCAGAAAGATGGCAGCGGGCAACAACTCGATCCAGAACATCCAGCGCCAGGCCTCAAAACCCATCCAGAACTCGGTGGTGGAAGCGCCGGCAAATTTGGCGATGGCATAGTTACTGAGAAACGCCGCGGTAAGGCCGCTGATGATGGCCACCTGCTGCACCGTGGCCAGGCGCCCGCGATAGGCCGCCGGTGCCACTTCCGCGATATAGGCGGGCGTCATCACACTGGCGGCGCCCACGGCGAGACCGCCGAGAATGCGATAGAAGACAAACTCCAGAGAGCCAGTGGCAATACCGGAGCCCCAGGCGGAAACGATAAACATCAGCGCCGAAGCAATCAGCAGCGTCTTGCGGCCATATTTATCCGCCAGGGTACCGGCAAAGAAGGCGCCAATGGCACAGCCCAGCAACATCGAAGCCACATTGAAGCCGGTACCGGCGGAGTCGGAATTGAATGCGGTCTGCAGCCCCTCGACGGTGCCGTTGATCACGCCGCTGTCGAACCCGAACAGGAAGCCGCCGATGGTGGCCACACCGCTGATGGCGATGACCAGGCCGTGATTGGTTTCCGCGTGGAGGGATTCGGAGTCCGCAACTCCGGGGGCAGCGTCAATCGCCGCACCGCTGCTGACGGTGGTATTCATTCTGTTCTCTCACTCACTGTGGCCGCTTGGCGGCTCCGATTTATTATCAACCGGCTTCATTCACCGCCTGCTCTTTTTTACCGGAACGGGCGCGAGCCGGACAATCTCTTTTATACAATTAATCACACAATAATGTAAACGATTACAACCGTTTCACAAAGATTGGCGCCTGTAACATTATTCTTAAGGCTACCGCCTCTCATCCCGATGCGCCAGTGGATTCAGTGCAGGCAGCCACCGCACGTTACACGGGAGCCTGCCCGTAGACTAAGCTAGTGATCCAATAAAACACCGCGTCAGTAGCCAGTCATTACCTCCGATTACGTTCAATACGGAATGAATTACTGCAGAATCCCTCTAATGCTCACTCTTTGCCCCGAACCGTCAAAACCCTCACCGGAGAAAGCCCCATGAGCCTGAATCAGTCCAATGACCACAACCGCCGCCTTGTTCTGGCCTCCCGCCCCAAGGGCGCGCCGGGCGCGGACAACTTTCGCCTGGAACAGACCGACATCCCCGAGCCCGCCGAGGGCCAGGTGCTGCTGCGCACGGTGTTCCTGTCCCTGGACCCATATATGCGCGGCCGCATGAGTGATGCGCCCTCGTACGCGGAGCCGGTGGCGATCGACGATGTGATGGTGGGCGGCACCATCAATCGCGTGGTGGAATCCCGTCTCGACGGCTTTGCCGAGGGCGACTGGGTGCTCTCCTACGCCTGTGGCTGGCAGGATTACGCCCTGTCTGATGGCACTATGCTGATCAACCTGGGCAAAAACCCGGAACACCCCTCCCTGGCACTGGGCGTGCTCGGTATGCCGGGGTTCACCGCCTATATGGGCCTGCTGGATATCGGCGCCCCTAAAGAAGGTGAAACCGTGGCGGTTGCCGCGGCCACCGGCCCGGTGGGCGCGACTGTAGGGCAGATCGGCAAACTGAAAGGCTGCCGTGCGGTCGGTGTGGCCGGCGGCGCGGAGAAATGTCGTTTTGCAGTGGAAGAGCTGGGGTTTGATGCGTGTATTGATCACCATGCGTCCGATTTCGACCAGCAACTGGCCGCGGCCTGCCCGGACGGGATCGACGTTTACTATGAAAATGTCGGCGGCAAGGTGTTGGACGGCGTCCTACCGCTGCTGAACACCAACGCGCGCGTGCCAGTGTGCGGCCTGGTGTCCCAATACAACGCCACCAACCTGCCCGAAGGGCCCGACCGCCTCGGCCTGCTGATGGGAACCATTCTGACCAAGCGCCTGAAAGTGCAGGGCTTCATCATTTTTGATGACTACGGCCACCGCTACGACGAGTTTTACCAGCAGATGTCCAAGTGGTACGGGGAAGGTAAAATCAAATACCGCGAACAGATTGTCGACGGTCTGGAACAGGCCCCGGAAGCCTTCGCCGGGATGCTGGAAGGTAAGAACTTCGGCAAGCTGGTGGTGCGGGTCGGCGAAGACGAATGACCACGCTACCGGCGGCAAGCGTTTACAACAAGGCCTCCACGAAAAAGCCCCTCTGGTGAGGGGCTCATTGGGAACCGCGTGTTGATCAGGCAGCCACCGGCTCCGAAGTCACCGGTTGTGCATCTTCCTCCCGAACAAAGAACACCGAAACGGCGCCGCACACCATAAACACACCCGCCAGCATCAGGATGTAGATCGCCTGGTTGTCGAACACGCCCGCCAGAATCGGCCCCGCCACCAGCGCCGAGAGAATCTGCGGTGCGGCGATGGTGAAGTTGAAGATACCCATGTACACACCGGTCTTGCTCGCCGGCAGCGCATCGGAAAGGATCGAGTACGGCATCGCCAGAATCGCCGCCCAGGCAATACCCACACCGATCATCGGCAGCAACAGGCCGATGGCGCCACTGGGTACGGTCACCTCGGTAATTAACAGATTCACCTGGGTGGCCTCACCGCCCTGGAACAGGGAGAAGCTCATATAACCGAGCCCTCCCAACAACAGCGACAGCGCGTAGGTAGGCTTGCGCCCCAGCTTGCTGGCAACCCGCGCCAGCACCAGCGAGAAGAGCGCTGCGAACAGGGAATAAGCGGCGAAGATAATCCCCACCCAGTCACCGGCAGCCCCCTTGGCCGCCGCGATATGCGCCGGAATCTCACCCACACTCTCCAGATAATGGGAATCGAACCACTTCGCCTCTACCCCCCACACATGCTGGGTAATCGCCGGCGTGGTGTACACCCACATGATGAACAGGGAGAACCAGGAGAAGAACTGCACCACAGCCAACTGGCGCATGGTTTTCGGCATGGTCACCATCAACTTGAAAAAGCCGCCCAGGCGCTGTGGCAGGGATTTACGCTCCGCCAGCTCCTGCGCCAGAGCTGCTTCATCGATGCCCTTGTACGCGTTGTACTCTTCCGGCGGATATTCCCTGGTACGGAATACGGTCCACAGCACCGAGCCCAGCAGCACAGACGCGCCGATATAAAAGGCCCAGATCACAGACGGCGCCACTTCCCCCGCTTTTGAGGTGTTCTCCAGCCCAATCACATTGGTGAGGATAAACGGCAGCATGGAGCCCATTACCGCGCCGAGATTGATCAGCAGGGACTGTACCGCGTAACCCACCGTGCGCTGCTCTGACGGCACCATATCCGAGACCAGTGCGCGGAATGGCTGCATGGTGACGTTGAACGCCGCATCCATCAGTGCCAGCATCACCCCACCAAACAGAATCGGCGCAATAAACGCCACCGCAATACCCGCGTTGGGCATAAATGCCATACCCACCGCCGCCGCAATAGCACCAAACAGGATATAGGGGTTGCGACGGCCGAAGCGGCTCCAGGTGCGGTCGGAAGCGGACCCCACGATCGGCTGCACCAACAGCCCCATCAACGGTGCCACGATCCAGAACAGGGACAGGGAGTGCAGATCTGCCCCCAGGTCCGAGAGGATCCGGCTTGCATTGGCATTCTGCAGGGCAAAACCGAACTGCACCCCGAGAAAACCGAGGCTCACATTCCACACCTGCCAGAAGGGAAGCTTGGGCTGTTGTTTCATCGCATTAACCGCCTGATTATTGTTGAATCGTCCTGGTACACCGGCGTTTTACGGTGCGGCACTTTGGTTATGACGGCATTGTGTCAGCCGGGACTATACCGGCCATCCTCCCCGGCGGGGGTGGAGAACCAGGGAAGGAAGGCGCGGGCTGTAGCGTCATGAACCGTGATGAAACCGCGGTCACAGCTTCCGATCAGCATCAGAAAGCCCATATAAAGTGCGAATTAACGCACTTTAATCGTATTAAAACCATTTAAGTACAGAATATAGGACTTTGAGGAAACTTCTTGCAATATGCCCAAATTGGCACATAATCTGGTAAAACGTGCATTAAATCCCAAATAAAGCACCTTATGGATTACAGCCAGAAATCTCCCTCCGCCGTCGCCGAAGCGCTGGGCCAGCGCCTGAAGCAGGCGCGCCTGAACCGGGACCTCACTCAGATCGAGGTTGCGGAGCGCGCGGGTGTCAGCCGCAAAGCGGTGCTCAATGCAGAAAAGGGCAAAGCCCAGCTGGAGGTACTGGTGGCAATACTCCAGGCCCTCGACCTCACCACCCAACTGGACAACTTCCTGCCCCCGCAACCGCCCTCCCCCATCCAGCTCGCCAAACTCCAGGGCAAGCAACGCCAGCGGGCCTCCGGCCAGCGCAAACATCGTGACGGGGAAGACAGTCCAGAAGACAAGGATTCGCAGGAGGAGCCGGAATGGTAATGGAAGTCATCGAAGTGGATTACAAAGGTGAGGTCGCCGGCGCAGTCAGCTTTGACACCGATACCGGCCTCGGCGCGTTCGAGTACGATCCCGGTTTTATCGACAGCGGCATTGAACTCTCCCCTCTCAAAATGCCCCTGGCACAACGTATCTACAGCTTCCCGGAACTGCGCTTTGAAACCTTCCGCGGCCTGCCCGGCCTGATCGCCGACTCCCTCCCCGACGACTTCGGCAATGCGGTCTTGAACGCGTGGATGGCCTCCCAGGGCAAACATCCGGAAGAGATCACGCCGCTACAGCGACTGCAGTTCACCGGCAAGCGCGGCATGGGCGCACTGGAATACGCCCCCGCCACCCGCATCAAGAAGCTCAACGCCTCCCAGGACATCGCCATCGACGAACTCGTCAGCATCGCCCAGGAAGTCCTCGACAGCCGCGCCGGCTTCCGCATAGAACTGGACAAGGATGGCGAAGGCCGCTTAAAAGAGAGCCGCGAAGCCATGATCGCCCTGCTCTCCGTCGGCATGAGCGCCGGTGGCGCCCGCCCCAAGGCAGTACTCGCCTTCAATAAAGACTTCACCCACGTACGCTCCGGACAGGCCGACGTCCCGGAAGGCTTCACCCACTACCTGATGAAGTTCGACGGCGTCAGCGAGCACAACAAAAACCGGGAAACCTTCGGAGACCCCATGGGCTTCGGCGCCATGGAATACGTCTACCATGAAATGGCCACCCACTGCGGCATCGATATGATGCCCTGCCACCTGCTCGATGAAGGCAACCGCCGGCACTTTGTCACCGAACGCTTCGACCGCCGCGGCAACGACAAAATCCATATTCAGACTCTAAATGGCATCGCCCATGTAGACTACAAAGCCCCCGGCTCCTTCTCCTACGCAGAACTCTTCGGCATCGCCCGACAGCTGAAACTCACCGCCAAAGAAGCCGAACAACTGCTGCTGCGCATGGTGTTCAACATCGTCGCCCGCAACCACGACGACCACGCAAAAAACTTCGCCTTCCAGCTCAAAGAAAAAACCTGGCAACTGGCCCCCGCCTACGACCTCGCCTACAGCTACAAACCGGGTAGCAAATGGGTGAACAACCACTGGATGAGCCTGAACGGCAAGCGGGAGGACTTTACCCGCGAGGATATCTACAGCCTGGAAAAGATCAGCCCGCTGTTTAGCAAGCGAAAGATCGATAGCATTGTGGATAATGTCGTGGAACAGGTTTCAAAATGGCGAAACCTGGCGACAGAGTACGAGGTACCCGAGTCTCTGATTACGGAGATAGAAGGCAACCTGCGATTACAACTATAAAAGGCAACCGCCGCCAAAAGAAAAAGAGGAATATGCTTCCATATTTAGGCAGAATGGGTAGATATGGAAACTTACTTCCAGATATAGGCAGAATGTCTATATCTGGGGCTTTTGAATAAAACTGTTAAGTGAGTAAAGGAGTACCGATGAAGTCATTTATATTTAACCTGGCGGGTCTTCTAGGTTCTTGGCAGTTTATAGAGCTGTCCTCAAATGATTCACTCAATTCAGTTTTCGCCCCAATCATCTTTACTGGCTTTCTCATATCTAGCATTCTTTGGGTTATTGTGAAATTTGGTGTGAACCAACGTACCAATGGCGGAGTGTATTTTGGCGGCGATAGCGGCGGACATGGTGGTGGCGGAGACTGTGGAGGAGGGGGAGATGGTGGGTGCTAGCCCCCACTTAACAATCAGCGGCAGAGCGACAGCCAACGCTACGCACCTTTTGTGTTACTCGCTGGCGCTCAAACATTAACACAAAATATGCTCCGCGCTGGCTGCGCCTGCGCTGGGCGTTAGCCATCATAAGGAGAGTTGAGCATGAAAATAATAAAAATGCTGATGATTGCCACCATTGGCCTATCTCCACTTTCTCATTCAGAGGAAGACCGAGAGCCCTTAAGAACAATGTCAGATTGCTTGATAATGCATAATTGGAGTTCCTGGGGCATGTGGAGATTCGATGTGTATGCGCTGGCTAGTGAAAAAATATTGATCGGGGATAGTAATAACTATTTTCTAGTTACATCTAGTGAGCCCGGTTACAAGCATGTAGTTTCTGGGGAAACTGTTGCGCACTTCAAAGAAGCTGAATCGCTGAAAGAGTTGGGGGCAGAGTGTAAGGACAATTGCCCCGTAAATTATAAAAAGCGTACTGGCTGGTTTAAGCGTCGGTGCAGCTCTTTTCAGCCCTGAGCCAGGAAATGGCTAACAATCAGCGGCAGAGCGACAGCCAACGCTACGCACCTTTTGTGTTACTCGCTGGCTGCGCCTGCGCTGGGCGTTACATTTTATGAAGATAATACTTACAGCTCTCTTGTTCCTTGTGCCGATTAATTCGATGGCTACTATCTTCTTCGTGGAAGTTCGTCCTATTGAACTTAAGGAAATGAGAGATAATGAATACAAATTTACATTCGTTAATTTGGGTCCGCCGTGGGTGCAGAATAAAGACAATCCAAAAATCATAGATCTATTTATTAGTTATCGCCCATCATGTTTAGAGGATAATGCAATCAATTTTGGGTTGGTTTCTGAAAAATCAGAGCGAGAGGAAAACTATCAAAGCTCTATCGAGTTGCTAAAGAATCAAGTAGAAACCAATGAGGCATTTATATTTGGGCTCAATGCACGAAGTCTTGATGAGGATACATACATTACAAGTAACGTAAGAACGCACTATGGACACATGAGGCAGAAAAAAGTAGTTTGGGCCGTAGGAACCTACTACTCCCGTACCGAGTGTCTAAAAATGTAACCAAGCAATGCAGCCGACGTCTTACTTTTTGCACGGTCGCTGCGCTCCCATTATTTTGCAAAAAGCACACAAAGTAAGCCGCGGCTGATTGCGGCGTTAAGTGTCAATACATGATCAACTGGAATATTAAAAATTCAAAAGAAAAAAGGGAAAATTGGTTCTTCCCGAGCTTTGAGGTTCAGGAGTATTTATTGCCTGTTGTCAACGTTGGAGCCCCTATTTTTGATGAATATAGTGATACAACGTATGAACTGGATGACTGTATGAGGCTGCGAAATGTTATTGCATCGTTTATGGAGACACTGAGCCTTACCAATAAAAGCAAGATCAGATATGAAACAATCTATAAGGGATTAGAAAGTTTGGATAAGTCGTTGATCATTGAAACTCTGGAAAATTTAGATGCGGCCGCAAATCTGGCAATTAAAGACCGCACAGCACTGGTTTTTTACGGAGACTGATGGCCACGCACTTAACAATTCGTTCCAGGGGACGGCCAACGCTATGCACCTTTTGTGCGGGTCGCTACGCTCCCATTTTCGCACAAAAGTTACATAGCATTGTCCGCCCCTGAACTCAACGTTATGAGTGACTAATTATGGAGAATCTGCCAAGACGCATTCTGAAAATGGTAGAGATCTTACATAGAGATGGTTATAAAAATATTTACATCTACTCAGGAATGTCTCCAAGTGGAATGCACTGGAGATTTAGCATTGGAAGAATGAAATCTGGGTGTTGGCCACAAAATGATTACTTAGTTTTCAGCAGCATAAAAGATGAAGGTGTTGTTGAGTGGTCAGAAGACAACTCGTCTGCTGAAGTTCTTGCAAAGAATTTCGTAAGTTACTATGGTTTAAATTCTGACGACAAAGTCGCTTTTAATGCCAACTATCATATTTGGTACTCAGAGCTTTTGAAAATACTAAAAAATAATGAGTTACTAGTCTTCTACGCAGACTATGACGATCCCCATAGCTACCTTTTAAAGTATGCTCCTGGGTTCTGCGGGAAATCCTCATAACAAGCGACTGTGGTTCAACCTCAGTGTAAAAAATTCCTAGTGCGCCCAGGCTTGCCCTTCTCGAACCATTGCATTCAGGATGGTGAGGAGCTTCCTCATTGCGGCTGTCAGCGCCACTTTCTTGTGCTTTCCCTGACCTACTAGGTGTTTATAGAACCCGCCAATGACAGGATTGCACTGGGTTGCGCTCAATGTGGCCATATACAGAGTTGTGCGGACACTGTGGCGCCCTCCCAGTATCCGCCGCTTACCTTTGGTTTTACCGCTATCGCGGTTAATGGGAGCTAGGCCGGCTAACGCTGCTATCTCTTTGTTGTTGAGCGTTCCGAGCTCCGGCATCTCGCTTAGTAGCGTCCACACGAGTGCATTACCAACACCTGGTACGCTGTCTAGAAGTTGCTTTCGCTCGCTCCATGCCGGTTCATCATTTACTGCTTTGGCCAGTTTGTTCTCTGTCCATTCAATGTCTTTGTTGATTGCCTTTATCAGGCGGTTACAGGATCGAGCGACCTCTTCGCCGGAGACTTTTTCTCGATTACTTTCCTGCGTTCTCATATTAATTAACTGTCTTCTGCGTGTCACTGAGTCCTTGATTAACTGAAGATTTTTGCTTCTTTGTGCAGTCAACCGCGGTTGCATTACCGCGGAGAAGCGAGCAATTATTTTTGCATCAATCTTGTCTGTTTTAGCCAGCTGATCGGCAGCTTTGGCAAACTGGCGGACAAGGATTGGCCTGACGATTGCGACAGGCATGCCCATTTCAAATGCCAGAGATGCGAACGCCATTTCATAGCGGCCTGTCGCCTCCATGGTAATACGCTCGATACGATAACGCTTAAGGATCTTCAGCGCCTCACGGATACCAGCCTCATCATTCTCAACTGTAAAGTGTCTATCTCTTTCCCAGATGTGGATATCTAGCTGAAACTTACCTACATCTATACCGACGTTAACACCCGTGTTCTCATTATTGATTGTCATAATAGCCCTTACTTGCTAAATTCGGGCTCGGAGCCCATTCGACTGTTCGAGTTTAATTCGGGTCGGAAAGGCGTCCAGGCTTGTTAACGGTATCGAGTACCTGGCATGCATCGGACTGCCTTTCCGGTAACTGGTTGCAGCCAGATTACGGGCTCCAACTTATCTCTTTTCAGTCGCATGGAATAGCGGTTTACATGAATATTTAACCATACAAGCAGCGGCAGAGCGACAGCCAACGCTGAGCGTTACAAGTCTTAAGTATTGAGAAATGATTGAAATCGAATTCGACGAACCGAAAAGGGAAACATGTGACTGTTGTGGAAACACGAGCACACGATTAACGCGCTTCGTCCACCAAGATGGCGACGCCTTTTCGATCTATTACGTTCTATTTACTAAGGGGCACGATGAGAAAGCCGCTTATGTCCTTATCGGGTTGGGAAATTGGGACGAAGATGCTGAGCCAGAAACGCGCACGGCTTTTCCCATAAAAATCTGGGAAGATGGTGGTTCTTGGGCCGTAACGGTCATGAACAAATCTGAGTCGCCCTGGAAGAACGTTGAGTTCCTTGGAAAAATAATAGATCGCGAAGAGGCTTTACAGCATCCTTGGATTAAAGACGTCTATCATATAACCGACCATATAATGGCTGAGGATAAGCCAGTGAGAGAGTTCTTCGAATGATCCAACTTGTAATCGGGTAAGGGCGGGTTTCTAGCCCGCCCTCCCCACACCACCGTACATGCGGGTCCGCATACGGCGGTTCATTAAAACTATCCATTCGGATAGTGAAATTTCACCCATATTTCTTTTACCGAGACGAGCCCCAGCTTACTCAGGTACTCATTGCTGACTCCCTGATGGACTGCAAACGTCTTTGCCAGTCGATAAGGCCCTTTGGAGCTGAGCCCGATTGATATTGCGGGCCTCTCCGGAACACCCAGTTTGATGAGATTACGGATTCGCGTTCTAGGTTTGCGCCATTGTTTGAGAAAACACATGCGTAACCGTCTGCGTATCCACTCACCGTAGAGTGGTAAAGGACGGTAGTACTTGGCCAGGGCGAAGTAGTTGATCCAGCCGATCAGGAACTGGTTTAGTTCGCGTATCCGACGCTGTATGGATACCCCCCAAGAGCGGCCCGTCAGTTGACGCACCCGGTACTTGAAGTGTCGTATCGCTTTGTCACTCCAGCGGATCTGCTTTCCTTTGAAAGTAAATCCGAGGAACTCCAGCGCGCTGGTTTTGCGAACTGCGCTCTTTTCCTGATTGATCGGCAGCTGCAGCTTCCTTTCCAAGAAGCGGCTTACTTGCTGCTTTACCCTGCTCCCTCTGGAGGTGCTCGCTACGCAGATGACAAAGTCGTCTGCATAGCGGGCGAAAGGGAGTTCACGCCTCTCCAGGTATTTGTCCAGAGGATCAAGCATCACGTTGGCCAGGAGTGGAGATAGTGGGCCACCCTGCGGTACGCCGAGGGTGTTTGGTCGCACTTCCCCATCTACCTGTATTCCGGCTCTGAGGTATTTGCCAATCAGGGACAGGACACGCTTGTCCCTGACGTGTTTACCCAGTTGTGCCATCAGAAGGTCGTGATTTACCCGGTCGAAGAACTTGGACAGGTCAATATCTACAGCAACCTTCAGACCCCGCTTGATGCAGTGCTGAACCCGGCTGACTGCGCCGTGGGCGCGGCGTCCGGGGCGGAAGCCATAGCTGTGGTTTGAGAACGTTGGGTCTATGATCAGCGTCAGCACTTGGCTGATTGCCTGTTGGATCACGCGGTCGTGTACCGTGGGTATCCCAAGATGGCGTTCACCACCTGAGGGTTTAGGGATCACGACCCGTTTAACGGGCTGGGGTTGGTAATAACCCTCAACCAGGGCTCGGCGCAAAGCTGGCCAGCGTGACGTTACCCACTGGGGGTAGTCTTCGATGGAGATACCATCGACACCGGCGGCGCCTTTGTTCTTGCGTACTTGCTTCCATGCGGCACGCACGTTCTCTGGCGCCAGAATCTGCGCATACAGGTTACTCTCCAAAGCTGGGAACAAATCACTACCGCTATGGGACTGAACGTCGTTTGTCACAACCAATATTCCTCATAAGGCAGCAATGTCTCACTCTTTGTCTAATGTTTAGGCCTTCCCCATCGCCGGCCTCCTGCCGGTTCCGGGTACTATGCCCTCTGCTGACTTCTGCACCATCACCGAGCGGGTTACCCCACCCGGCGCTAGAATCGCTCCCAGCAAGCGGTACAGACCCCGAAACGTCGGACCGCCCCAGATAAGAACATGAACTGTCCCTGCACAACCGCCGCATTTACCCTATCCCTCGAGCCACTGGACTTTGTTATCTTGTGCTAACTCGTCCCCGGGACTGGGCCTTGTATGCGATTTCTGTTCGTCGGCTCACAGGTTTGCGCTCGGGCTTCCTCCAGACAACCTCTCACGAGGTTGCCCTTGCCGTCAGCTAGTAGTTATGATCAACGATATCCCGGTGATCTGGCTCTCCTACAGAGGACTTTCACCTCATTAGTTCATGCCCATGCTGGGCGTACACAATCGCGTCAATTAGGACGCTCGCAAGCTCGCGCCTATTACGCGTGCGTTATGCAATCAAGTAGCAACTTCACAAGGAGAATGTGATGCCAAAACTATACCAATACCTCGGAATTACTCTTTTCTTCTATAGCAATGAGCATGAACCGATTCACGTCCATGCAAAATATGAAGGAAAAGAAAGTAAAGCAGAAATTCATTTCTTTCACGGAAAAATCAGCAAGATTATCATAAAGGATAAAGGGCAAGGTTTAGATCCTAAGAAGAGAAAAGAGTTTGAAGAATTTGTCAACGTATATGCGGATGAAATCGTTGAAAAGTGGGTTTCATACTTCGTGAGAAAACAGCCTATTGCTCCCAAAGTAATCACGCAGAGAGTTAAAAATGTCAGAAATTTTGGTTGAGTCTGTCCGTCACCTAAAATCTCACATTCTTGAAATAACTTTCAATGATGGCCACAAACAAATTGTAGATTTTGCGCCATTCATATTTTCTGTGGGTCATCCAGACTATGAACAGTATAAGTCTGAAAAGAAATTTCTTGAGTATGAGATAGTGGATGGGAACTTAAATTGGGATGATTACACAATGATTTTCCCTGTAGAGGACCTCTACGCAAACAAAATACTCCGAAGTGCATAACAAACAGCGGCAGAGCGACAGCCAACGCTATGCACCTTTTGTGTTACTCGCTGGCGCTCAAACATTAACACAAAATGCGCTCCGCTCTGGCTGCGCCTGCGCTGAGCGTTATGCACTACAGCATGCATCGAGAAAACTATGAGTAATCGGCTTCCGCGAACACCAAAGTTTACGTATCCACCCGTAAACCATTGCATCTATTGTGGCAATGCAACGGACAAGCTTACTGATGAACACATCGTCCCGTTCGGCTTAAATGGAAACCTCGTGCTACCAAAATCAAGCTGTACGAAATGTGCAAAAAGCACTTCGAAGGTAGAGCTTCGTGTGCTTAGGGGATTCCTAGATCTAGGCCGTCGTGCTATGGGGGTTTCGTCTCGCCATAAAAAGCGTGAAAAACCATCGACGGCACCAGTGAAATTCATAGCGGGGCAGATACGTATAGATGGAGAAATGCCCATTGAGGGCGGTTTTCACACGATGCACTTCCCCATTTTTACAACGCCATTGGCGCTCGGAGGTAAGACAAAAGATAACAATCCAGCAGGTATAGATATTGCTGGTATCGACACACTTCACATCGGTGATGCAAGAGACAGGCTTCAAAAGCATCGAGCTACAGGTATCGAGATTCAATCAAAATTAGATATCTGGTCTTTCATTCGAATGTTGGCAAAAATAGCATATTCATACTATGTGGCCGAGAAGGGGGTTTTCCCCCTAGAGGAAAGTCCGGTTCTACCCATAGCAGTAAACGAGCATAATTATGCCAAGAAGTGGATCGGATGCTTAGAAGATCACCCGCTGACGAAACCTGGAAGTGAGGCGTTACACCTGCTGGATATAACTGATATCGAGGGAGAGGATAGCTCAGTTTGTTCGGTCGTCCGAATCAAACTGTTTTCGGTAACCTCCGGACCAACCTATTCAGTTGTAGTGAGAATACATGGCGGAAAATACGCATAACAATCGCAGGCACTGGGACAAAACTTCCGCTGCGCTACAATTTTTCCCGTGCTTCGGGCGTTACCAAAAAGGGAAGTTTTGTGACTCTAAATGACCTTACCGTAAATTTTAGTAGCATAGATAGAAAGAAGCTTCTCTCAGATTGGGAATGGCTAATAGGGAGCGATAAGCTACCTGTTCTGATTTCAGCGATTGGTGATGTATTTATCCAATCCTTGAACGATAATGTGGTTTATCATTTAAGTGTAGCAACAGGAAGTCTTAGGGAAGTAGCGAAATCTACAGAAGAATTTCGTGCTCTCCTTCAGAGCCGACATTTTGTAGAAAATGAATTCGCCCCAAAAATCGTTAATGGCATGAGAGAATCTGGGGTTCTCTTAGAGAAAGAACAAGTTTACAGCTTTAAAATTCTTCCTTGCCTTGGTGGTTATTTTTCATTAGATAACCTTCAAGCTACTAATGTAGAAGTTCATTTTTCAATCGCGGGTCAGATATATAATCAGCTTGAGGATTTACCTACAGGAGCTACGATAGATAGTATAAAGTTGAATCTTGAGGGCCGGAGGCCTTGGTGGAGGTTTTGGTAACAAATCGTTCCAGGGGACAGCCCACTTTATACACTATTTTGTGCAGTCGCTGCGCTCCTATTTTGCACAAAATGGCACCTAAAGTGGGTTGCCCCTGGACTCAGCGTTATGGAACTGAATAATCATTGTGGCGGAAAAAATGAAGTTTCTATCATTATTAATTTTATGTTTAGTTATTTCTGGTTGTTCTTCGCAGGGCTGGATGGAGAGAGAGCGTCGTGCGAACAGTCTAGAGAGCCAAGCGGAGCAAGCTAGAGAGCAAAATAACTACTACCGTGCTGAAGACCTCGATCGTCAGGCTCAAAAATCTAGAGAAAATGATGATTTTGATAAGGCCAATGCAGCAATAGGTGTGGTTCTTTTGGTTGGAAGCTGGATTGCCAATCTTTTTAAGTAGTTGAGGCAAGGTAAAGTGGGTGGTCGACCATACAACCGCAGGCAGTTTGCTCCGGTGAGCGCGGCGTTATTTGCGACGTGAAGTCGTATAAATTTCTGTTGCACACCCTGAAAAATTACAGGAGGTCATTTCTCAGAACGATGTAACCCGATGTTCTGCCATCGGTATCCTACCGGCACATGCGTGGAGAGTAATCTCCGGGCCTATTGCAGGATGCATCTTGGCGTCGTAAGGTGCAGGAGAGAATTGATAATGAGTCAAATCACCGGGTTCAGCCTGAGCCTTTGAGGGGCTTGAGCCGTATGCGAGGAAACCCGCAGTACGGTTCTTAGAGGGCTGGGAGTCGGTGACGGCTCCCTAGTCGGCGCAGAATCCAACCATCCAACTAAGGAGTTTGAAAAATGGAATTTAAGACAGGTAGATGTGGATGCGGTTCCTTAAAGTACTCCGCTGAAGGAGAGCCTATCAACTCTGTATTTTGCTATTGCAAAGAATGTCAAACCCATACTGGTTCAGATAAGTGGTTTGGAATTTGGTTTCCAAAAAACAGATTCAAAATCACAGATGGCGAGTTTTCTGTATATAGTCGAAAAGGCGATTCCGGAAAAGATCTGAATCACATATTCTGTAATAATTGTGGTGTAACGGTGTGCGTTGAAGTAACCGTAGGAAATTTCTATTCTATTGCGGTTTCGACCTTAGATGAAAATGAAAGTATAAACCCATCAATGGCACTTTATGCGGCATCGGCTCCCAGTTGGGCAGTATTTCCTGCGGGCCTGGCTAAGTTTGATACCTTGCCCCCAGGCATGGGTGAGTGACAGCCATACAAGCGCTGCAGGCCGACGTCTAACCTTACGCGCGGTCGCTTCGTTCCCATTATCACGCATAAAGCGCCCAAGGTTAGCCGTGGCTGAGCACAAGGAGTGAGCTATGACTGCGAATATAAAAGAAGTTGATGGAGTTAAAATTCAGCCAAAGTACTTGGCCAGATGCCACTGTGGCTTGGTCGAAATTGAGGTAGATTTGCCGCAAGGCCTAGTAGATGTTAGACGCTGTGATTGTTCTTTGTGTCGCAGACGAGGAGCAATTGCGGCTTCAGCACCTTTGGGTGGAATCAAGATTTTAAAAGGTGAAGATCACCTTAATTTGTACCAGTTCAATACAAATACTGCAAAACATTATTTTTGTAGTAATTGTGGGATCTATACGCATCACCAAAGAAGGTCAAAGCCAAATCAATTCGGTTTTAACGTGGCGTGTTTGGAAGACATAAATCCACTAAAAATAGACGGCATTCCCACAGAGGATGGTGTAAATCATCCAGCAGATCGAGGCTCTCCCACATAACCATTCGCTGCTGGGGACATGCTACAATATGCACCTAAACTCAGCGTTAACTGTCAGAGTTACTTCAAGTGATGTCACATTGGGACGGTTACGTTCAACTATGTAAACCTGGATTTTCAAGTTGCACATTTAGGGATGAGCTAATTACTATTTGTGACGGAAACGAGGATATTGCCTGGGTTGTGTTTCATCACAATCAAGAGCAGGCAATTAATTGGATGCAGCAACCTATCCCTGCGTTAAAAGGTGAGTTACCCGCGAACGTAGTAAAGATTAATGCAGATAAACTGAAAAATGTTCTCTTATCGTTTCCATCTTAGCCCCTCAGCTTGACCATACAAGGCAATGCAGCCGACATCTTACTTTTTACACGGTCTCTGCACTCCCATTATTGCGTAGAATACGCACAACATTGGCCACCCCTGTTGGCAGGGTATACTATGAAAATCGTAATACTTTTATCGGCAGTAATTGTTCTATTCAGCAAGAAGATACTTGCTTGTAGCGTCACGGGTCCAGAAATTATTCCACCTGATAGCCCTTTTGGGGAGTTTCAGTACGTTTACCCTGACCCGAGCAAGGCTAAATCAGAGGCGGTAAAAAATAGTAAAAACCTGGCAGTAGTTAAGCTGCATTCGGATTCAGTATCTGAGTCAGAAGATGGCTATAAAGTTGCTGTAGCTGTTTTAGAGCTACTTCACGGATGGGGCTTTCAATCTGGTCGGTACATGAAATTTACACGAGAAGAGACTTCTTGTGGTGAGCCAGAAAAAATAGAGGGTGGAGGCTGGTTTGTAGCATTAATTTGCCAGAAAGAGGTCTGTTCACTTATCCCCTACTCAGACGTTAAAGAAGAAATTGAAGAAAGAGGGAAACCAGATTACGTATACTCAGCAATTGGGGTATTACGGAACTAGCTTTCTCCGGTGAGAAGGAAAGAGAATGGCACTTAGCATCAATTCAGGAAATCTAAAATAATGAAGAAAACATCACTACTTATTATCCTCTTATGCCTATGCAGCTGTACATCAATGCCTATAACCACCATTGCCAAAATGAGCACTTTTGGTTGGGACGACTTTCAAGCTATTAGCTCTGACGAAGTAAAAGTAAAAATCGAGATTCCTGACGGTTTTGTGCTTGATTCAAAGAAAAGCTGGGTTGGAGTGAATATAAATTCTCCAGCAGGTTTTCATTACGGCGAATTCGGCTTGAAGGAGTTTGAACCCCCTTATTTTGAGGAGCAGAATAGTTTTTTAACTAGTAAAAAAGTTTCCATATACAGTCTTGAATTTGATGAGTCTTGGTTTCAAGTAATAACTGCAATTTCTTCACGCAGCGAGCAAATCGTCTCGCTGCCCCATAAATAATTCATTTGGTGACTTGCCGCCTCGACTTTCTCTCGGCCTGCTGTTCAACCGATTCATAACAAAGTGAACCTGATCGTCCGTCACCTTGTTGAAGTCCGTTCCTTTTGGAAAATACTGCCGAATAAGACCGTTGGTGTTTTCATTGATCCCCCGCTCCCAAGAGGCGTAGGGGTGCGCGAAATAAATATCCGCGCCCAGCCCTCTGGCTATAACCTCATGTCCGGAGAACTCAAGCCCGTTGTCGAAGGTTATCGTTTTAATCTTGTCCTTCAGGTGAGCCATGTGAGCAACAGCTGCATCGGCCAGCAAGTCTGCTCGTTTACCCGTCAGTCGCACAATGACTGTAAACAATGTCTTGCGCTCAACCATCGTCAGCAATGCTCCGCTGCGTCCCTTGCCAATGACAGTATCACCTTCCCAGTCTCCAATCCGACTCATCTGATCAACAACAACTGGACGTTCTTCTATACTCACCCTGTTTTTGATCTTTCCCCGCCGGTCGTAGCTGCCATAGCGTTTACGATATGGCTTGGACGCTATCCGCAGATGTGTATACAAATCCCCACCGCTGGCTTGATCTGCATAAATTATCTGGTAAATCGTTTCATGGTGTAGCGAAACACCTGTGTGCCTCTCCAAGTAGATCGCAGTCTGCTGCGGGCTTAAATCTTGCATGGTTAGCAGCTCAATCTGACGCTGCACCTCGTCGGTCACTTTCCGCGCCTTATGGGCCTCTCGTCGCCGGACATCTGATAGCTTATGGGCTTGACCAGGGCGATACCCTCGCAGCCCCGTATTTCTCCGCAGTTCTCGACTGATCGTCGATGGATGCCTTTCCAGCAGCTCCGCTATTTCTGCTTGTGAGTGTCCGGCTTTTCTCAGGCTGTAAATCTGGTATCGTTCGTTCTCGGTCAGCTGGTAGTAGCTCATCAGTGCTTTTCTCTTGGTCGGGAGAGGCGCCGACTCTACCAGCTGGCCTCTCTCTTACCAATTGCACTTATTATCCGAAACCGCGAGTCTTCAAAGTCTGAATTCAAACAGTTACAGAATTTTTTGCTTAAGAATAAATCTGACGATATAGCAATCAAGGTGGTTCCAAAATTACGCAGTTACCCGACTATGGCAGAGAATTTAAAAGTTTCAATCGACATACAGCTTTCATCTGCAGACGGTTATTTTACACTTGTTGACAGGGCCGAGCTATCATTAGATAAGTTGCGAGCGAAGAAAGAAAATTAATCGGGTAAAGGCGGATTTCTAGCCCACCTTTTCCCATACCACCGCACATTCGGATCCGCACAGGGCATTGCAACGAAATGGTGAAGCTTGATCCATCCATCACGCACAACGTGTATAACCCCCTGTTTTTCAGGTAAACATTGGATAATGCCTGATTGATCCTCGGTTTTTTGCACTGCTCCATGGGCCTTTACTGGTGATGTCGCAGGTCACCGTTGCTTCGATCTGTACACTACCGCCGCTATAGATGCTATTCCGCCCTGCAGATCTCCACTGGGAAGATTTCTTTCAACCAAGACTATCAGAATCAGGAAAAACTATGGAATTTGTTCTGGTACCGGGCGCCTGGGCGGGCGATTGGATATGGAGTGAGGTTTCTGAGAATCTAGAAAGGACAGGTTACAAAACACATCTACTTACTCTTTCCGGCCTTGAAGAAAACTCACAGGGATCAACTGATCTCAACACTCACGTCGAGGACGTTGAATCCTACATCAGGATGCACGACCTCAAAGATGTAGCGCTTGTCGGTCACAGTTACTCTGGAATTGTTGTAGGCCAGGTGGCTAGCCGGGGGAAGGTATCTGTTAGCCATACGATTTTTATCGAGGCGTTTCTTCCTGTCTCTGGTCAGTCACTGCTAGAGGTATCTGGCCTCCCAATCGAGGAGGAGAAAAAAGCAATAGACAGTAATCAGGGAATGTGGCCAGCACCTACCGCCGAAGAACTGGAATCACAACCACATTTGAACCAGGCTCAAAAAGCTTTGCTTGTATCAAAACAAAGGCCGCACCCTGGTAATACTGTTACTGATCGAGCCGAGCTTGAAACACCTCTGAGCGAAATTTCAGCGACTTTTATTGCGCATGAGGGTTGGTTGTCGTCTTCACGGGAGCACGACCTGGTGGATCAACTGAGACGATCCTCCACGTGGCAGTTCCGTACAATAAACGGCGGACACTGGCCCATGCTGACTATTCCACAAGAGCTTGTGGAAAAAATTCTTTCTGGTATCCCTTGAATTGCAGCGGTTATCTCGTACCAGAGAAGAATATAATTTGGTGGGTACAGGTTTTACTTTAGTAACTTACCCAGTTTTCTTACCTAAAAATATCGTATGCCGCGCACCCTTCCCCGGGCGTTCGCGCACGGTCATGACATCGACCTGAAAACCCGCCTTCTTCAGGCGGCCGACGTACATGGTGTCCGGCCCCGCCGACCAAACTGCCAGCACACCACCCGGCGCAAGACAGTTATAGATGCTACTGGTACCTTCCACAGAATACAGCCAATTATTATCACTGTGGGTCAGCCCTTCGGGGCCGTTGTCCACATCCAGCAATACGGCATCGTAGTCACCGTTGCCCTTCACCAGCAGATCACCCACATCGCCGATATGGATCGAGACCCGGCTGTCGTCCAGCGGCCGGCCGGCACATTCGCCCAGCGGGCCCCGGTTCCACTCCACCACTTCGGGAATCAGATCGGCAACGATAACCTCGGCGTTGGACGGCACAGCCTCCAGCGCTGAAGCCAGGGTGTAACCCATACCCATACCGCCCACGACAACACGGGCATTCTGGTGATTTTTCAGATGCGCGCAGCCGAGCACCGATAGCTGCTGCTCGCTGTTGAACCTGCGACTGTTCATCAGTTCGCCACGCGGCCCGGACAGGGAAATTGAGAACTCCTGGTCGCGCTGGCGTAGCTTTAGTGTGCCGCCATTGTTGGGAATCTGGGCGGTACCGAGTTCGATCCAGGGTTTCATGGTGTTGGCTCGCTGTGGGTCTATGGGCATAGGGCGAGCAATGTACCATACGTTGGTTGGCGGCGCCGATGACGCTAGAATGCCCCCTACCCGCAAACGCACCGAGTGAATTATGAATCGCAGGAAGAAAGTCAATCAGATCCTGAAGAAGAGAGCCAAGAAAGCCAACGACAAGCTCAACTCCAAGGCCAAACCGCGCTATGTATCCAAGGCCGAGCGTGCGAAGCTAGAGCAGAGATCTGGCGAACAGAAGTAGACTCCTCGGACTTCGGCGCTTTTCTTTTACAGGTGGTATCGGGGTATTATACTTATCGAGCCAGTTTATCAGGCTCGAATCTCGACTTCACAGGATTAGACAAAGCTTTGCACGGAAATTAGGATGATTGAACATATCAATGGATGGATAGATGAAACCAATAAGGAATTTTTAGAAGCACGCATTTGCTGCGCCCGCTTTAAAAATGCATTCCATGGTTTTTACTCTGCTGCGTTCTTGGAAAATTCTTTTTTTGTTGTTACCGATGAGATACCGAAACCCGACTTTCCCGAACTGAGAGCCATTGGTTTTGGTGACTTCATCGACATGCCAGTTAGAGGTATTAGCTACAAGAACACCTATTATATTGCGCGGGGGGAAGAGGCAGATTTTCAGCTGCACTTCCACGAGCTGGTTCACGTAGCACAGTGGGAACATCTGGGTGCGCTTAACTTTATCCGTCGCTATATGAAAGAGATTCAAGATTTTGGTTACGATAAATCTCCGCTTGAGACCATGGCATATGGCCTGGACAGGCACTATGCAGCTGGCCGAGAAAAGATTAATGTTCAATCATTTGTTACAAATAATATCTAATAAAAGTGGCACTGAAATCCATCAACTCGATCAATCAGCATCTTTATCCCTGTCACTGAGCGGTTATCGGAAACCATGCCATGATGAATCGAAATACCCCTTGCGTCCAGCGCCGGGCCAGTGACTCACCTGACAATCCGGAGCTGGTTTTCTATACGTCGAACACGACAGTGAATGGGGTAGTTAAGTAGATCTTCCAAGCCCGTCGTATTGCTCAACAGCGTTTTTACGGTTGCCTTCTCTTCACCTTGCAGGCCGTGGTAAAAATCATGGCAGCGTTGCCACATCCACTGCATATACGGAAAGGTCAGACGGCTGCCGCTGACACTTTCAATGGTGAAGCTGACCTTGCCAATTGCCCGGGGGATTTCCACCTCCGGGTTCTCCCCTACCCACGTCCCCACCTGATCCATGGTCTGCTTGAGCACCGGGCCCTGCTCGCTCAGCATGCGCTGCAGGATGGGGTATAACGTTTCGGGCACTGCATCATTTGCCAGGAAATCACCGGCAGGAAAGTGACTGGATAGCGGTGCCGGTTCGATCATGCGTTTGACCCAGGCAACCACATTGGGGGCGCATTCCTGCATAAGGCGGCCGGAATACGGGTCGCGGTACAAATGCGCATACAGCGGGCCGATCAGGCCGAAGTCCCCCATGCAGGGCCTGTCTCCCAGCAGGAAGTTATGCTCGGCAAAGTGTCGATCCAGGTCGGCCAACAGGTTGAGATAACTCTTCTCGATGGCAGGCACCAGTTCATCCACCACCCCCAATCTGGGCAGTGCGCCGGCAAAGGGTTTGGCGTTGTGATGGCCGATGGCGAGCTGCTCTTCCCTGTTGGCTTCCGGCGCTGCGGTGCGGCCGAATTCGGCAATGGCGAACTCCCGGTTTTCCGGTTTGTTCCAGCGATAGTGCATGGCGGGTATTACCAGCCATTCATCGCCATAGGTTTCCAGCAGCAGGGAGACCAGGTTCTGTTTTGGGGTGCCGGGGTAGACGCTGGCCTCGGGATAACGTTTTTCCAGGAAGTCGATAATCTCCGTGGTGTCCTGGATGGCCTGGTCATCTTCGGTAATAAAGATGGGGATATAGCGCACGCCGGTGCGGGGAATGATTACATCGCAGAATACCGATTGGGATGCGACCACTTCCTCAAACGGAATATCTTTGTATTTCAGATAGCAGCGGAGCTTGCCGGTGTAGAGCGACACTTCTGCGCCGATCAGCTGATTGGTAGTCATGGTTCACCTTGTTATTGAATTATTTTAGAGCGCTGATACTTCTACGGGGATGCCGTTCAGTACCGCATTGCCCGAGAGCGCGTCTACCATACGGTCGTCGGTCAGATCGTTTGAATTGATCCCCGGATTGGTTTTTGCCACCCGCAGCTCGACGCCTTCCAGGTCGTGCCCCCAGCCGTGGGGCAGGCAGACTACGCCGGGCATCACGGAGTCCGTCACTTCAATCACCACGTTCAGCTGACCGACCCGGGAAGAGATGCTCGCTTTGCCGCCGTCCCGCAGCTTGTATTTTTCCGCATCTAGGGGGTGCATCAACAGTCCGCAGCGGTCCCGGCCTTTGACCAGGCGCTTGCTGTTGTGCATCCAGGAGTTGTTGGTGCGCAGATCCCGGCGGCCGATCAGCTTGAGCGGGTTGTGTTGTTTTAGATCGTGGGCAAACTGCTGCAGGCGCCCCAGGTCGGCAATGAATTCGCCGGGCATGGTGTGGATTTTCTTGTCTGCGGTGAACAGGAAATCCGGCAGACAGGGCTGCAGCGGCCCCAGGTCCAGGCCGTGGATGAACGTTTTCAACTTCTCGAGGCTGAGGCCGTCCTCGTGGCGGATCACTTCGTTGCCACGATACTCGTCAAAGCCTTTACCGTAGGGGCCATGCTGCAGTGCCATGTCCAGTATCTGTACCGGCGTCATGGTCTGCGGCTTGCTGCTGCCCGTCTTGCTTCCCTTCTTAATAGTTTCGAGCCGTTCGATCAGTCCATTCATGATATCCCAGTCGGACTTCGCACCGGCTTCATGGGGGAACAGCGGCTCGGCAAACTTGGCAGTGTTGTGTACCGATAACAGATTGAATACCAGGTCGTACTGCTCGTGTTCCAGCGGGCCGGTGGGCGGCAGGATGATATCCGCGTGGCGGGAGGTTTCGTTGAGGTAGAAATCCAGCGATACCATAAAATCCAACTCGCTCATGCCCTTCTCCAGCAGGCGGCTGTTGGGAGAGGAAAGGCCGGGATTGCCGGCGATACAGATAAAGCCGCGTATCTGCCCTTTGCCGGGGGTGGTCATTTCCTCGGCCATTGCGGAGGCGGGCAGCTCGCGGTTGAACTCGGGCAGGCCGCGCACGCGGCTCTGATAGGTATCAAAGCTGCCGGCCTGATGTGGTTTGACCGCCGCATCCACCGCCGGCCTGGTGAACATCATGCCGCCGCGCCGGTCGAGGTTTCCGGTGAGGATATTCAGCACGTTGATCAGGTAGTGGTTGAGTGCCCCGAAGGCCTGTGCGGATACGCCCATACGGCCGTAACAGATGGCCTTGTCTGCGGATGCATACTCTTCGGCGATGCGCTCGATTTCCGCCTGCTCGATGCCGCACAGCTCGGCAATCTCTGCCATGGAGAACAGGTTGAAGGTGTCGAGTAATTCGTTCCAGTGATCCAGCATGTCCGCCAACCTGCCGGGCCTGTATAGCTCCTTGCGGATAATGTGCTGGATCAGCCCCACCAGGAAAATGGCATCGGTGGCCGGGCGGATAAAGTGATGTTCCTGGGCGTAGCGGGCGGTTTCATTTTTGCGCGGGTCAATCAATACCAGCTTGCCGCCGCGGGCATGGATCCCTTCCAGGCGCTTGAGGATATCCCCCGCGGACATCAGGCTGCCATTGGACGCCGCCGGGTTTGCGCCCAGCATCAACATATAGTCGGTGTGGTCCACATCGGGAATGGTGAACACCTGGCCGTGCCCGAACATCAGGTAGGAACACAGCTGGTGTGGCATCTGGTCCAGAGACGCGGCGGTAAAGATATTGCGGGTGTTGAGGACTTTTTTCAGTTTGTTGGTGGTGAGTAGCAGGCCCAGGTTGTGGGAGGTGGGATTGCCCCAGTAGGCCGCCAGGGCGTCCTCGCCGTACTGCGCCTGCACCCGGGCGAGGCCCCGGGCGGCATAGTCCAGCGCCTCGTCCCATTCCACTTCCAGCCACTGGCCATCCACTTTGCGCAGAGGCTTTTTCAGTCGGTCCGGATCGTTGTGCAAGTCCTGCAGGGAATAACCTTTTGGGCAGATATGTCCCCAGCTGTGCGGGTCCTTCTCATCACCGGAGATGGCGATGATCTCGCGCCCACGGTACTGGATTTCCACACCACACATGGCCTCGCACAGGGTACAGCTGCGGTAGTGGGTTTTGACCGGCAGCCTGGCTTGGGCCTCGGACTCGGCGATGGCCGCGGCGCGGGCCTCCCGGATCACCTGCAGCATGCGCTCGATGGAGGTTTCTTTACAGCGGGGACGCCCCTGCCTGGCACCCTGTGACTGCTCGTGTTGATCCAGCAGTTGCCAGTCTGAATAACGGATGGCTTCCACCTGCTTGCGCGCAAAAAGTTGCTCCACATCGCCATCAATGGACTCCGGGGATGGAGGCAGATCGGCCAGCATCCGGGTAACGGTATCTGCGGCGCACTGCTTGTTGCTGCCGATCACGCCGCTGGCGCCGCGCTTGATCCAGCCCGCTACATAGGCCTGCTTTCCGTCTCCTTCAATGCGGGAACCTTCAATGCAGGCATCCTCAATCCGGGCATCTTTGTTACTGATTACACCGCGTTGCTGGTCAAACGGCAGTCCGTCAATTGGCATCCCCTGATAGCCGGTGGCATTGATCACCAGGCCCACGTCCAGCGCGGATCTATCCGGTGTGGCAGTTGCGCGCACGCGGCCATCGTCACCGCTCTGCAAACAGTTGCGCACAGTGTGGAGTTTCTTGGTACCGCCCTCCTCTTCAATGGATTCCGGGCTGGTCAAAAATAGAAAGCGGATGCGTTTCGTGTCTGCGCTGTTGCTGAGCGGCCGCTCCGCCACCTTGCGCAGCAGTGCCAGGTTCTGACGGGCTTCACTGAATTCCGGCTTCGCCATTTCCGCTTCAGACACAGGATCCAGTTCCAGGTCCTGCGGGTTGATGATCAGGTCCAGGCCTTCGAGGGCGATCAGCTGTTCCAGTTCTTTGGGGGTAAACGCAGCCTGCAACACACCGCGCCGGGCCAGCAGGCAGACCTCCTTGATGTTGCTATCGCGCAGCGCCAACAGTGCGGGATCGGCGATGTCGGTTTGGGCCAGCTCGGTGTGGGGCAATACCAGCATACGGGCGATATCCAGCGCCACATTGCCAATGCCGATCACCGCCGCGCGCTCGGCGGTGAAATCCGGGGAGAGGGATTGATTGTCCGGGTGGCCATTGTACCAACCGACGAATTCCGACGAGCCGAAGATGTTGCCGAGATCTGCACCGGGAATGGACAGCGGGCGGCTTTGCGAACCGCCGGTGGCATACACCACGCCGTGATACAGCGTGCTCAGTTCTGCCACTGAGATATCCCGGCCGATGGCCACATTGCCAAAAAAGCGTACCTGCGGATTTTCCGCGATCCGCTCGAAACTGGCGCTGATGGATTTGATGCGGGGATGATCCGGGGCGACACCGTAGCGCACCAGCCCAAAGGGCGTTGGCAGACGCTCGAAGATATCCACCTGCGCCGCGGGCATGTTTTTCAGAATCGCCTCGGCGGTATAGAAACCGGAGGGGCCGGCACCCACCACGGCAAAGCGGGCACTGAGGGCGGACTGGGCGCTGGTCGCAGCGGCCTGGAACACGCTTTCGCGGATGGGCGGCAGCACCCTGGCCCGCTCCGCATTCAGCGCAATATAGTGCCGCTGATCTTCCGGTACCGACGATTGCGGGTGAATGGCGCGCTCGGGGCATTCGGTCAGGCACGCATTGCAGTCGATGCAGGTGTCCGGGTCGATATACAGCATCGCGTCCCCGGCGCGGAACGCGTCTACCGGGCACACATCCACACAGTTGGTGTGTTTGTGGTTGATACAGGCTTCGGTGACCACATAGGCCATGGGGTTGGCTCCCTCAAACTCATCGAGCTTGTTGTTATTCTGGTGCTGATTCTGGTGCGTCGAATGACGGGAATAGTAGGTAAGCGGCCGGGGAAAGTATTGACGCTTTGGCCTGCATTGACATTTTGTGCCAGATCGCAAACACTCGGTTGCATGTCGGAATCTGCCACCATCCCCGCCACCATACCGGCCAGCTTTATTGCCGTGTTGCAGCGCTACGTAGAACTGCGCGGCATCCGCGCGCCGGCCTATGGGGAAAAGCTCGCGCAGTACCGCGCGCGCAGCAAGATGGAAAACCGGGAGTTCGATGCCCTGCTGCACGACCTGTATGCGCTGGATCCCGAGCCGGCCTTTGGGATAAAAATCGGCAAGCTGGTTGAGCCGAAAGACTTCGGCCTGGTGGGATACCTGTTGACCGCCTGCAGCACCCTGGGCCAGGCACTGACCCGTTACGGGCACTACCAGACACTGATACTGTCCACCCTGAGCACCTGGGTGGAAGTGGGCGACGACGTGATAAGCCACCGCTGGAATCTGCACGATGTGGAAACACCCATCTCCTGCGAATTCGGCGTATCCATTTTTATCACCCTGGTTCAGAGCCTGATCGGAAAACCGGTGCCACCGATTCACGTCGGGCTGCCGTTTGCCACCCCGGAACAGCCGCAGATTTATCGGGACCTACTGCAGTGCCCGGTCACCTTCAATTCTGAGTGCCTGATGGTGGATGTGCCGGCAAAAATTATGTGGATGACCATCACCAGCCGTGATCCGTACATGCGCAAGATTTTCGACCGCCAAGCGCAGGCGATGTTGAAGTCCGAAGGGGAAAATCGATCCGACAGCTTTGAAGAGTTTTTCGAGGCGCTACAGCAGCAGGTTCTGATGGCGATGAAGGATGGCGACACCTCTGCCCGATCGGTGTCCCGGCAGATGGGTATCTCACTACGCAGTTTTTACCGGCTACTGGCCAACGAGGGGTACAGCTATCGTAGTATCGTGGCCGGATTGCGCCAGCGTCTGGCAAAAAAGTATTTACAGGACCCGAGTCTGTCTTATGCGGATGTGGCTATGTTGCTGGGTTATTCCGAACAGAGTGCCTTTACCCGCGCGTTCAGGGACTGGATGGGGATCACACCTGGAGATTACCGTAAGCAGAAAGGGATTGTACTCAGCTGAAAACGTGGACAAATAACGTTCTACCAATTTCCACCCTTAAAAACCAGAAAAAACTTAAACCAATACTCGTATGAACCGAAAATGTTTTCTTCAAGCAGCGGTAGCTATCACAGCTATCATTTCACTTTCTGCCTTCGGTAAGTCACCGTTTATCAAAATCGACGATTTTCAGATCGAGCATAAAATATCTGGTCAAACAACTGAACGATCAGAAAATACCTAGACGGATTAACGATGTATTTTCAGAACAGTACTAATTTCGAAGTACTATCTACCAAACACACCTCTGCACTACTCAAATTTGAAACAGAAAACCGACTGTGGTTTGAAAAGTTTATAGCCGCCAGAAATCCGGACTTCTATACCCACCCTGGGGTCACAGAGCATATAACCGAGTGTTTACAACTCATGCGTCAGAAATCAATGTATCCAGCACTAATGGTTACTAATAATGAGCTACTGGGCAGGTTCAACTTAAGAGAAATTGATCACTCCAGACAGTCTGCGATGCTAGGATATCGGGTAGCAGAAAAGCACAAAGGGAAAGGAGTCGCCACAAAGGGCGTCGGTAAACTATTACAAATTTCCGTTCAGAAACTTGGTCTAAATACTATCAGAGCACTTGTTCTCGATAATAACGCTGCCTCTGCGCGAGTTCTACTAAAGCACGGTTTTGAATGTATAAGATACACTCCGGAATTTCGGGAAGTAAACGGGAAAACTTATGGTTGCCGGGAGTACTGCTGGAACGCAACTTCGCGCAACACAGTCTCGCTTGAGCACCATCTTCATAGCCATTTAACCTGAGGCGCCAGAATTCTACCGCGTGCGTGACCCAATGTAAGGAGAATAAGTCGAAGCTAGTAATAACTGTGCTGGATATTCTTTTTTGCAGTCCAGTTACAGATTTACTGTAGTTCGCCGAAGAGAGCTGCCTGCCCGATAAAGACACTTTAATTGAGCTCGAAGACCCCGGTGCATTTGTCAGGACACTGGAAGTAAAAAGGAGGAGCCAGGGAACCCCCGATTCCTCACTTTAAATGCTTCGCTAAATTCCTGAACCGTTATCGGTCCGATAGCGCTCAGTGCAACACAATCACTTCATTAGCATCCAGATTCAGCACCGCAGAGCCGCCACTCACGCTTACCGAATCGCTGCCAACCAGACTGCTGTACTGTCCATCGGCAAGCGCCAGATTACTCACATTGATTGAGGTGCTGCCGCCGCGGTTTACCGCCACCATCACCACATCACTACCCTCGATCCGCTCGTAAACCAGAATATCCTGATTCACCCAGCGTTCGCTGTAGCTGCCGGATGCGAGCGCGGGGCTGTTCTCGCGTAGGTTAGCGAGTGCGCTGATCAGCTGGAAAGCATCGCTGGTTTCACTGAAAGACGGCATGCCTTCGCGGTTGTACGGGTCGTGTCCTATCTGACCATCACCGTTGGCATCGAACCAGGTGCTGTTCTGCTCGCTGCCGTAGTAAATCGTCGGGATGCCCGGCAGGGTCATGACCAGCGCCATACCCAGATTCTGGCGCGCGTCCGCGAGGGGCTTGGAGAAACCTTTGCCGGTGCGTCCGTTATCCACAGGGCCGGTGGTTTGCAGGAACACGCTGGTGCGGGTGGCATCGTGGTTATCGAGGAAGATGGGCTGCCAGCTGTCGCGGCCGTTCATCGCACCCGGGCGCGATGTGATATGCGTGTTCAGCTGGGTCATGGTGATATCACCGGCGATCGCCTCCTCGATATGATTGCGCAATTGGAAGTCCAGCAGCTCAGAGCCGCGGTCTTCGCTCAGGAATTGCATCGACAGGCTCTCTCCGGCACCGGCGCCATACCATTCGCCGAAGATATACACTTCCGGATCCTGCGCGCGTACCGCATTACTGAAGCGATTGATAAAGCTCGGCTCGATATGTTTGATGGCGTCGATACGGAAGGCATCCACACCGTGTTCCATCCACTTCAGCGCGGCGTCGATCAGGTACTGGTCCGCGGCGCTGTTGCTGCTGATACCGTGATTGAAGTCGGTGAGGTTGAACAGGGTTTTGTTGCGGAAGGCCCAGGGATCGTCCCACTCGCCACCGCAACTGGTAGACGGATCGCTGTCACCGCAGTCGGCGATGGCGCCGTTGTGGTGATACCAGGTACCGTTGTCCAGGTTTACATCGGTGATGAAGGTGCCCTCTTTGTAGAGCGCGCCGAACTCGTACTGGTCGTCCTGATTGGAGTGGTTGAGGGCAATATCCAGCACCAGCTTCATGCCGCGGGCTTCCATCTCCGCATCCAGCTGGTCGACGAGCGCCCAGTCGCCCATGTGTTCGTCCACTGCGTAAAAGTCGCGGCCCCAGTAGCCGTGGTAGGCGCCTTCGCTGCCGGATGCATCAATATTGTCGTTCAGTGGGGTCACCCAGATGGCGGTGATGCCGAGGGCTTCCAGATAGTCGAGCTTGTCGATCAGGCCCTGGATATCGCCGCCCCAGTATTTCTTCCATTCCGACAGGCCGCCGGCGGATTTGCTGGTGGAGGTGGCGGCGGCGTTGTTGCCGTTGTCGTTACTGGTGTCGCCGTTGTAGAAGCGGTCCACAAATACGAAATACATGCTGCGGTTGCGGAAGTCGGACTGCACGGGCTGCACCACTTCACATCCGTTGGCATCCACCGTGGCTCCGGCAGGGGTGTCGGGGCAGTTGTCCTGGCTGTCGGGCACGCCGTCGTTATCACTGTCCGCCTCGACCGCGCCGCAGTTTGCGCCCAGGTCGGTGGTTACGCTGACCAGTGAACTGGTTTCGGCATTGGCGACAATATAGGTCCAGCCGCTAGCCGCCGCGTCCTGGGCCGGGAACTCACCACCGCTCCAGCTGCCGCTGGGATCGATCTTGAAGCGCGGGCCGCCGTTGCCGTCGCCGCTGTCGAAGTTGCGGCAGGCATCGTACTCGTCGGTCTCGCCGATGCGGGCCATCAGGTCACCGGCGACCCAGCTGTTGTGGGTACCGCGCAGGTGCAGGGTGGCATCCGGGGTTTCGGGGTCTTCGGCGGGAAGGATGTCGTAGTCTTTGCTGTCGGTATAGAACCTGATGTCCCAGGTGCCGGCGGGAACCGCGATATTGTTCCCGTTCTGCTGGCCATTTGCCCCGTAGTTTTCGCTCCAGTCTCCCCAGCGGTCGAACTTGATCTCGCCGGCAGCGGAGAACACCACATCGTCCGCCAGCATGGTGTTGCTGCCGACATCCTGCATCTGATCGGCCTGCCAGTTGTTGTGGGTGCCGCGCAGGAACCATTCCGCCTGCGCCATGGAACTCGCCCCCAGCAGCAGTGCTGCCAGGGCCAGATAGCTCTTGGTCATTTTCATCATCTCGGTTGGTTATTTTTATCGATCGTGCGCCCGGGGCGTGCTTCCACCGCAAGAGCACCGCCTTACCGGGGCAAGTCACATACTGGCGAACTGGCTGGTCAATGCCTCCTCCCTGCCTGGGGCGTGGAGGAAGTACGCGCCAGGCCAGATGGATACAACCGGAGAGCGACTCCCCCCGACGGGAGGGGGATAACAGGGCGCACAAGTACGGGCACAATGTTGAAAAAAAGTGCGAATAATCCACCCGGGTAAAGCGCCCAGGTCCAATAACAGGTGACCGCGACGATGATGGATACACCCTACCCCCGAGTTCTGCTGTTTTCCCTGCTGATACTGCTGTCTGTGGGCTGCAGCGCATCGGTCAGCCCCCTCGTTGAACGGGTGGAGCCGCCCTTCTGGTGGACACAGATGGCGGAACCCGACCTGCAGCTGATGCTCCACGGGGACAATATTGCCGACGCAGTGGTCAGCCTGGACTATCCCGGCGTGACACTCGCCGGTACCGAGCGGGAACAGAGCCCCAACTACCTGTTTATCAACCTCGCCATCACCGACAGCGCCAAGCCGGGCACCCTGCCCATCAAGCTGCGCACCGGCGACACCCAGCTCACGGTGGATTACACACTGAAACAGCGCCGCGCCGGTTCCGCCGAGCGCCAGGGCTTCGATAGCACCGACAGTATTTACCTGATCACGCCAGACCGCTTTGCCAATGGTGACCCGGGCAACGACGAGACGGCGGATACGCTGGAAGGGCTGGACCGCAAGGATCCCAATGGACGCCACGGCGGTGATATCGCCGGTATGCAGCAGCATCTGGATTACATCGCGGATATGGGTTTTACCCAGATCTGGCCTAACCCTCTGCTGGAGAACGACCAGCCGAAGTATTCCTACCACGGCTATTCCACCACCGATTACTATCGTATCGATCCCCGCTTCGGCAGCAACGAAAGCTTCCGCGCGTTTGTCGCGGCGGCGAAGGCCAGGGGGCTCGGCGTTATCCAGGACATGGTGCCCAACCACATCGGCGACGGGCACTGGTGGATGCAGGATCTCCCCGGTGACGACTGGCTGAACGGCGACGGTATCGAAAAGGGCGAGTACGAATACACCAATCACGCCCGCACCGTGCATATGGACCCCTACGCCAGCCACAAAGATCACCGGCTGTTTACCGACGGCTGGTTTGTGGATTCCATGCCGGACCCGAACCAGCGCAACCCGCGCATGGCCAACTACCTGATTCAGAACGCCATCTGGTGGGTGGAGTACGCCGACCTATCCGGCATTCGCGTGGACACCTATGCCTATTCCGATGCGGATTTTCTCACCCGCTGGTCCGCACGCCTGATGCGCGAATATCCCGACTTCAATATCGTCGGCGAAGAGTGGACCCGGCAGCCCGCGCTCGTTGCCTACTGGCAGGCGGGCAATAAAAACCGCAACGGCTACGTCTCTCATGTGCCCAGCATGATGGACTTCCCGCTCCTCTACGGCCTGCGTGACGGCCTGGAGAAACCGGAGACCTGGAGCACCGGCCTGGTAACCCTGTACGAAACTCTCGCCAACGATGTGCTCTACCCGGACCCCAACAATCTGGTGATTCTCGGCGGCAATCACGATATGAGTCGGCTGTTCAGCCAGCTTGACGAGGATATGGGCAAGTTCCGCATGGCGGTGGCCTACCTCGCCACCATGCGCGGTATCCCGCAGTTTTACTACGGCGATGAAATTCTGGCGAAAAGCCCCAAACGCCGTGACGACGGTGTGGTGCGCAGCGATTTCCCCGGCGGCTGGCAAGGCGACCGGATAAACGCTTTTACCGGCAAAAACCTGAGCCAGCAGCAGAAAGAAGCGCAGCAAACTGTGCGCACCCTGTTCAACTGGCGCAAAGACAAAGACGTTATCCATCATGGAAAACTCAAGCATTTTGCGCCTATTGACGGTCTCTATGTGTATTTTCGCTACGACGACAAAGACACCGTGATGGTGGCCATCAACAAAAGCGAGCGGCCGCGTGAATTGCCGCTGGCACATCTGGCGGAGATGCTCGGAAGAAAATCCAAAGCGACCGATATCACCAATGGAAAAACCTACTCACTGAACGGACTGCTGATTCCTGCCAGAGATGTACTGGTTGCCGAAATTCGCTAGTGAAAAACACGCCACTACGTCATTCCCGCGCATGCTGGAATCCAGCCCCAGCGCAGCTGGATACCGGATCAAGTCCGGTATGACGGGTGTTGAAGAGTGCGGCAACCGCAAAAAATACAACTAACTAAACAAGAAACTCAAAGACGATGAAAGAAGTAAGTACCGCAAAGCCCAAAAGGCTACTGAAGAAATTCGGACTGGCTACCCTGCTGCCCACCCTGTTGCCGACCTTCCTGGCTGCGGCCATGCAACCGGCATTTGCCGAATCAAGCCAGGGGACGAATCCGGAAACAGGTCGAAGCTACCAGAGCCATCAACTGCGCGACGACAAACTGGTGATCGAAACCAGCGACAGCCAGGTCACCCTGACACCGCTGAACAGCGGCGCGCTGGAAGTGCACTACCAGCGCGAGGGCATGAAACAGTTACCCTCCTTTGCGCGCGCACAGCTCGAAGCCGACGTACAGGCGCAGTTGCGTGTTTCACAAGATACCCTGCGCTATGCACTCGGTGACCTTACTGCTGTTATCCACAAGTCGCCTTTTGCCATTGAATACCTGCGCAATGGAAAAAACCTGCTGGCGGAAGAACACGGTTTTTTTGCCAACGAAACCATGCGTGGCTTCCGCTTTGCCCTGCAGGAGCAGGAAAAACTGATCGGCGGCGGACAGCGCGTGCTGGGGATGGACCGCCGCGGTCATCGCCTGCCGCTGTACAACAAAGCCCACTATGGCTACAGCACCGAGTCCAATCAAATGTACTTTGGTCTGCCGGCAGTGATGAGCAGCAACAAATACATTCTGCTGTTCGACAACAGCGCCACCGGCACCATGGATCTCGGCGCCAGCGAACAGGACGTGATGCAGTTTGAGGCCGTTGCCGGCCGCAGTGCTTACATCGTGGTAGCAGGCAATACCTATCCCAAGCTGATCGAAAACTATGTGGACGTCACTGGCCGCCAGCCAATGCCGCCGCGCTGGGCGCTGGGCAACTTTGCCTCGCGCTTTGGTTACCGCACCGAGGATCAGGTGCGCGAAACCGTCAAAGCGTTCCGCGAAGAAGACTTTCCGCTGGACGCACTGGTACTGGACCTGTACTGGTTTGGCCCGGACATCAAAGGTCATATGGGTAACCTGGCGTGGGATACCAACGCCTTCCCGAAACCGGTAGAAATGATGGCGGAACTGAAGGAACAGGGGATCAACACCATTCTGGTCACCGAGCCTTTTGTGCTTTCCACTGCCGAGCGCTGGGACAATGCCGTAGCCAGCAATGCCCTGGCGAAAAATCTCGCCGGCAAACCCAAGCAGTTTGACTTCTATTTCGGCAACACCGGTCTTATCGATGTTTTCTCCGAAGACGGTCGCGACTGGTTCTGGAATATTTACAAAGACCTGAAAGATCAGGGCGTCGCCGGCTGGTGGGGGGACCTGGGTGAGCCGGAAGTGCATCCCTCGGATACCGTGCACGCCATCGGTATGGCAGACGAGATTCACAACGCCTACGGCCACCGCTGGGCGCAGATGCTGTACGACAACGAGAAAGCAGACAGCCCCGAGGCACGCCCGTTTATCATGATGCGCGCCGGCTTCCCGGGTTCCCAACGATTTGGCATGATTCCCTGGACCGGCGACGTGGCGCGCGGCTGGGGAGGCCTGCAACCGCAAGTGGAGCTATCACTGCAAATGGGCCTGCTGGGCTTTGGTTACACCCACTCCGACCTCGGCGGCTTCGCCGATGGCGAAAGCTTCGATCGCGAGCCCTACATCCGCTGGCTGCAGTACGGCGCCTTCCAGCCGGTGTATCGCCCCCACGCCCAGGGCCATATCGCGCCGGAACCGGTATTCCACGATCGCGAGACTCGCGATATCACCCGCGACTTCATCAAACTCCGCTACCGCCTGCTGCCCTACAACTACACACTGGCATTTGAAAACAGCCAGACCGGTATGCCGCTGATGCGTCCGCTGTTTTTCGAAGATGAAAGCAACCTGGCATTAATGGACTACAAGGAAGCCTATCTGTGGGGCAATGATTTCCTGGTGGCACCGGTAATGGATGAGTCGGACCAGGTCACTGTGGAGCTTCCCGGAGGCACCTGGTTCGACTACTGGAACGACAACCAATACGCCGGCGATATCGCCAGGGTGGATGTCTCCCTGAAAACTATTCCGGTACTGGTGCGCGCCGGTGCATTTATTCCCACCGTTGGCGACATGAAAAACACTCGCGAGTACTCCAGCAAAGAACTGCGACTGGATTACTATGCCCACGATTCCGTCGATCGGTCCGCCGGATACGTCTACGAAGATGACGGCGTTACCGCGAATGCCTTTGGCAAAGGACTGTACGAAAAACTGATGTTTGCCGGGGAACGTACCGAATCCGGTATCGAGTTCCGCTTTGATCGCGAAGGGAAGGGTTACTCCGGTGCGCCGCAAAAACGAAGCATTGAGCTGGTGCTACACAACTGGCGTCAGGAGCCTTCATCCATCAGCGCAGGTGGGGACATCTTCAAACTGGTCTCCGCTGAGAAGTCACTCTCGAATAACACCGCCTGGTTCAACAAACGCAGCAAGACCCTGCATGTGAAATTCAACTGGACCGAAAAGCACCAGGCCCTGACCGTAACCCTGTAAACGAACTTTGAATAGAAAAACTATGAACAAATTTATCCAGCTTCTTCTGGCGTCCGCCATCGCCACCAGTACGCTTACTGCCTGCAATTCAGAAACCGGAACGCCGGCTCCCGAGGAGTCATCGACGATTGTCGCCACCAATGGCAAACCGGTTATCTACCAGGTACTCCCCCGCCTGTTCGGCAACACCAACGCCACCAACAAGCCCTGGGGCACCATCGAAGAAAACGGTGTGGGTAAATTCAGTGATTTTACCCCGAAGGCACTGGAAGAGATCCGAGCACTGGGCGCCGACTACATCTGGTACACCGGTTCCCTTCACCACGCACTGGTACGCGACTACACCGCCTTCGGTATCAGCAATGACGATCCGGATGTCATCAAGGGGCGCGCCGGCTCCCCTTATGCGATCAAGGACTACTACAGCGTGAACCCGGATCTCGCCAATGATCCGGCGAAGCGCCTGGAGGAGTTCAAAGCGCTGATCGAACGTTCGCACGACGCCGGCCTCAAGGTCATCATCGATATCGTGCCCAACCATGTTGCACGCAACTACCAGTCCCTCGCCAAGCCCGAGGGCGTACGTGATTTCGGTGCGGACGACGACACCAGTGTGGCCTACGCCCGCGACAACAATTTCTACTATGTACCGGGCGAACCCTTCCAGGTACCGGAGGCGGAAGATGGCTACCAGCCCCTGAACGGCGAAAGCCACCCACTGGCCGATGGCAAGTTTGAAGAAACACCGGCCAAGTGGACCGGCAACGGCAGCCGCGCGCCACAACCCGCCCAGAATGACTGGTATGAGACCGTCAAGATCAACTTTGGCGTGCGCCCGGACGGCAGTTACGACTTCCCCCAACTCCCCGAGGAATACGCACAGAAGGACTTCCGCGCACACGCGGCGTTCTGGGCAGATAAAGAGGTACCGGATAGCTGGAAGAAGTTTCGTCAGATCACCGATTACTGGCTCGAATTTGGTGTGGACGGATTCCGCTACGATATGTCCGGCATGGTGCCGGTAGCGTTCTGGAGCTATCTCAACTCCAGCATCAAAATGCAGAAACCGGATGCGCTGTTGCTGGCAGAGATCTACCAGCCCGACCTGTACCGGGATTACATTCACCTGGGCAAGATGGATTACCTGTATGACAAGGTCGGCAGCTACGATGCCATTCGAGCGGTGATGGAAGGTAAGGCCGGCACCGATCCACTGGTGGATATCCAGAAAAGCCTGGAGGGCATCGAAGACAATATGCTGCGTTTTATGGAAAACCACGACGAGCAGCGTATTGCCAGCCCGGAATTTGCCGGCAACCCTCGGGCGGGTATCCCGGCCATGGTCGTCTCCACCACCATCAGCGGTGCGCCCACCCTGCTCTACTTCGGTCAGGAGCTGGGTGAACCGGGCGCGGGTGACGCCGGTTTTGGCAAGTCGAGCCGCACCACCATTTTCGATTACTGGTCAGTCCCCACTATCCGCCGCTGGAACAACGAAGGAGCGTTCAACAGCGAGAAGTTAAGCGAAAGCGAACAGCAGCTGCGCAGTTTCTATCAGCGGCTGATGAATTTCTCCACGGAAAGTGAAGCACTGCGCGGTGAATATCAGGATCTACACGAATACAACCGGAAGCACTCAGCCGGTTATGACGATTCCGTTTACACATTCGCCCGCTGGTCAGGAGACGACCGACTGTTGATTGTGGCCAATTTTGACAAAGCGCCCAAAAACTTTGAGCTGGAAATTCCCGATGACCTGAAGAAGGCATGGAACCCCACAGATAAGGAAACAAAACTGCACGATCAGCTGGGAAGCTATCAGACAAAGCTGCAATGGAAAGACGCCAGCGGGAGTGCATCGATCGAAATCCCACCGATGTCCGGGTATGTGCTGAAACTTCAATAGATCAGCGCTTGAGGAACCTCTGGTTAATTTTGAGCCAGATCATCGGGTAGCGCGTTGCGCGCCTGAAAGGCGTAGCGGTCAGCCGGGTCTATATTGTTCAGCAGCCCTGAATAGGCCCGGTTGGCGAGCTCGCGGGATTCAATATCCCCTCTGCCATACTCCAGCGAAAGCACAAACTTCAGATGGTGGAACAGGTAGCCTTTCCAGTAACCGTCTACCTCTTCCATTACCCCTTGTGCTGCATCAAGAGTATTCTCCAGCGCAGTCCAATCCTGGGTTTTCCACTGGTTCAATGCGATCACTTCCAACCAGCGTAACTTTTCTACGGGATATTCTTGCCATGGGCCAGTACTGGTCTCAGTAACCAGATCTGAACCTTCTGAAGCCACACTTTCTGTGTCTTCACTCAATTTCCACCCCAGCTCAAGTGCGGCAGTTTTGGCCCTCAAGTGAAAATTTTGGGGCACCTGAGTAGACAAGGTGGTTTCAATATCGCGATAGATATCGTGCGCCGCCGACACGTTTTCTTTATCCATTGCCAGGCGGAATCGGAGCAGCTTCTCCGATACCCACTGATCCGGGCTTCCGTGTTCCCGCAGTAGGTTTTCCAGTTCCGCCAACTGATTGGCCGCTCTCTCCTGCTTGCCCAACACCAGCGCCAGTTCGGCACGCCACAGACCAAACTCGATCGCCCCCCGGTAATCTCCCCGGTTACTGACGTAATCGCTGGCAAGGGACCAATATTTATCCGCGGACTGAAAACTTCCTTGCAGGAATGCCAGTCGGCCCTGATACGCCTGGGCGATTATGACCTCTTCCTTCAGGCCGGCCTGCTTCGCCATCTGTTCCGCCATCTGGAGCGCCTGCAGCGCTTCCGACCAACTGCCCCGCTGCAAATATAATTGCGCAACATTCAGCTTTACCTGTACCTCTCCAAGGGTGTCACTGGTCAAGGCAAAGTTTTCCGCAGCCTGACGCCAGTAAATCATCGCGTGATCAAAATCTGCCAACAGGTAATAAATAAAGCCGACATTATTCTGGCTTTCCGCTTGTAGCCAACGATCCTCCATACGCATGCGAATCGCAAGCGCTTTGCGGTAATTGACCAACGCCTCTTCGTAACGTCCCTGCTCTTCCCACATCAACCCTACCTGATTGAAAATTTCACTGTAGGCAGCGGGGTCCTCCATAGTTTTCGCTAGTATCTTGGCTTTTTCCAGCGTATCCAGCCCGGCATCCAGGTTCCCGCGAATACCCTGTATGGTCGCCAGGTTGCTCAAGCTGACCACCTGGCCTCGGATATCTCCTTCCGCATATCGCAATTGATAACCGCGCAGGTAATACTTTTCCGCTTCTTGCCACTGCCCCAGCCTTTGATAGGCAACGCCCATCGCATTGAGCGTGTCACCTTCGCCGCTACGGTTATTAAGACGTTGGAACAGGCCCAGTGCTTTCACCAGATATTCATCTACTGCACGCTGTATGTTTCCAGCAACAATGGTTGACTTGGCAAGCTCCAGCCACGCGGTGGGACTTTGGGGATGTGACGCCACCAGCCTTTCCAGCTCGGCTCCAGAGGACTGAAAATCTCCCCGCTCCATCAACAGAGCAGCGAGATCCAATCGCGGGGCGGCAAGGTGGGGAAAGGCGGCAATCAACCGCCGCAAATACGCTTCCGCCGCCTGGCTCTCTCCCCGCCACAACGCGTCCAGTGCGCGCGCCTGCAGCGATGTCACTGTATTGTCTGCGCTGTGCTGAATGGCCGACTTCAGGCAGTGAAGCGCGGCCTCTATATTACCGGTGAGGTACGCCACCCTCGCCTTCATCAACCAGCCAGGGGCATATTCGGGCTCCGACTCAAGCAGTGCATTTAGATGGTCTCTTGCCGACTCCAATTCCCCAAGGTTCAGCGCGTGCTGGGCTTTTGTATACAGCTCTGCATCGATACTCCACAAAGGTGTCGGCGTGGTATGAGTATCATCAATCCGCAGAACATCTCGGATCAGATGCGGTACTCCCTGAAAAGTACGAGACAACTCAGACCTTGCCACCAGAGCATCTTCCAACACAGTGCGCTGCAACCCATCGTATGCATTGATCAAGATCACCTTCAGCTGAAACTGATCCCGCTGCGCATGTTCTGTCACTTCGGAGTGAAGCAGGTAATCCGCGCCCAAAAGTCGACCGACCTCGGCGTAGCGGGCGTTTTCACCCCCAATCTGGAAAAGGTCCAGCGCACCGTTAACATTTTCCTGCGCTACCAGCTTGACCGAGTTTTCAGCTTCCAGCGCCTGTTGCATCAGCAGTTGCCCACCACTGCGGATCCAACGCCATTGCGTGTCCAGATGTTCAGACTGCACAGGCAGTATCGCAAGGGTATAAACCGCTCTGTCCGGATGGAGAGTCGGGGCGGGGATGAAAAAGCGATAGATCTCTCGCGCATTGATCGCGAGGAATAATAGAAGCAGTATGGCGATAAATGAAATCGCCCGATAGAGTGGCAGGCTACGGCGCACCCTGTCAGGTGCGCCCTGTTTTGCTGTTCCCCCCATGGCGGTGGGTCCCGGCATCAATCAGGCAGATCCAGACTGAATATCAGCGTTTGCGCCGCCGCAGTAAATTCCCCGGCAACGTTTTTCATATCAAGGTTGGGGTGCCACACATTGGGAATAAGACCACGGTTTCGATTCACGGTCTCTATCGCCGAATCTAGCAGATCTGTCGCTCTGTCATCATCATCAAAATTCCAGGCGTTCTTTGCCGAGTTAATCTCGGTCCGTAGTACCCAATAGATGTAGGGCGGGATATCCCCCCGGTAGCCTTCCAACAGATCCCTCAGGTAATCAAACTTAGTGGCGATTACGGTATCTGTATCCCTATTATCTTCCACCACCAGAAACTCGGAGAATTTGCCACGGCGTCCACGGCTGCGATAGCTGCCCGGCCCCACATAAGTCGTAATATCCCGGAATGCTTCTCCGTGGGCGGCGGCGAATAATCGCAATCGCGTACCGGGGGTAAACTCGAGGTTGTGGGTATGAATCTCCAGCTCGACGTCGTTTGCAAACGCAAAGTTATCCACAGGCTCGATTTCGATCAGCATGGGGAAGTCGGCTTGAGGGATAACCATGGCGCCGGCAGGAAGCCGCTGGAGCAGCGCGGGGTCTTCCGGATCCAGTTCACTGGCAGACAGGCCCAGACTGTCTTCATTCAGACCGATCACGCGGTCAAAGTTAATGATCAGATCCGTTTCAATTCCGCCAGGCAGGGTAAGGACAGCGATCACCTGGTTGACATCAATTTCCAGCTCTATCAGACCGAGTATGCTGGTATTCAAGATCAGCTCTTCGAGACTGAGATCGAGCAAGCCGGTCTTTAGTTCGATAGAGGGCTTTCTGAGTAAATCCAGTAGCCCCGCGCTTGCTCCGGTGGCGGCCAACACCAGAACCAGCCCCCCGAGGAATCTGCCCATCACTGATATAGACGACCGACTGCGACGCTTACTGCTGGCCTCTGGTCGTTTTCCACTCCGAAATCGAAACATGGCACCGCTCCCTGTAATTATTCTTGACGCAGTTCTCATTAAATACTACTAGCACCCCCCCACTGTCGCTGCCGGATTTTTCCCGCATTTTTTTCCAAACAACCCAGAAGTGAGACATTAATCACACAAATGGCGCATGAATGAACACTGCAATCTGTGCATATCCGACACAATTTAGCAGGTGCTTCCCATTTCATCGCGGCTATAGCGCGAAACATTTCGCTTCTGCTACTGTCGGAGACCACACAGTCTGTGGGTTACACTGAACAGAGCGCCGAAATCAACGGGAGGAGTCCTCACATGGGCGGCACGATTCGCGATTGGCTGATTGCTTTACTGGTTACAGCAGCCGTAGCCTTTGGTATCTACTGGTTTGCGGTCAGGGATGCCCCCGAGCCAGATGTACCGGCGCCGGTTACAGAGCCGGCACCAGAGCCCGACCCCAGTGTCGACCTCGACGAACCGAAAGAACCGGAAATCCCCCCGGCTCCCGAGCCCACCGAGCCGGAAGACCCACCGCGTGAACTGCCGGCACTCAATGAGAGCGATAAGGAAGCCCGCGCAGATATCATCAGCCTGTCTTCCGATGGTGCCTTGGCCAAGTGGATCGTGTCGGATGAGGTCGTGCGCAAATGGGTCGCTGCAGTCAATACCGCCACCCGCGGTGAGCTGATGCACAAGAACCGGCCGTTTACCAACCTGAAAGGCGAAATCGCGGTCAAAGACCTGGAAAGCCGCAACGACGGCACCAAGGTTTTCGTGCTGTCACAGGAAAACTACCAGCGCTATGACCAGCCAGTGAGGTTGTTCGCCATGGTGGATACCGATACTGCGGTCAAGCTGTATCAGTTCTGGTATCCGCGTCTGAAACAGGCCTATGGAGAGCTCGGCCTCAAGAACAAAAACTTCCACGCGGCGCTACTCGCCGCCATCGATCAGGTGTTGGCCGCGCCGGAAGTGGAAGGCCCGATCAAACTGGTACAGCCTACGGTGTACTACAAATTCGAAGATGAAAAGCTGGAAAAAATGCCCGGCCTGCACAAGCTGATGATTCGCATCGGGCCGGATAATGCGGCGCGGGTGAAGGAGAAGTTGCGGGAGCTGAAAGCAGCCCTACAAACCCTCCCCAGCCAGTAGAAAACCTCCCAACGAACAGAGCCCCGGATTTCCGGGGCTCTGTTTCCCCTCCCTGGGTCAGACGACGCCCCCACTCCAATGGCTTTCCGGCAAACTGTTCACCCCCAGGTAACGGGCGATATCGCCAAATAACTGGTGTGTACCGTAAATCCGCTGGCCGTTGTTAACCCCGTCACCGCAGTTGATGATACGACCCATCTGTAGCGCACCGCCGGCACCACCGGCGAGGGTGACGGCACCAGCTGCACCGCCGTGTTTGGAGCCGTCGCCCACTTCGCTGAACATCACTACCAATGTGTCATCCAGCAGTCCGCTATCGTCCAGTCTCTGCAGGGTGTAGGCGAGCAGGGAGTGGTACCAGCGGACCTGGGCGGTATGCGGTACATCCCCCGGGCGGTGCGAGGCGCTGTGACTGGCGAATTCGTTGTACCAGCGGGTAATACCGCTTACCGGGTCGCCATCACTGGTGCTCTGAATACCCTGGCTGATGGCCTCCTGGGCCATCTGCCAACATTCATCGTAGGCATAGTTCACCAGATTGCCGTTCTCGTCGCCTTTGGACAGTTGCAGGGTCGCGACTTTGTGTAGACCGCAGGTGAAGGCACCCACAATATTGTCTACCTGCGCCCGCGCCAGGTGCGGGAACATCTGCCATTCTGTCGGCGTGAGCTGGCTGGTAGACGCGTAGTAGGGATCACTCATCACATTGGTATTGAAAGTGCACTGCCCCACCTGGTTACTGGCGAGATCCCGCAATCGTTTGAGTGCGTTTTCATGCAGGGTCAGTTTGTCTCTGCGGGCGGCATCCAGGGTCGCATTGGCCAGGCTGTCAAAATCATTCAATACCGCCTCGTAATAGGCCTGCTTCTCACCGTTGCCGTCGCCACTGCCTCCGCCTTCAATACCTACCGCAAGTTTCTGTGCGGCATCGGCGGGGTCGTTGTTAGGAATCGGTCGCTCATTACTTGCGTAGCCACGGGGTTTGGAGATCATGATGTCCGAGCGGCTGCCGGTACGTACCCCCAGATTCAACACGCCCTCATTGCCCAGCTGCTCGGCTATCAAATGGTCGATACTGGCGCTCTCGCGGCTGATCTGATTGTTGCCAGTGAGGATGCCGCGCATATCGTTGTAGTGCGCGCCGGCACCGTCACCAATATCCAGGGTGAGGTTCTGCAGTACGATCATGCGATTGTGCCAGGACGCCAGCGGGCCGAGCCCAAAGCTCAGTGCCTGGCTGCCACCAATGGTCCCCGGCCCCTGTTGCGGCAACCAGTTATAGGGCACTACTCCGTTGGGGTAGTACAGAAACAGTACCCGCTGGGCCCTGTCAGCCTGTGCCAGCACTTTCTGGCCGAGCATGTTGCCCGCCAGTGGCAACAGCACTCCGGCCTGCGCCATGCGTAGCAGGAACTTCCTGCGCGACTGGCTGGTGGATTCCTTGACGGTGGGAAGGCGGAATTGATTCAACAGTTTCATTATTATGCTCTCCTGTTTCAGCGACGCAGGGTGAATGTGTCGGACAAGACCAGGGTGCGCAACATGGATTGCATGCCGCCACCATTGCGCAGGTCTTCGCTTACCGCATGGATGATCAGGTCGTCACTGGCGCTCTCTTCCCGACCGACAACGTACCGATAAAACTGCCGCGCGAAACAGGCTTCTCCCTGATCACTGCCGGCAATGAGGTTTGCCAGTTCCGGAACCGAGTAGAAGTCGTAACTGGAGCTGGTGGGGTCGAGTACCGTGGCCGGGGTATACAGGCTTTTGATACTGCCGCTGTCATCAATCTCCCGCTCTTCACCTGTGCCGATGGTTTCGATGGTGCGATACAGCGCATCGCTGCCGAAGCCTTCAAAACCAAACCCGACGCCGTCGATAAACTGATGACAGGCCGCACAGGCGGGGTCGGAAGTATGCCGGGCCGTCGCTTCGCGGTTGCTGTCGGTCTCTTCAAACACCACATTGAAGTCGGCCGCAGCCGGCGGCGGAAACTCCTGACACATCAGTACTTCGCGCACGTAGACACCGCGCTTGATCGGCGCCGGGTTGACGGTGCTGGTGCGCGAGGCAAGGAAACTGCCGTGCCCCAGCAGGCCGCTGCCGCTGCGCGGGTCGCCCACCGGAAAATTGCGCATCATCCAGCCACTACCACCACTGTTGTCGAGCCCGTAATGGACAGCCAGCACGTCGTTGGCCCAGGTGGAGTTGGCACTGAGTAGCGTGCTGTAAGCCGCATCGCTGCGGATATGCTCCAGCACAAAGCCCACCGTCTCTTCCTTGAATGCCGCAATCAATTCCGGGCTGTCGATGGCCGGGAACGGATACTGATTGTTGATCAGCCATCCGTCGATAAACCGGCGCAGACCGCGCTCTGCACGGGGATCTGCCAGCAATCGGTCAACCTGTGCCGCCACGTCAAAGTTTTCTTCGGTGGCCGCGAGCAGCAGGGTATCGTCCGGTGTGGTGCCCCAGAAGGTGTAGGACAACAGCGTGGCAATCTCGTAATTGGTCAGACGATACAGGCCCGTTTCACCATCCAGTACACCCAGCTCCGAGCGATACATAAAGTGGGGTGACATCAGCATGGCCTGCAGCAACAGGCGGCCATCGTCTTCGCTGCTGTAGAGTGGTGTGTAATTGCCAATTTCCGCAATGCTCAACGGGCGACGGAAAAGACGGAAGCCAAGGGTATCCACCACGCATTCGATTTCTGCACAGTCATTCACAAGATTCAGGAAACCGGACTGACTGATGGCCAGCTCCGCTACCTGTTCGGCCACCAGTTGATAACCAAGGGTGCGATCGTTGCCCGCCGTGAGGTAGGAAGCGGTATCGAAATTGCGATAGCGGCCATCCGCCGGTACCGGGCTCATCAGCGAAACATCAAAGTCGGTGGCGAAAATATCCCGCACACTGTTGAGATATTCATCCCGCGTCAGCAGGCGCAGGTTGCGCCGGTCCAGGTTGCTACCATCGCAGGTGCTGTCATTACAGGTGCCGGTATTCCAGGCTTCATCCACAATCAGCCGCGCGGTTTCGTACGCACAGGCGCCGGGCTGGTCGCCGACACAACTGGCGGCCGCATCCATGGGCATAAAGTCCTCGATGTATTGGGTCAGGTCGGCGAGCTGCCAGTTACTGCCGGAGCCGGCCAACGCCTGGGCAACCGCACCCTGCCCCTGGTCGCCGTGACAGCTGGCACACTGGGCGGCGTAAAAATTCTGGCCCGCTTCGTATTCGTTGCTTGTGCTGGGGAACAGGGCCACCAGCGACAGATCGTGCTGCGGTATCAACAACTGTACCTGGGATTGGGACGGATCACCGACAATATACGGGGCTGCATCGCCGCTCCAGTTGGCAAATTCGGTGCCGAGCGGCGGCGTATCTGCGGTGACGGTAATCACGCTGCCGATGGGATAGTCGCGGCCACCATCGGTGGTGGTACCACCGATCACAGACACCCGCGAAGTCTCGCCGCCAATCGGACCTTCCGTTTCCCAGGGCTCCCAGGTGCCGCCGACAAGACTCGAGGATTGCGTGATATCGCGATGGTCTCCGGTCTGTTGGCCGTCTCCGCTGTTGAACAGCAGGTTGATCTGTCCCTGGTGGAGCTCTTCCTCTTCCACGGTATGGCGCCACCAGCCTTCCCGATCCGGGCCCGACATCAACCGCCCCGGCCATTCGGTAACAGCCTGATCCTGGCCATCCACCGTCACCCACAAATGCACGAATACCTGGTCCCAGTTATCGGGATTATCGAAGCGCACGGAAATCCCTGAACCAGCTTCAGTGAGACTGACGGCCGCCGAAAACTCGCCGACCTCCGCCCGCACTGAGACATCACCGCTACCGGTACGGCTTACGAGACCATTCTGATCTACAGTGGCAGGGCCACTCTCCACAACCCAGGTCACCTGTCCGAAAAGATTCTGCCGCGTACCATCTGCGCGCAAACCATAGGCTGCCAACTGACGACTGCTGTCGAGCGGCAAACCCTGTGGCGCGATTTCGATGTCGGTAATACCGGTATCCACAGTGGTGACAGAAATTGCCAGGGTTTCGCCAAACCCATTTTGCTGTACCGTCACCGAGGCACTGCCGGGGTCGCCGGCGCGCAGGGTAAATTGCCCGGTGCCCACCGCCTCGACGGCAATGACTGCACTGTCGCTGGAGGCGACACTGGGCGTACCGGAAACCGCGGTGGTAAAGCCGTTATCAAATTCGGCCTGTACGGCAATCGTCAGCGTATCGCCGCTGTTGAGACGATCACCGCCTGCCTGCAATGCAATACCGGTTTGTTGTGCGTCGACCGCCTCAATCCAATCGCGGAAAAGCGCCTCCGCCACCGGATTGGTGTAACGGGTGCCTTTCGGCATACGGTTGTTGTCGGTGGTCTGGTAGATATAGATCAGACTGTTGGCGTGATCGAACGGTCGCAAGCGGGCGGTGCCGGCAACGGTCTCGACACCCAGCAGGCGCGTCTCTTCCAGCGGCGTGTCGTAGCGTAGGTCCATAAAACCACTGGCGTGGCAGTGCGAGCAGTTGGTATCGAGGTAGGATCGCGCACGCGTATTCAGATCGGCGGTTTCGTCATTGGTGGCGACAAACTGCCCGTGATTTTGTGCAGCGCCGATATCCCCCGCAAACAACTGGATGTTATTGAACACATCCAGCTGGTTGGCAATCGACTGTGGAGATTCACCGTACTGGAAATCCCGGTTCAGCTGCCGGGTATGTACCGCCAGGGGCTCGCGACTACCACTGCCGATATGGCAGGACCCGCAATCAGCCGCTGACTGCACGGCGCGCTCGCGGTTTTCGATCCCCCCGTCCATTACCGTCATGGTTTCCGTCACCAGATCGGCATCTTCACCGGTGCTGTTCCAATAGTAGTTAGCCGCCTGCCATTTGCCGCTGTCCTGCCGGAAAAGGACCGATGTGGTAAACGGTTTGTTCAGGTTTTCCAAAGTGGCAATACTCTGATGTTTTACCAGCACGGTGCCCACCGGCAGATCCCAATTATCGATATCGTCAAAATTGATCTGTGTGTCATTCGGCAACGCGATAAAGTGCCGCACACCGGCGCCGTCAAACCACCCTTCGGTGTTGAGGCTATATTCCAGAACACCGCTGACGGGCGTCAGGTTTTCCAGGTCGGAGAAGATCCCGGTCTGCGACAGTTTTGCAGGAATAACTGCGGTAGCCGTATCCTCATCAACGATCTTATAGATTGTGGACTGCCCGCCGTACTCCACACCGTAGGTGGAAACCAGCAGTGTCTCGCCACTCAAGTCGGTGCCAAAAGACGCAATGTTTTCCGGGAAAGTATCACTGATCAGCGACTTGGCTTCGCCATCCACAATGGACCAGATGCGCTTGGTCACGTAGTCGCCGAAAACGAAATTACCGGTAAGCCCGGGCAGTGCACCGCCCCGATAGACCAGGCCACCAATAATGGAAAAACCGGTGGGATGCGCATAGCCATCCCGGGGGGGCTCGAAATCGGTACTGCAGTTTTTACCCGGGTCTCCCCCCAGGTCGCCGCGGTTGGTGGTGCCTTCGCATACCGGCCAGCCGTAGTTTTTTCCTTTCTCGATCAGGTTGACCTCTTCGAATCCCGCCTGCCCCACTTCGGTTTCCCACAGGGTGTAGGGCGCCTCGGTATCAAAGCTCCAGCGCCACGGGTTGCGGTGGCCGTAAGACCAGATTTCCTCACGAAAACCGGGCACACCCACAAACGGATTGTCCGCGGGAATTTCGTAGTACTTTCCATCGATCGGCTGCGCCAGCGGCTTGATACGGATGAAAGTACCAAGCAGGTTGTCGGTTTCCTGCGCGCCGTTATTGGTGCGCGGATCTTCCGGATAAGACATGGTGGCACTGTGACCGTAAGCGCCGTCGCCGATACTCAGGTACAGGTAGTTGTCTTCCGGGTGGAACTGCATCATGCCGCCCTTGTGGTCCGGGCCTCGCTGTGGAACCCGCAACAGTTCCGTTCGCGATCCGGTCACGACCCGGGATGGATTATCCGGATCATCAACGGTCCAGCGCTCAAGAATGGCATCGCCATAACTGCCATCCGGTGCGCGTTCGTTATCGTCGGTACCGTGGATGTAATAAATATAGATATAACCGTTGCTGGCGAACGCCGGATCGAAGGCCATGCTGAGCAGTCCCTGCTCGTGATAGTTGCGCACTTCATTATTAATATTCAGCAGCGTCTGCACTTCGCCCGGGGCCACATCCTCGCGATTTGGGAAAGTGAAAATGGAGCCGGTTTTATCCACCACGTACAGCAGGTCGTTCACGCCATCCGGTACCACCATCACCGGAGACATAAACAGTCCCTGCAGATTGGGGTAGGCGATTTCAAACCGGTAGCTGCCGCCGGACACGTTGCCGGAGATGGGGAAGTTCAGCGGTTGCTTCAGCAGCGGGCGGGTGGTTGGGGGCTGATCTTCCTCCGGCTCCTGATCCAGACCACAGGCCTGTGCCGGCTGCCATTGATGGGCAATATAGCAGGGCGCGCCCGCGTACAGCAGGTTCTGAGTCTGAGCCGTACCATTGTCATTAAAGATGACATTGAGCGACCCGGGCATGAAACCATCCAGATGACCGGAGAAGTCATAGCAATAAAAGCCGTCCCTTTCGGTCATCGACTCGCCGGGCCAATTGGGCAGGTTATTAAAACCGGTGGAGGGATCGGGGTTCCAGAAATAGATATGTGGATTCGCGTAGTTTTGTGCATTGTCGAAGCACAGAGTGTGACCCGCCCCCACCGGTGGATCGACAATTTCCGTTACCCTTATCTCTTTGCTCGTATCGTCAAATGCAATCCGATAGCGCCCGTTTTGCATTGAATAATCTCCAGCCGGATAGGCCTCATTCCAGTTCTGGAAACGGCTGATTTTGAAGCGGGGACTGGGATCATCAAATGTCTGCTCAGTGGCCCAGACACCGGTTTCGGCATCGTAAGCCATGGCGGTGGCTCCCCATTCGTTCGGGGTACCGCGGAACCAGGCTTCGGACCAGTTTTGTGCCAACACTGGAAATGGCAGCACCAATACCACTGCAAGTACCGGCAACAGAAAATTTCTCAGGCATACGGAATCGGCAGAGACCTTGTCTCCGACCGCATTGGGGGCAGATATCATCGCTATGCTCCGGTCGTTATTTTTATCCGGACGACTGTCATGTCGGCTCAACATTCAGTCTTTATTTTGTTATCAACTGAATACAACGCAGCTGTTCATTTTCGTGCGCGAACCGCATAGGCGCAGGTTCAAGTTACCGGGTTCCCAGGGAATTACCTCATCCTTCCCGGGGGCTTAGTCCGCAAAAGCGCCACTCCTGGAAAGTTCCGGTAAATTTCGGGCAAAAAAAACCGGTATCACGCAAAAGCGGATACCGGCAAACCTTTCGACGAGAAAGAGGGGTCGCACGCAGCCAATTGCTGCCTCATCCATAGCTCAATAAGCGAACAGAAAGCCTATTGGTCCAAGAATTAAAATATCGGTACAGTTACTATCGGGCACTCAACTGCGACGATTGCTCAACACCCAACAGCAGGGTGTCAAATTTGGTGTCGAACGAAAGAGTGCCATCTTCTACCCGGGCCTCAACGCCAGAATAGTAGTCCTTCACCAGAGCGCCCTCAGCGAAGACACCAGCAGCAGTCAGGGATTTCTCACCTTTCGGCATATCCAGCGCCACCATCACCCGGTCATCTTCCAGGGTGCGGGTAAATACATACGGCTTTTCGTTCAGTTGTTTGTGCACACCGGCGCCCACGGCCATATGGGACTGACGAAACTGACCCAGTTTTTGCCAGTGCTGGAGGATTTCCTGAGTCTGCGTCTGTTGCAGAGACGCCCAGTCCATAGGGACACGCATGGACGCATCGCCATAAGCCTGGTCATCAATCATCGGGCGGGCAACTTCATCGCCGTAATAAATCTGCGCAGCACCGGGCGCAAGCATCAGTTTCAAGGCAGCAGTCTTCACCTGCTTGCGTTCACGGTCGAAAGAGTTCTGGTCGTCATGAGAGCCCAGATAATTCAGCACCGAAACATCTTTCAAGGCGCCCTCATGCAGGGTATTGGAGTACTCGCGGAAGATACTTTCCATATCCTGGGTAGCGTGTGCAGCGAACCCCATATTGATCAGGCTATCGAAGCCATAGTTGAAGAAGTCCACTTTGCGATCGCCATAGTCATAGAAACGGCCATCGCTGCTGGCGAAATCATTCACCCCGTAGTGGTAAACCTCTCCCACCATAAAGAAGTCACGATCGTCGAGCTTTTGGCCCTGATTACGCGCTTTCCAGTCCGACAACGCGATACTGGCCTCCTTCTTCAGTACCGCCCAGATTTCCGGCTCCACGTGTTTGACCGTGTCTACACGGAAACCGTCCACACCGTATTCCCGCACCCAATCGGTCAGCCATTTGACGATGTAGTACTTGGGCGCGCGCGGATAGCCGGTACGCTCGAAAAAGGCATCCAGCTCTGCCACTTCCTGCTCAAGGCGACCTTCGCGCTGCCATTTCTCGGTAAGCTGTGGTGGAAGCTCAACCGGCTTTTCACTTTCAGTGAGGATGTCCGGCAGGTTTTCGGTGAGAGCGCACTCTACATTCTGCTCAAAGCTGCTCCAGTCACACTGGGGATTGGTGCGAACCCAGTCCGACGGCCACAGGGGGTCTTCGCTGGTGACCGGGCCGGTGTGATTGATGATCACGTCCAGCAGGATACGCACGCCTTTGCTGTGAGCGACCTCCACCAGTTCCGCCAGATCTGATTCGGTACCGAAGTTGGCATCTACCGCAGTCCAGTCTTTCGGCCAGTAGCCGTGAAACGCGTAGGTTCGCTTGTCCCCTTCATCGTAGCCGTGCACATTCTCGACAATGGGAGACATCCAGATGGCATCCACTCCGAGATCGGAGAAGTAGCCCTCTTCCAGCTTCTGGATGACACCGCGCAGGTCTCCCCCCTTGAAACCGCGCAGGTGCGCTGCATCATCTTTGCGGCCATAGGAAAGATCGTTGTCCGGGTTGCCGTTATGGAAGCGGTCCGGGAGCATGAAATAGATGGTGGCGTTGTTCCAGAAAGGGTCACGGGCGGCATCCTTGACCTCGGTCAATACTGCAGTTTCGCTCGTCTGCGATGATGCAGCGGCATCCGGAGCGGCTACCGGGCGCTCGGATTGATCCACTCGCGCATCGTCGCCACAGGCCGTTAAGGCCAGGGCGGCTGCAGAAATCCATGCTGTCAGGCCGGCTGTTTTTTTCATTATCTTCTCTCGGTCGTTATCCAACGGTCATCACTGCAGGCTACTTTACCCGGCTGCCACGCACTTTCATCCTCCTGCCCAGGGGCGTAGATGGAAGGGGAGCAGATGAAAAAAGCAACATCCGGTGATAACCTTGACTGCCAAGTCGATGAGAGGCACCGCAGGCGGTTTGTGCGGTCCAGAGAGAAAAACACTGACTGAATGGAAGAACCATAAAACCTGAAGGAGTGACCATGCAGGACAAACCGGTCGTATTCGTCGTAGTCGACCCTAACGATGACAAACATGTAGCCCTGGAGCGGGCCCTGACTACCGCCCGCGAGCGCAATCCCCAACCGAAACTTGCGGTCTTCGTCGCCGTTGATGGCGAGGCAGTGGACACCCGCGCGGTGAATGATCACCTGTTCCGGGACGAGTTCTGGTTCCGCGACCAGATCCGCACCCCGATCGAAGAAGCGGGCGTGGAATTTGAAATTACCGTGTGCTGGTCCAGTGACTGGCAGGCGGCAATTATTCAGGAGTCTAAACGCTGCAACGCAGAGATGATTTACCTGCCAGTGCACGCTCGCACTAGTAGCCGCCGGTTCACCTTTGCCGAGTCTAAATGGCAGGTACTAAAGCAGGCCCGCTGCCCGGTAGTTCTGATCCGCCCCGGCGCCAAAGACCGTCGCAAGGTGGTGCTGGCCACGGTCAACTACCAGGCCCAGACCAGTCAGCAACGCCAGCTCAACCGCCAGATCACCGCCCGCGCCAATTATATCGCCGAGGTTTACGGTGCCGAGCTGCACCTGGTCAATGCCTATCTGGACTCCATGCGCTACCCCGATCGCGGCGCCCTGGCCAAGCTCGCCGACAAGACCGGTGTACCCACCGACCGCATTCATGTAAAGCAGGGCTACACCAACGAAGTGGTGGCCGAGATTGCTCTGGAAGTCGACGCCGATGTGGTGGTGATGGGCACCCTCAACCAGCACGGTGAGACCGGCTCACTGCTGCGGGGTAATACTGCGGAGCGGGTGATTGGTTCGCTGGATACGGATGTGATGGTTTGTAACGCGTTCACCACTACCGAACACTGACGCAGAATTTTGATCGGTAACGGTATGGCCAAAAAAAAGGGACTGAAAATTCAGTCCCTTTTTGCTGCTGAGGTTAGCCCTCGGTTCAGCCTCCTATATCGACCGAGTCAATTTCCTCATAGAAGACATCGCGCTGATTGTTCAGGTCCATCTGGTAAAGGACACCGATGTGACCACTCTGCAGCAGCTGTATATCCGGACCAAATGGTATCCCGTCAATTACCGTTTTCGGACCTGAGAAGTTTCCAGAATCGAGCAAATAACTGTATCGCAATACGCCACTGCTCTCGTAGAAAAATACCGGCTTACCGTCAATTTCCCGCAACCTTGGCATCATATGCAGGTGCGGGTGCGGACTGATCAGATGCTTTTCATTCCAGTTCTCCAGATCATCCGATTCAGCGATCACCAATTGATTCTTCGAGTAGGAAACAAACCCCAGATAGTATTTGCCAGTTGAGGCTTGCAGCAGTGTTGAGTCGAAGTCCCAATCAGTACCGCTGGATACCTTTGCCGGCGTACTCCAGCTTTGTAGATCACTACTGGATGTCACGTAAACATCGATATTGTAGTCATCATCCTGAGGTGACTCGGCCAGTGAATAACTGACAATATAGGTGCCGTCACTCGCCTCGATCAGCGACTCCGCATGCAACAGGTTCCAGTCACACTCCGTCTCATCGCAGCCGGCAAAGTTGGTATTTACAGTAAGCGCTGTTTTCAGCCAGTCTTGGCCGTCGTCTGTCTCGTAGATACAGGCGCCTCCGCTGTCACAGTGACCAAGTATCAGCACCTTTCCAAATCGGTTTTCGATCATCACCGGATTGCCGTAGATATACTCCGGCAGCGTTGCAAAAGTCTCCCAGGTCTGGCCACTATCTACTGATCGGGTAAGGTAAGTATCGTCCTCTGAGACCAGTGCCACCAACTCACCATTATCGCGCTGCACAAAGGCCGCATTGTGTGGATAGATCGTACTATTGGTGACGTAATGACCCCGGGGTGTATCCAGTTCATAACTACAGGGCGGCTCTGCGCAGGTAGACGTGAAATAAATACTCTGCTCTACCTGGTCCCCATTATATTCTTCCTCACAGACACTGGGGCTTTCAGAGCAGTAGAGGGCCAGCTCGGTACGAAATTCGCCCGGTTTGGCTGGTGCCCAGTACTCTATCTCCCAAACGTTACCGGCATAGTCGTACTCCGCGTTATACACGCCCTCGACAGGATATTCGGACATGTGGTTTTCGGGGTTTTCCAGATCATAGGTATAGAACTGTATATGCCAACCGTCTTCGGGGTCTGCCGGGTTGAAATCGGGATCAAAACCTCGTGCGCGCAGGGTGATCGTTTCGCCCTGGAAGTAAACCTCACTCTGGCCGACGATATGGATTCGATCTTCAGTATCTGGAACGGTGTCATTGTCGTCGTCGGGATCTGCATTGTCCCCCAGACCATCACCGTCAAAATCCATGCTCTCCGCATCATCTAGCGGAAAGGCATCCTGGCTGTCGACCACCCCATCGTTGTCATCGTCAGGATCGACAACATTATCGAGGCCATCGCCATCGGCGTCACCCGCGACATCAGAATCCAGCGGCGCCGTATCGGCGTTGTCTGGAGTACCATCATTGTCGTCATCTTCATCGACAATATTGCCGATGCCATCGCCATCGGTGTCTTCCCACTCATCGGGATCATACGGCAGGTCGTCATCCTCGTCGGCGTAGCCGTCGTTATCGTCGTCACCATCATGGATGTTATCGATGCCATCCAGGTCGACGTCACCACTGCGCTCCGGGTCGTAGGGAAACTCGTCCCACTCATCCGGAATGCCGTCGTTGTCGTCATCTGCGTCGGAGTGATTGCCAATGCCATCCTCATCGATATCAATTTTCTCTGAATTTTTCAGCGTCAGGGAAAAATGTTCTCTGGCAGACTCCTCTTCCACGAGCGCTCCTAACCCGGCGGCGGAGAGAAAGGCTGTGACTTTATGATCCGTAGCGAAGGCAAGCGGATCCTGATCAAAATCGACCAACGTCAGCCCGGACTTGTCGATAATTTCCGCGGTATCGTCACGCAACATGATGCGTGTTTCGATATCCCCGTCATCGTCCAGGCTCTGCACAATACGCAGAAAGTTCACAACTCGACGATCGTTGATATCGCGTGTATCAAACAATGACAGCGGGGTAAGTGCGGGCTTCGCGGCAATGGAAGCAAATGTGAGAGCCCCTAATGAAAAGGAAACCGTATCCGAGGGCTCATAGGTAAACCGGCCCTCACCATCGGTAACCCCTTGTTGCCCGGACCCCGTACTGTAGCTGAGCCCCGCTATCGGGCTATCAAAAAATATACCCGTAAGTAAATCCGGTGACGGTACTGGCGGGTTAGCGACATCACCACTCGAGCCTGAGGAGCCAGAACCAGAACCGCCACCACAGGCCGCCAGTAGAAGGCTCAACGCGGCCACAGGCCAACCTCTTCCCTGCCGTAAGGAAAATTTATTCATTTTATTATCCATCAACTGATCAAGAAGCGGCCCTACCCGCGTCATTCCGTGAGAAGTTCAGGGCCGAAGAGCCAATATACTCCCCCGCATATTGCACCGCAATAAACTCAAACCGAACCTGACTTAAGCGGGATCAGCCACCTTTTACCTACAGCTGCTGTGGCGCGCAAAAGATACCTGCCCCCCCGGTGATGTCGTACCGGACTAAACATCTCCACTGGCGATAACCAGCTTCCAGGTCGTCCCATCCATAACCGCTAGAGCTGCGGAATTGGGATGCTGTACGGCATAGCCACGGTGTGCGAAGAGTTGCACATAGTTATCGAAAGCCTGCCTGAGAATAATTCTGAAGACCACAAAAAAGGCCCCTGCAATACGGAATCGCAAGGGCCTTTAGCTGTGAGGCTAGACTGACAGAGGGTAATTACAGCTCGTAACTGAAGCCCAGCAGATAGGTTTTGCCGTAGCTCTGGTAGTCGCGTACCTGGAGCTCATTGTCACCACTCAGGGTAGTGAACGGCTCATCGGTCAGGTTGACGCCCTGCAGGTAAACAGACAGCCCCTCGAGGCCGCCGATACCCGCGTCGGCAAAGTCATAACCGATCTGCGCATCGACGATGGTTTCACCCAGCACGTCGACCTGTTCGGTGTTGAAGCCGAGGCCGTAAACCTCACCCTTGAAGTCAGAGCGCTTGCGCACACTGGTGCGGGCAGAGAAGCCGTGGTTGTCGTAGTAGACGGTCATGCTCTGGATGCTGTCAGACAGGCCCGGCAGCTCGTACTCGTTGCCGTTCTGGTCTTCGACATCGGAGCTGACGCCGGTGTGGCTGGCAATCAGGCCAAAGCCGTCGAGGCTTTCACTGAACAGGTTGAACGGCAGAGTAGCGGACAGCTCGTAACCTTGCAGGGTACCGCCGCCGGCATTGATCTTACCGTACGCAGTCGCGGAAGAGTTCGCGGGCACTTCACCGGTATTCGGATCGGCTACACCGACGAGGTCAACATTGTAGTTGTCATCGAAGTGCCAGTTACTCAGGTCTTTCCAGAACAGCGCCACAGAGAAGTAACCTTCATCGCTGAAGTAGTTCTCGTAGGAAAGGTCTACACCTACCGCTTCTTTCGGTTCCAGCGTCGGGTTACCACCGCTGATGTTCCAGTGGTTGCCGTTTTCGTCGGGAGTCTGGTTGTAATTCACTTCCAGAGACGCATTCATTTCGTCCATGCGCGCGCGGGAGAAGGTTTTGGCGGCACCGAAACGCAGGGTCTGCTGCTCGTCAATTTCCAGCGCCAGGTTCAGGCTTGGCAGCAGGCGACCGTAGTCGTGACTCAGACTTGTGGGCGTAGCGACCACCAGGTCGTCGATAACCTGTCCGGCGTAACCCTCGGATTCCTGTTCGGTGTATACGTAGCGCAGGCCGGCGTTACCAGAAAGCGGCAGGCCAGCCACTTCGGTAGCGAAGTCCGCCTGTACGAACGCTGCGGTGACCGCCTCACTCACGGAGTAGGATTTGGTCAGGTGCCCAATACCGGTGAGGGATTCATCCAGCAGGTCGTAGTAGCCGTCGTTCAGCAGTCCCTTGGCATTGTATGCGACCATGTCGCCCATGCCGATAAAGTCGAGGGAGGCGCTGCCCAGGCGATATTCTTCCGGCACTTCCAGCATGCCCGCAGACTCGCCATCGAAGTTGGCCAGAGTCATGTAGTAGCCGCCGGACTGTTTGGTCTTTTCACGGTCGCGGTAAGATACGCCGTAACTGATCTCTTCCACTACACCCAGCTCTACCAGCTGCTTTGCCGCCAGTTTGATGGTGGTGAGCTCGTCATCAATCGAAGGGGTATTCAGGAATCCATCTTGCGCGGCATTGTAGTAGTCGTCGCCTTCTACTTGGCCGTACTTCTCATTCAAGGCCGTACTCGCACCCCAGGACAACGGTCCACCCAACTGGATAAGACCGAAGTCACTGTAATCCAGGCCGTGGGTGAATTTGGCGCCGGTATTGCCGCCGTCGAAGGTGTAGGTCAGGTTGTCTGCAATACCTTCATTGTCACCGCGGCCGGTACCGGAGTAGCTTTCGAAGCTCCAGATATCGCGTTCTACGGCGGAGTGGCTGGCATCAAACTCCAGCTGCAGGGTGTCACTGAAATCGTACTTGGTGTTGAAGCCGAAGGAGGTCATTTCCGCGGCGCGGGTTTCCAGGTCGTTACGTACCACAACGCGCTGGCCTTCGGTGGAAGCGCTGGTCAGGAAGCCGGTTGAAGGATCCGCACCAGACAGGTCTGCGGACAGATTGCCCTGACCCCAGGCAAAAGGAATTTCGATACCGCGCAGAATTTTTTCATCGTTGAAGTCGACATACAGGGCATCGAAGGTGGTGTGCAGTTTGTCGTTCGGCTGCAGTTCAACCACCAGCATGGCGCTATCGCGCTCGAGCACGGAGGAGCGCACAAACGGCTTGGCGCCACCGAGAATGGAGTAGTTCTCACCGTCGACTTCAAACTCCGGGTAACCCCAGGTGTTCCAGCGCTCTTCCTGGTTCGGAGAGCTCATGGTGTTGTAAGCGAAGGCCACACCGATGGTATCGTCGGCAAACTGGTCGATATAGGAGAAGGTGCCGCGATGGCCCTGGTCTTCACCGTCCGGGTTCAGCTTGTCGAAGCTGGTCTGCTCCAGCTGGCCATTGAACTGGATTACGCGCTCGCCGCGCTCCAGGGGCTTGACGGTCTGCATGTCGATTACGCCCGCAATACCTTCGGCCTCGATGTTGGCCTGCGGGGTTTTGTAGACGGTCACACCGCTCATGATCTCGGAAGGGTACAGGTCGAACTCCACCCCGCGGTTGTCGGAGATGGATACCTGTTCACGGCCGTTGAAGGTGGTGGCACTTTCGTTTTCACCGAAGCCGCGAATGGTGACGCGGCTGGCGCGACCGTCCAGACGCTGGGTAGCCAGGCCCGGCAGGCGGGAGATGGCTTCAGCGATGGAGGAGTCGGGCAGTTTGCCGATATCTTCGGCGGAAATGGCTTCAACAACCGCCTTGGCATCGCGCTTGGTGTCGATGGAGTCCATCACACTCTTGCGGAAACCGGTTACGGTCAGCTCTTCCAGCTGGGTGCTGCCTTCGTCCTGGGCCATCACACCAACGGATGTAGCGGATGCAGCAATAGCGACGGACAGCAGTGCTGGCCGAAAACCTCTTTTAGTCAGACTCATCATCTTCTCCCTTGGACTTATCGTTATGGTGAGTGCTTGCATCCTATTGCGGCCCACAGTCCTTGGCCTCCACCCCCGAGGGGGGAGGAGGGGGAGGAGATACCGGGTACGAGGAGAAGAGACCCGGCTCAGTCACCTGGCGGCAATTATACCGACTGGCTAATTTTTATCCATTCCAACGCAAAACCGGCGCCATCAGGCGCCGATTCGGGGAGCGCTACAACCTCGCAAAAAATGCAAGGTAGTAGAATCGTGATCAGTATTCGAGCCAGGCGGCAGCGCCGATCAGCGCAGGGTAACCGGCCTTCAGCACCTCTACCCGTACGCCCTGCAGCCAGTCGCCTAGGCGGCCTTTGGTGACAAAGCGCTGCTCGAACTCACTTTCCGGCAGCAGGGATTCGATACGGGGCAGTACGCCGCCGCCGAGGAAGATTCCGCCGCGGGCCACATAGTAGAGCGCCGCATCGCCGGCGGCACTGCCGAGGAAATTGAGAAAGTCGATCAGCGTCTCACGGCACAGGGGATCGCTACCGTCGAGGCCGCGACCGCTGACATCCGGCGGCGTGAGTTCTTCCGGCTGACGGCCGTGCAGGGCACAGACTGCCCGGTACAGGTTGACCAGGCCGCCACCACTCAGCACGTACTCGTTATAGACCGGTAGCTGGGTGCGGGCGAGAATCTGCAGCAGCTCCAACTCGCGCTCACTGCCGGCGGAAAGATTGGCGTGCCCGCCCTCCCCCGGCACCACGCGGTAACGGCCGGCTTCGTGAATGATCGCCGCCACACCGAGACCGGTGCCCGGGCCGAGCACCGCCATACAGCCGTTGTGCTGGGGCGGCACATCCCGCAGGGCCCACTTGTCCTCTCCGGTAAGCCGCGGCAGTGACAGCGCCAGGGCGGCAAAGTCGTTCACCACCCGCGCCCGATCCAGCCCCAGGTCAGAGCACAACTTTTCCGCGCGAATATCCCACCCGAGGTTGGTCATGGTCACACGCCCCCCCTGCGGGGTCGCCTCTACCGGCCCGGCGACGGCAATACAGGCCGCGCGCGGACGCTCTTCCAGAGTTTCGACCCACTGCCCGAGCGCAGAATAGAAATCCGGATATTTGGCGCAGTTCACCACCTGAATATGCTCGAGACGGTAGCCCCCGTCGCGCGGGTGGGCAACGGCGAAACGGGCGTTGGTACCGCCGATATCCGCAACGATTCTGGTCATGGTGCTTTCCTTAATTAAACCTGTTCGCTTCACTTCTGACTATTCTGACCGGCCCTACACCCGACTCCCGGAAGAGTTCTCAGGCAGAGGCATGGAAAGAGTCCCGGAAAAAACGGCGGTATAAGGTAATGATTTGCCGACAAAAACTCCAGCCCTCCCCCTGCTTTACGGTCACAAATCGCGAAGGATGAGCAGGTAACTCAACCAATAGCATTTCGCAGTGAGCAATAGCGGGAAAGCCGCTGACAGTATGAAGACGGACGGGAGGCCAGCGGACGCCCTCACCGCCCCCAATAATTGCGCCCACCCGGTATTCCCCCGTGTCAGGGTAGGTGTCGCCCAGGCAAAAAAAAAGCCGGTACAACAGCACTGTACCGGCCCAGCTAAAACGGGTTTGCCCACTAGCGGGAGAAGAGAGATGATGTCGGGAACCTTCGTCGCGCCCTGCCGAGAAGGTCAGAGCCGAATGGTGCAGGGGCGGTGGCCGTGCACCCGAAGGTATGAACCGATGGTGCGCAGTATCCGCAGATCCCCCAGTGCGGTCGCCCCACTTTAGGGGAAAGAGCAAACTGGGCTGTGCCACCTCCTTCGGGAAGGCATATCTCCTGGGTGTATTTCGGGGCTCATTTTCTTTTCCGCGGATCTTTCGGGCCCCGGTGTTACGGGCTCTCCAGTCACATTCACCCACGTCGCCAGACACTGGGACACAAGCGGCAGACATTGCTCATCCCGTCCCGCTTCAGGCTCCTACCCGGGTGGGTTTTCTCTTATAATCGCCTCATTACAAAACTCTAATAAGAACCATAAAAAAGACACTCAAGCGATGACCCGATGAAACAATACATTTTCAATATTCACGACGTGGTGCTGTTGATGACTGCGGCAGAATGCCTGCTACTGGCGGTCTTCCAGTCCATTCTGCCCACACGCGCGCGACACGACGGCAGATTGCTGAGCGCCTTTCTGCTGATTATTGCCGTGGCCTCCGCCTGCACGCTGATCCTGTGGAACGACCAATTCTCGCTCGCCCCCTGGTTTGAACAGACGCTGCTGCCCTACCTGCTGTACAGCGCACTGCTACTCAAGGGGCCCGCAATCTATCTGTATGTCTGCTCGCTGACACAACGGAAGCTGACATTAGATCGACGCCTTGCCATACACCTGCTGCCAGCGCTGCTGGGCCTGGCCTGTATAGCGGTATTCGGAATTTCCAGCAGTGATCTGCGACTTGCAACGGACACCGAACAGTCACTCCCCACCCTGGCCATCGAGTTCATCTGGGATCTCGCGTCATTGGTACCATTTGTGTATGCTGCCGCATCCTTGGTTCAGATTCGCCGCTACCGGATCGCACTCAAGGATGAGTACTCACACTATTCCGAGGTGGAGCTGACGTGGCTGTCGGCACTGGCCTGGGGGGTCTTCATCTCCTGGGGATGGACCATGGTGGTGCACGTAGTAGCAAAGTTCTCCAGTGATATTGTCGCTGACTATATGGGCATCGCTGACAATTACCTGGCCTTTATCCTGATCAACGCCTTCTTTGCGTACAGTCTGACCTACGCCCATCAACTTCTGGATACCAAGCCAGAAGAGGAGACCCACGAGACTGTCAGCGAAGAGGCGCCCTCGGAGCCGGCCATCACCAAGGTGCGCCACGCGATGGACGTGGACAAGATCTATCTGAAGAAGAACCTGAACCTGGAGCAGTTCTCCGAGCGCATCGACCTGCCGCCGAAAGAAGTCTCCGGGGTGATCAACAAACACTTCGGTACCAACTTTTTCGAGTTCGTGAACAGCTATCGGGTGGAGGCCGCCAAGACCCTGCTGGCAGATCCGGAGAAAGCGGATATGACGGTACTCGACGTGCTGCTGGAATCCGGCTTCAACAGTAAATCCGCCTTCCACCGTTTCTTCAGCCGTCTGGTCGGCATGTCGCCCACGGAATACCGCAAGCAGGCGCTGGCAGCCGAAGCCTCCAGCTGACATTCAACCTGGATGGGTGCCCTCTAGGGCGCCCGGTCGAGATCGGCCAGGCGCTGCGCCTCGGCACTCCCCAACACCTCGCTGCGTGCGTCGAAGATCGCAGCTTCCGTGGCGCCCGACGCACGCATCCGCGCAACTTTCGCCTCCAGCACCTTGCCTGCCAGCGGCGAGTCCATTCTGCTTGTCACGTGATTGAACTCTTCCCGTAGTACCGCCAGCTGTTGCGCCCGCTGTTCCGCTGTCAGCTCACGATTTTGCGCTACCGCCAACGCAGTTGCCATGTACGGCAGCTGGGCTTCCTCTTCAGCAAACAGCTTGTTCACCACTTCCGGCGCAAAGTAACTGCGACGTATTTTTTTTATCTCGGCGTACTGTTCGGACTGAAACGCCACCCCATTTACCTCCTCGGCACCCGCTGTCATCGCCAGCTGAAAGTCCTGCTCTGCCCGACGGAAATCAAAGTAATTCCGGGCCAACGCCATCAGCTGGTTGGCTACAGTTTCCGGTAGTGACGCTTCCAGCACCGTTCGCAATGTGACCATGGTGTCCGCGCTGGCAGAACCCTCCAGCTGAGTATGGAATTCTTTTAATGCGGCCAGCGTATTCCGATCCATCAACAAGTTACCATCGTGATCGAAGCTGAGCAGGAGCAAAGCATCAATAATGGCGACCGCCTCAACCGGGGGTACCGCGATATTTTCGGGTGATGATTCAACGCCATCGACTGGTTCGGAGGCCACCTTCTGCTCCGGCAGGGCATGAGGCACTGAACGCATAGTTTTTCCTGATGCAGCGATTACATCTGGCGGTATTTCTGTATGCGGAGTTTTTACTTCCAGCGCAGGGTTTTCGTAGGGAAGAGCCGTCAACCAGACGGCAATCGCCACTGCCACCGCAACGATACCACCGAGAAAAAATCTGAAAATTTTTTCAATCGACTTTTTCATTTTCCTCCCTCTCAGGTAATCAACCCGCGATATCCACCCATCACAACCGACTTGAGACAAATTACCGGATTCAACAGTCAGCGCGCCAGTTGCAAATGAATGGATACAACGCCAGAAATACAGCAGAAGACAGAAACAGGATTTTTTGGTGGGTTATGTACTATTGGGACTATCGACGAGCCGCCTATGATTTTCTCGCTCGCGGAGAAAATCTATACAAACTCAAATCCGGGAGCCCCGATAACCGAAAAATTCGGTTCAAGAATAATTGTAATAAAAGAGGCTACGACGATAATGAAGAGAAAACTGGTACAGAATTTACTCCCCACACTCGGGGTTTTACTGGGTGGGCTACTGGCTGCGACTGCGGTACAGGCACAAGGCTGCCCTTCTGATGCCATCTGTCGCGATGAATACTCCCCGGGCAACTACAGCGATAACGGCCCGTATGATTACGACAGTTACACCATGCCCTACTTGTCCACTCCCGGTGGCGCAACCGTTTACTATCCCACCGATGCGGCGCCGCCCTACTCCCTGCTTGTATTTACTCCGCCTTACACCGGCACCCAGCCCTGGTACCGGGACTGGGGTCCGTTCTTTGCGTCACACGGTATTGTAATGGTAACAATGGACACCCGTACCACCCTAGACAGCGTAGATTCCCGGGCTCGCCAGCAACAGGATGTGCTGGATGCAATGAAAGGGGAAAACACACGTTTCGGCAGCCCGCTACGCGGGCAACTGGACACGAGCCGTTTCGGTGCCACCGGCTGGTCCATGGGCGGCGGTGCCACCTGGATTTCATCAGCGGAGTATAGCGGCCTGAAAACCGCAATGTCTTTTGCAGGGCACAATCTTACCGCCGTCGACAGCGATTCCAGTGGCCGCAATACCCGTATCCCCACCATTCTGTTCAATGGTGCACTGGATACGACTTACCTCGGTGGCCTCGGACAGAGTGATGGGGTATATCGCAATATTCCCTGGGGCGTACCCAAGCTGTTCTACGAAGTTTCCAATGTGGGGCACTTTGACTGGGGTGGTCCGGAAGATGCCAACCGCTATGTAGGGCAGCTGGCACTGGCGTTCCAGAAGACCTTTCTCGACGGGGATACGCGCTGGGCGCAGTACCTGGATCGCCCACCGTTCTACGTCGCCACCTTTGAAAGCGCCAACATCCCCGACTGATTACAGGGTTTCCGGTTGGTATTTATTACCGGGCGAGTACGACACTTTCGTTGTTGCACTCGCCCTGGTGTTGCACTCGTCCTCTTTCATCCATTACTCAAAGAGGACGATACATCCGCACGTAATCCACCTCCATCCTTCTCGGCCAGATTTCCGGGTCCACGCCTTCCACGCCGCCCCAGTTTCCGCCGATGGCGAGATTGAGTATCACGTAAAAAGGCTTGTTGAACGGCCAGGATTCCCAGCCGTTGCCGTCGTTGATGTAGGTGAAGTAGTGCACGTCGTCGATAAAGAAGTCCATGCGATCCCGATCCCACTCCACTGCGTACTCATGGAATGCCGAACTCACATCCTCCATCATCACCGAGCCCTTGCGCTGCATACCGTTGACCCAGTAATACGCCTTGTTGTGAACCGTCGCATGTACCTGGCCCTGGTCGTAGCCCACGTGTTCCATGATGTCGATCTCGCCGCTGTCTGGCCAACCTTTGCCGTAACCGAGAAAATCCGTAGGCATCATCCAGATAGCAGGCCAGGTGCCACGGCCGGCTGGCAGCTTCGCACGTACTTCCACACGGCCGTAGAGCAGATCCCCTTTGTTCCGTGAATGGATGCGCCCGGAAGTGTAGTCCGCCCCTTTATAATCTTCCCTGTGTCCTTCCACTACCAGGACGCCATCCTGCACACGAATATTTTCCGGCCGGCCCGTGTAGTACTGCAACTCGTCGTTGACCCAGCCCGGGGGCTGCACTTCGACGTTCCACTTCTCCTGGTCAGGCGCGCCCTTGTAATCGAACTCGTCGGACCAATAGAGCTGCCACTCCCGATCGTGGCTGTGGGGCTCTGTCACCAGCAGAGCGCTTAGTGACGCGGGCCCTTGATCGCCGCGAAAGTCGATATTCAGCTCACCGTCCCCCACCACAATATTGGGAATGGTTACGCTGTAGGCGGTGTTGATTGCACCACTGATATCCCGCACATCCAGCGCTGCGATACGCTCGCGTCCTTCCACGTCAATAGAAAAGGTACGCTCGCCGGGCTTGTCCGCATCACTTTCCGCAAAGCGTAAGGTCAGATTATAACGGCCATCGGGCAGCGCTTTCCCGTAGGAAAAATCCACCCCACGGCGCTCACTCCGATACAGCTCCGGGTTGTGGCTGGCTTTAATTTTTCCACTGAGCGTTTCCACCGAGCCACCATTGAAACCCTCGTCCGCACCGTAAGTAATGCCGTCTGTGGATTCGAAAACGCCACCGCCCACGTTGACGGCCCAGACCGGCGGATTTTCGGCGCCGGCAGCCAGCGCGGGAATACCCAACAAAGCGAGGGATAAAAACTTCTTCTTCACGGACACCTCCATGCCACCATTTTGCACCCGGCGATACCTATCGCCAGGTGCATACTACTTATTTCACTGATTTTTCGGCGGCTTTCCGCAGCGTTTCGCCTCACCGAATACTGGGTGCGGCAAGCCGTCCCGACCGCAGCCGCGAGGCCCTTTGCCTTCACCATTGCCACGGTTTGGTTTGGATCTCGCGTCATTGCCATCGTCTCTGGAAGCTCCGCCCGACAGATAGACATTATCGATGGAAAGATCGACCACCTCACCAAAACCCAACACCTGGAACAGCTGACGCACATCGGTGATTTCCAGATCGGCCGCCAGATCGGACAACGGAATCACTACATCGTGCCACTGGCCGTCGCGGGCAAATCCGTAGGGATCATTTCCCGGGGCAAAGGTTGCCCAGGTCTGGCCGATGTCCTGCACATTGCCGCTCTTCATGCCGATACGGAATTCAGTCTGGTCGGTGGTACGCATGGAGAAGTGCAGTGCCGCTTCTTCATTATCAAACGCACTCAGATCGAAGCCCTCACGAGCGGCAAAGCCCATGCCGAACCACCCCAGGCCGTTGGAAGCGAGGTTCAGGGCGCTGTTCCCTTCCAGCGGGTTGCCGTGAGACAGAGACAGCGTGCCTTCCCATACGAACAGATCGCTGTTGTTTCCTTCAACCAGGGCGCCGGCAGAAGTATTGGCTTCGGTTTCGGTATAAATGCCAAAGCTTCCACCTTCCGGCGCCGGCAGCGCGGTGCTTTCGGTGAGATAGATATTGTCTATGGCAATATCGAAGGCTTCCCCCGGTGCCGGGCCGGAAATGGCAAACAGGGTCTGCACGGTTTCCATATCCACACCGCCGAACTTCGACAGCGGAATACTCACGTGATGCCAGGCACCGTCGCGCACCAGGCCATACTGTTCACCACCTTCTGCCAGCACAACTGTGCCCTGGCCGCCGGCTGTACTCATCATGTGTACTTCAATATTCACATCACTCTGCACCTGCATGTCGAACTCAAGAGTGCCGTGCTTGTAGTTGTGCAGGTTGTAGTCCGGGTGCAGTAATCCCATGCCCCACCAGTTGCCGGGCTGCACGCTGAACGCCAGTGACTCGGAACCTTCGAAAGGAACAGCGCTGGCCTCTACCATGTTGTTCCACACATACAGGTTGGTATTGTCTTCCCAGTCCAGCGCACTTTCCACCGGGTGGGTTTCGGTGAGGATACCGAAATCACCGGAGACGTAGTGTTCACTCGCCACTTCCAGCTCGGTGTGCTCGTTGGCATACAGGCGCACGTAATCCACATACATTTTTGCCGGGAAGTCTGCGGTGATCTGTGCGGGGTCGGTGATCTCGACGAAGTTCCAACCGCCTACGGCAAGGTTCAGCAGGATGTGCATGGGATTGTCGCGAAATTCCGACAGTTCCGGGGCGCTGGTGTCCATAGTGAGGACAGTGGTGTCGTCCACAGAGATCACCACCTCTTCCGGCGTCCAGTCCAGGCGGTAGATGTGATAATCCGTATAGAGCGGATCAGCCAGTACAGCGTGCCGGGAATGGGAGGCCTGCAGCCAGTCGCTCCAGGTACCGGTTTCATGCCACCAGTGCACCGCACCGGATACCGCATGGTTGACGGTGCCATCTTCCATGGCGGATTTGAATCCGGCTTCGAGGATGTCAATTTCACCGGACTTGGGCCAGCCGTCGACACCGTAGTTGTCGCCCAGCATCCAGAAGGCCGGCCACAGGCCGTTGTCCAGTTTCGGCAGTTTAATCCGTGCTTCCAGGGTGCCGAACTTGAATCCCACCCGGCCATTGGTGTGCAGGCGGGCGGAGGTGAACGGCTTGCCTTCGTAGTCTTCACGGCGCGCTTCGATCACCAGATTGCCGTCTTCGATATAGGCATTGTTCTGGGATGCGGTGTAGAACTGCATTTCACCGTTACCAAAACCGCTGCCGCCGGTGTTGTAGGTCCATACGCTGCGATCGATCTGCTCACCGTCGAACTCATCCGACCACACCGGGTCAGCTTGCGCGTGCGCAGTGATAGAGGCCAGCGGCTGAACCGCCAGGCACAGTGCGCCAATCAAGACACGTTGATTGGACAATAGCTTGGTTATTTTCATTATGTCTCCCATCGAACTTCTTTGTATTTATTGTCGGATCGGGATGTAAAACTCGGCTCATACCATCCGAATGAAAATTCAGCGCGCAGGAAGCCTTTGCGGATAACCAGAGAAACTTATCCACAAAGCCTGATCAGATCAGGGTTTTACTGCTTGCTGTTCGGGGTACTGCTTTCTGAAGCCGCGAACGGCGATATTATTGTTGTTATCCATATTTTGTAATCAGTTTCCGGCCACCACCTTGTGGGTGGATCGCGGAGCCCGGCTGCCGGAAAGATGGATGTGGCAGCCGGGCTTGCGGTCAGTCAAATTAACTCAACTTCATTAACCGCAGTTGATATCCGCCTCGGACTTGGCGGCGATACGAATATCGTGAATCGTGAGATCCAGTTTGCCAGCGGTGCGCACATAGAATGGAGAAAGCACCATATCCATTTTCGCCCCGCCTTTTGCCAGGCACTGCAGATCCACGGCAACGGTTTTCCATTCACCTGCGGTTGTGCCACTCAACAGTTCAGTGATGGACTGCTCGGCACCACAATCCTGGCCACAGTACATACCCAGGTTTACTGCATCGCTTGGCGCGCCATCGACTTTTACATCAAATACCAGCGCGCCCTGATTGCTCAGGTAAGCGGAGAGATCGGTACGGCTATTGGCAAAGAAACCGGCTACCGCATTGCCTTCACCGGTCCACTGCACACGACGGCTGTCTTCCTGCACGTTGCGGTCGACGGATTGCACGCTGATGCCCTGTAGCTTGGCGACACTGCTGGTAATTTCAGACTGGTTGTTGCCGGCATCGGTTACCTGGAAGCTCCACGGATCCAGTGCGCGACCGTTGAATACCGCCAGCGTTTCGTTGCCTTTGGAGGCTTTCAGGCCGCTCTCTTCAGACAACGCGGCAATCTGCACCTGGCTCTGGTAATCCAGACCGTAGCCGTAGTTGAACTGCGCCAGCGCTTCGTTTTCGCCGGGGTTACGCAGGGTGGGCTGGGCATCGTTCGGCCAGGAGAAGGTCAGCTGACCTTTGAAGTTATAATTCACTTCACCATTGGCCTTGCGGAAGATCACGTCGGCAACACCACCGCCCTCGGTACCCGGCTGCCAGATGACAGCAAAGGCATCAGACGCGTTGATTTCAGGGTTGGTCCACAATGGGCGGCCGGTAATGAACAGGGAAACCACCGGAATGCCCTGCTCTTTCAGGCTTTGCAGCAGCGCCAGGTCGCGCTCGCCCGGGTAATCCAGGTTGGAAATATCGCCCTGCATTTCCGCATAGGGGTCCTCACCGAACACAACAATGGCCACATCCGGCTTCTGCTCGAAGCTGCCATCTTCCGACAGCTCTGCGGTGCCACCGGCAGACTCAACCGCCTCGGCAATACCACCGTACACAGAGGTACCACCGGGGAAGTCGCTGTTCTGGTTGCCGGTACCCTGCCAAGTGATGCTCCAGCCACCAGCCTGCTTGCCGATATTGTCGGCGCCGTCACCGGCGACCAGCACGCGCTGATCACGGGCCAGCGGCAGCAGGTTGTCGTTGTTTTTCAGCAGCACCAGGGATTCGCGCACCGCCTGACGGGCGATGGCGCGGTGCTCGGCGGCACCGATCAGGGATTCATCACCGGCGTTAGCGCGCTCGGACGGCAGCCCCGCCTCGAACAGACCAGAGCGCATTTTCACTCGCAGGATGCGGCGCACCGCATCGTCGAGACGCTCTGCAGAAATTTCGCCGCTCTTCGCCTGTGCCACGGTATTCGCGTAGAGTTCCTTCCAGCTCGGGTCCGGCGCCATAAACATATCAAGGCCGGCGTTGATTGCCTGCGGGCAGCTTTCATTGGTACAGCCATTGACGAACTGGTGGCCGGCCCAGTCGCCAACCACAAAACCGTCAAATCCCAGACGGTCTTTGAGCACATCGGTCATCAGGTACTTGTGGCCGTGCATCTTCTCGCCGTTCCAGCTGCTGAAGGAGGCCATCACCGACTGCACGCCGGCTTCGATGGCAGAGAAGTAACCCTGCGCATGGATCTCAACCAGCTCTTTTTCGCTCATCACTGCGTCACCGCGGTCGATGCCGTTCTCGGTGCCGCCATCGGCCAGGAAGTGCTTGGCGGTGCCGATCACATGCTTGCCGTGCAGCAGCTCTTCACTGTCGTGGGCGCCCTGTAGGCCTTCCACCAGTTTGCCGGCGTAGTCATACACCACCTGAGGATCTTCGGAATAGGATTCGTAGGTGCGACCCCAGCGGTCGTCACGCACTACTGCGAGGGTGGGCGCGAAGATCCAGTCGATGCCGGTCGCGCGCACTTCGGCCGCAGTGGCGGCACCGATCTGGCGCATCAGTTCGGGATTCTGGGTGGCGCCGAGAGCGATGTTATGGGGGAATAGGGTCGCGCCGATCACGTTGTTGTGGCCGTGTACGGCGTCGGTGCCCCAGATCATGGGGATGCCGACTCCACCGTCACTGGTGTCGATGGAGGCTTTGTAGTACTCGTCCGCCAGTGCGACCCAATCGTCCACGGTTGCGTGTTTGTTGTCGCCGGGGAAGGCGCCGCCGCCGTTCAGGATGGAGCCGATATTGTATTGCTTCACTTCTTCCGGGGTGGCCGCACGGATTTCCACCTGCACCATCTGGCCGACTTTTTCTTCCACGGTCATTTTGGCGAGCAGCTCGTCGATGCGCGCTTCGATGGCCGGATCTTTCTCAATGGGACTGGTCAATTGCGGCCAGGCATCATTGACGCTGACACCTTCCGTTTTCGGCTTGGCGGCCGCTTTCTGTTCGACCTGTTCACCGCAGCCGGCGAGCCCACCGCCGGCTATCAGACCGGAGATGACCCCCAGCAGAATTCGCTTCTTCATCACCGCTACACTCCCATCAATTTCCTGGCTGGTTATTCTTGTGACTCAATGTCTATTACCGGTTCTGTTGAACACGGCTCTGTCAGTATTCGTTGTACCCACTGCACGAAAAAGGGTCGTCCCACTTTGAAATCCGCCAACAAAATGGTGCACACCACCTTGCCACCCGCGGAAAACCACAAAATGGGACTCACCCAGGACCTCGGTTAATCTGCTGTGGCGGTGGCGCTACCGGGTGCGGTCTTGTGAGACACGCCGTGAACCCATCCGTGGGGGCTCTTCTGCGAGGTCCCTCTCGCAGAAGGTCTCACAAGACCGCCCCCGGCATCGCCACCTTCGCCCGCAGTTCACGTCGCGACTACTTGACCACGCGCACGTTATCCACCTGCAATACCGCCCCCATCTGGTTACCCCAGGTGGGTGAGATCACAAAGGGGGTATCCACGCTCTCCGCGTTGAGGCCCTGATTGACTAGTTCCATCAGCGGGATCTGAAAATGTGTCCACTGGTCCAGTGCAGGCATATCCAGGGGGTAGTCCCCGGAGGTACAGCCGTTGTTGAAGATACAGTCAGCGCGGAAAGTGAGCCCGGCAGAGCCGGCATCCGCGGGCTCTTCCAGAACCCGCAGGTCAAATTCGATATAGGTGTAATCACTCAGATCGTAAGTGGCCTCGGACTGGAAAAAGCCGATACCCTCGTCGGTGTTGTAGGTGATTTGGCCTACATCCCCATAATCACCACCGGCATCGACCACTTCGAAATCCACACTTCCGAAACTGCTCCAGGAGTACCACTGGTAGGGTGCGTTGACTTCGCCATCGAATATCGCGATCTCATCCCCTTCCGGTGCCTGCGGTGGTTGGGTGCCTTCGTTGTAGACGAAATCGCCATCGGTACTGGCACAACCCTTGCCGGTTTCAAAGTCTTCGGTGCACTGATAGACCCGCACATAGTCGATGATGAATTCCTGCGGGAAGGCGCTTTCATCAATGCCGGTGTCGTTGACATTGGATGGCCAGTCGCCGCCCACTGCCAGGTTCAGAATCAGGTGGAAGGTCTGATCAAAAGGTGCATTGGGGTTATCCAGTGCGGCGGTGGTGTACCAGCCGTCCGCTTTCTGGATGGCGTAGTGGTCGCCGTCTACGTACCAGCGGATTTCCCCCTCTTCCCATTCCACCGCGTAGGTGTGGAAATCGTCCGCGGGGTTCAGGTCACCAGGGATGCGGTAGGCTTCACCGGAATAGACGTTGCCCGGCCAGTTATCGCCGTAGTGCAAAGTGCCGTGGATATGGTCCTCACCACCCACCTTCAGGTTGACCGCTTCCAGAATGTCGATTTCCCCGGAGAGCGGCCAGCCGCCGTAGTTCCATTCGGTGGGCAACATCCAGAACGCGGGCCAGCTGCCCTGGCCGAAGGGCAGTTTTGCGCGCATCTCAAAACGGCCGTATTTCCAGTCACCCAGGTTCTTGGTGCGCAGGCGCGCGGAGGTGTAGGTGCCGCTGCCGGAGGTATCTTCCGGATCGTAGTTGGGATCGTCGTCAACCATACCGGGGCCGGTGGCGTCTTCGCGGACAGCCTTGATGTGCAGCATATCGTCGGCAACCCAGGAGTTGTCTGCGGAATCGTTATAACACTGGGCCTCGTTATTGCCGCCGCCGGTGCAGTTTTTCTCGTGGGACCATTTTTCGCTGTCGATGGCATCCCCGGAGAACTCATCCGCCCACACCAGGCAGTAACCGGAGTTCATCGGATCTTCCAGGCAACGCTCGGGGCGCTCGTCCACCGGTGGCTCGACCACGCCGATATCGTCATCATTGTTGTTGTTATTGGAACCACCACCGCCACCGCAGGCAGTTGCTGCTATTGCCAAGGCGAGCGTAGTAGTACGGAAAAGGAATCTGGACATCGCTGTCTCCTTATCATTGTTTATTGTTTTATGTTTCTCTCCGCTGAGAGACCACTGATCTAATGTCGAAAAGCAACCATCGTCGCCCCACATTGCTGAAACGGGCAAGGTGGGTCTGATGATTTCTGCGGGGAAGGCTCTGATCGCTCGTACACAAAAAAGGGCGAGGTAGAAACCCCGCCCAACAACACTCAACGACCAATTTTTGTGATTTACCTGGAAGCTTTTTGTAAAGATTTACAGGGAGTTCAGGAAGTTCAATAGATCCTGCTTGCCAGAGGCCGACAGTCCCTGATAGCCATTTTTTGATGCTTCACCTTCACCGCCGTGCCACAGAATGGCCTCTTCGATGGAGCGCGCGCGGCCGTCGTGCAGGTAGCTGTGCTCGGGAGTGCAGACTTCGTTCCCCTGGCCACCGACCGGGTTTTCCACCCCACCGGTGACACAAGCGGAAAGTCCCAGCCCCCACAGCGGCGCGGTGCGCCATTCTGCACCACTGGCTTCACCTTCACCCAGATTGTCGGCAAGGCCCGGTCCCATATCGTGCAGCAGCAGATCGGTGTACGGGTGGATGGTCTGATCACGCAGTTCCGCAAACGGATGATTTGCGCTGGTCTGCTGCGTTGGTGTATGACAGTCGGCACAGCCGATACTGCTGAACAGCTGCTGGCCGTTTTGTACCGAGGGGTCGTCGTGATTGCGCTGCGGGCGTACGCCCAGCAGGGCAATATATTTGGTGAGATCCTGCAGGTGCTGGTCGTCCAGTTCGGCACCGCCACTACCACAATCGTTCTGGCTACTACCGCAGTCCGGCTCGGGAAAGACGGAAGTCATCACGCCCATATCGGTATTGAAGGCACGCGCCAACTGGTGACGGATACTCGGTGCACCGGCTTTCCAGCCAAAGCGACCAAGACGGGTATCGCCGGTTTCCGGATCCACCACACGGTTAACACGCCCGGAAATGCCATCGCCATTGCTGTCGTTCGGATCAGCCTGGGCAACGATTGCGCTTTCCTCGATTGCCTCCAGCAGGCCCATACCCACCAGATTCGGCGCGATGCGCGCGGAAAAACGCTCCGGGGTGACACCGGTAAACGCATAGTTGGGAGAACGCAGACCGTTCTGCTCACTCCAGAATGCAATGGAAACATTGCCTTCACTGGAAGCACCGCCGCGCGCTTTGGGTTGTAATGCGGAACCGAGATAGGGGTCCGGGTTGCCGTTGGCATCCGCCACTTTAAAGGTCCACTTCTCCAGCGGCTCCCCAACCGGTGCCGGCGCGGCACGGCCGTTGCGCTCGTGGCAGCTCGCGCAACTGTCGGCAATATAGTGCGGTCCCGCGAGGCCGATCATATCCTGCAGCGGAGGGTTTTCGATCGGCTTCTCATCGTGCACGCCATCTACCGCGGAGGAATGTAGAACACGGCGGCCACGCATAAACGGCTGCGCATTTTCATAGCCGATGTTGGTGGCCATTTGCATGAAGTGGTTATCCGTCTCGCCGGACGTCAGCGCATGGATGGTAGTATCGCCACCCAGCCATGCGGCCTCTGGAATTTTGTAGGAATCCTTCACGCCACCGAATGGCGTGGTGCCGCCCACATCCCAGGGCACCAATCCCTCACCGACAATGTACAGGAAAGTAGTGCCGTAATAATTCGCACGACCGTTGGGCACACTGGCATCCAGGAACTGGCTGAGTTCAAATTCCAGCTTGTCGCCTACCTGGATATTGCGGCCTTCGCGACAGTTGTAGGTGCGCTCCTTATGGTAGTTGTACTGGTCTTCCACCACCATGGTGCCGTTGTCGCAGTACTCGGCTACCGTGCCCACGCCGCGATAGAACCAGCGATTTTCCGCTTCGGTATCACTCAATTTGAATTCGGTGCGCACATTCATACGGACACTGTCGCCGCCCTTGGCCACCTCATCGATAATCTCGATCGCCGCGGTGCGGTCTTCCCAGTAAAAGCTCAGGTAATGGTCGTACGCCTGGAAATGATCTTCCTTGGCGTGGCGATCCCGCGCGCGATCGGAGAAGCGCGTGACCAGCGCAGTAGCGGTTTCGTACTGGATGACCGGCTCCAGAGGTGTGCTGCCATCATACAACGGCACTATGCTGCCGAGATCTGCGCCACCGGAAGAAGAACTACTGGAACCGCCGCCGGACGAGCCTCCGGATGAGCTGCTCGAAGAGCCGCCGCCAGACGAACTGCTGGAACTGCTGGAGGAACCGCCGGAGCCGGAACCACCACCAGAGGAAGAAGAGGAAGAGCCGCCCTGCCCGCCAAAAGTAAACTGCGCGGCGTCAGTGGTCTCGCCCACACCATTGGTAATCTTGGTAAAGAAATAGGAAACGGTATCGCCGCTGGACAGATTGGGAACATCGTACGTCCACTCGCTGCCACTCTGATTCATGCGCACATTCTGCTGGGCGCCGCCATTGATCGAATAATGCAAGTCGACAATATCGCCACCGTCCATTTGCGCCCGGGCAGTGGATCCATTCACTTCCAGCATACAACCGTTATCACAGGTGGCCGGCGAGCCGAACACGCCCAACTCCCAAATCGAATAGCCCCACTGGTTGCCCGCGCTGCGGGACAGACCGTTAATGCGAACATAGCGGTATGTCCCATTTACGGAGACGGAATCGGTACGGTGGCCGAACTGGCCGCCGGTCTGGGTCGACAAGGTGGTCCACTGACTGCCGTTACTGGAGCCCAGGATCTCATAGGTATCGGCATTAGCCGCTTCCCAGAAAATTTCCACCTGGTTCAGATTGTACAGTTGGCCGAGATCAATACTCAGCCAGGAAGGATCGGTCTGTGCCGCTGACGCCCATCGTGTACCGTTGTCGCCATCTACCGCATACGCAGCGGCAAGGTCCGCGGTACTGGCAGTGACGGAAGCGCCCGTGGCGAGATTGGTCGATGGATTCTGGATTTGGGCCTGGGCAGTAATACTCATGGCGTACAATGCCGAAGCCGTCATCAGAGAAAAAACGGGCGCCAGAAAGGCTCCCCGCTGATGAGGGGGTAAACGCATGGGTCGAACCTCGCTTTATTTATTGTTGATTATTGGATTGTGAGCACTGTCGCTCTTATCTCAGTTCATCGCGAGATTAAACGTAGTTTTTTAGTGTCTTGACGTCGTCCCACTTTGCGATTTTCACCAAGATGGTGCGAGATAAAAGCGCGGTTGCGGGCCCAGCAACGGAAAACCTTGAACTGCGTCTCAGTCCGCCCCTCGGTATCTGCCTCGACGATCAATTATGCGAACTCAAAGAAAAGGTTCGCAGTCAGCCTACCTGTCTTAGGATCGGCACTGATATCGGCCTGTTCATCAACCAGAATGGAATGCAGCACATTTCCCGGATAAACCGTAAGGCGATGTTGCTGATATTCTATTTCGTGGAACAATTCATAGTCGTCGCGGCTTTCTTTCACGTAGCCGGCAGAAGGGCCACCCTGCTGCTGCAAGAACTGATCGGCCACAGAGAAATAGGTTTCGGCGCGCTCTTCGCTCACCCGTTCATAGCCGGTGCTTTTATGCCGGAAAAAACCAGTGCCACCGTGAGGACCGGGATTTAGATAAAGTAACAGGGCAAAAAAATACGGGTTGGATGTATCGAAGTGTGGAATACGCTGCAAGTCCCCCAATGCAGACGGTGCACGGGTAATCAGCGAGAAGTTGGCATCGCGCGGCTTCAACCGCAGGTGCCTCGGGATATCAAAAACCGGATACAACTGACGGAAGAGCCCGCGTAATACTGCCACGACGGCTTCTTTCGGGATGGGGGCTCGCACGCCAGGATAGTAAGTCTTCACATCCGGTGCAAAAGTGGCCTGATAAGCCGCGTTCTGCAACGGCGCGGTGAACATGTCAAAACTATCAAGCGTCAGAATCGGCGTCTTGTCATTACCGATATGTTCGATTTTCCGTTGAACTTTCTCGCCCCCCGCTCCGTTCACAGTCAATCCATCCGGGCTTTACAATAGTGGTTGATAAACTCCATATGGTTTGGCCAGCCATCCACGACACCGCGCACCTGGCTGCGGATGCTGCCGAGGAAGCGGCTTAGCTCGTCATCGCTCATCATATCCACTATCGGGTGGTAAGTTTGCGGCATCAACCCCTGGCCGAGCAGTACCTGCAGCCAGGAGCTCTCGCCAAAAAGCTCGGTGCCGTTCTGGTAAACGCGACCGCTTTCTTCAAATACTTGCATGCGACGAGCGAGAGATTCAGGAACGTCCATATTGCGACAGTGGCGCCAGAACTCGGAATCCCGCCGGTCGGTCAGTTTGTAGTGCAAGACGACAAAATCTCGCACATTTTCTGTTTCTTCCCGGATCAGCTGGTTGAATTCATCGACATCCACCTGCTTGATACCATCGGAGGGGAACAGGGTCATCAAGCGAACAATACTGCGCTGGATAAGATGAATACTGGTGGATTCCAGTGGTTCGATAAAGCCACTGGAAAGACCGATTGCCACGCAGTTTTTGTTCCAGTGCTGGCGGCGCGTACCGGTGCGGAACGGGATCACCCGCGGATCGTTCAGCGGCTCCCCCTCGATATTATCCAGCAACTGCTGCAGCGCCTGCTCTTCGTTCATGTAATGACTGCAGAACACCAGACCATTGCCGGTACGCGACTGCAGGGGAATACGCCACTGCCATCCGGATTCCCGCGCAATAGAGCGGGTATAGGGAACCGGGTTTTCCCCTTTACCGGTTTGCACCGCAACCGCCCGATCACAGGGCAACCAGTGCCCCCAATCGTCAAAACCGGTATGCAACGCCTTGTCGATCAGCAGGCCGCGGAAGCCGGTACAGTCGATGAATAGATCACCTTCCAGCAGCTCACCGCTTTCCAGCTTGAGCGCCTTGATAAAACCGTTGTCGTGATCCAGCTGCACATCATCAATCTTGCCTTCGATGCGCACTGCGCCATTTTTTTCCGCCAGCATCCGCAGGTATTTTGCGTACAGGCTGGCATCAAAATGATAGGCATGGGTGCGCTCGCTGCGTGGAGATACCGCGTATTTTCCCAGACGCGCCCCCAGGTGTTCTTTGGTGTAATCACCGATATCGTAGTCAATCCCCTGCTGTTTTCCCTTCACCCAGAAGTGACTGAAATTGCACGCCCAGCAGTCTTTACCTGCCGCACCAAAGGAGTGAATATAGTCTTCACCGACGTCTTTCCAGTTCTCAAACTCGATACCCAATTTGAAAGTGGCATTGGTGAACGCCATCATTTCCCGCTCGTCGATACCGAGCAGCTGGTGAAATAAGTGCAGTGTGGGAATAGTGGCTTCACCGACACCCACGGTGCCGATGGCTTCGGACTCCACCAGTTTAATATCGAGGTTTTTTCCCAGCAATTTGGCCAGTGCCGCGGCGGTCATCCAGCCTGCGGTTCCACCACCAGCAATAATCACCCGGCGAATAAGTTTGTCAGTTTTCACAGTGTCATCTCTCACTTATTGATTCCGTCAAGCGTTATCAGCGCTTCAGGTCATTCTGTAGCTTCGCACGCAATTGCATCGCCTTTTCCAGCGACAGCGGCTGTTCCAATATCCCTTGGGCGGCGGGCGCTATATGCTCAGCGGCGCCTTCATCAGCGTCAAAGATGTAGTAATCAAACAATGCCTTCCAGGCCTTGCGCTGATGGGCCGGCAGGTTGCGCAAACCGAGAACTGCGTGCAGCAGCGCATTGGTGGGGCGCCCCATAAAGGCTTCAGAATCCCGCCACCAATGGGTATACAGAACGTTCAGCGTATCCAGGCTTTCCACGTGATGCCACCACATGCCGGGAATGTATAGCGCATCACCGGGGTTCAGTTCTGCAATCTGTGCATTTGCCAACGCGTCGCGAAATTTGGGGAAACGTTCAAAATCCGGATCGTAAAAGTCCACCAGACTGATTTCCTGTCCGCCGGGCGCAAACTCAAGCGGGCCGGGGTAGAGGTTCGCTATCTGCTCCGGGGGCAACAGGGTAAAACGCCGCTTGCCGGCAATATTGCAGGCGAGATTGTTCGGAAAATCGTAGTGCGCGGCCACACGCACCTTGTTGCCCAGCCACAAAGAGCCGACAGGAGAAACACTGTTCACCCCGGCATCGTTGGCGGCGGCAAACCCCGGAAACCAGTAGCCGACTTCTGAGGAAGGCATATACCGCATGGGCGTACTTTCGACATCGGCGCTGGCCAGAATTTCATCCAGCAGCACTCCCAGTGGTACACGACGGGTCTCGAAATTGAAGCCACTCAGGTCTTCATTGTAGAAAACCCGACCGCCCGCTTCCGCCGAACCGAAACAACCATTGACGGCATGCCCGCTGTATTGCTGCAGCAGGTATTCGGCCATTGCCTGTGGAGACTGCTTCGCCGCCTGTACCGCAGGAAAGTGATCGCAGTAGCCGCGCAATACCAGCGGACGGGCTACGCCCGCAACAGACTCCAGCACATTTTCCGGCGTTGTACCCTGTACTTCATCCGCAACAGGCAGGCCGGCAGATTCGATAAACGGCTTGCTCATGTCGTCCTCACTCTGGCAATTTATCTGACTGCGGCACGACGGTTTTTTTCATCTACCAGCCGACGAACCTGAGCCTGGGACGCCAACACCATATAGATGGCCTCAAGGAATCCTGCCCGATGGAGTTTGCTCAGATCTTCCGCGCTCAATGTACGCAGCCGCTCTTCATCAATAGTGTAAAAGCCTTTGAGCTGGTTGGTTTCGCCATTATCCAACGTAACATCCAGAGTAAAGGACTCCAGCAGCCCGTGAATCTGTAGTGCAGGAATAAACTGCGCATTCTGCTCGACACCCTGGTGAATTGCTTCAAGCATATCTGACACGCCGTCCAGGTATGGTGAGTTTCCGCCATATTCCAGAAACAACGGTTCACCATGCTCATGATTGACACGCGGGTTATCGAGATCAATATGAATCACACGGCGGGTTTTCCGTACACCGTCTTCGACCACATTCTGGCGGCCGATCAGAAACGGTTCGCGACGGATCGTGAGCGGGATGTAGGAAGCCGCCCAGCCGCTATCGCTCAGATACAGGTTTTCTCCGGGCTGAAAACCGAGCAGTACCAGCGGAAAGAAGTCGCCGGTTTTAGCGTCCTTCTGAAAAAAGATCGGGTAGTGGCCCTGAAGGGCGCGAAATTCCAGCGGGAAGGTCAATGCATACCAGCTGTCATCGCCAAAGGCGGCTGAGCGCGTCGTATCAATTCGCAGGTCGCGATGCTCGACGTTGTTCAGCAATACTGCATTTGCCATCGTATTTCTCTCGTAGTGGTTAATTATTGTTGTAGTAGGGTTGCATAAATAACCGGATCAAAAAAGCCGCTGACCCGAAGGGCCAGCGGCTTTCCGTTGCCTTAATAAACCATCCTGTGAAATGACTTAGAAGGCGTAACGGGCGCCCACTTGCCAGCGCTCACCACCCTGGTAGAGACCCATGATCTGACGCACGTCTCGCCCATGAACACGCTGGTACTCGTCGGTAACATTAATACCTTCCAGGAATACCTGCATACCTTCCACTTGCGGCAGTTCGTAGCTCACATTCACGTCGATCTGGCTGTACTCCTCCACGTACTGCGGGTTGGCGCCGGTATCCTGACCTCGAGAGCTCAGGAATTTGTCACGCCAGTTATACGCAATACGCGCCTGGAATCCGTTCATGTCGTAGAAACCGATCAGGTTTGCAGAATCGCTCAGGCCGATCATCGCTTCCTGATCCACCAGCAGGAACGGGTCATACTCCAGCTCGGAATCAACGATGGTGTAGTTCGCCTGCATACCGAAACCGGTCTCGCCGAACATGTGCTGAACTGCCAGCTCCAGACCGTCGATGGTGTTTTCCACATCGCTGTTGGTCGGGGTATCCACCCGGAAAACCATGTCGCGGTCAGTTTCAGGGTTGCCCTGAATAAAGATCTGATCGATCACAGTCTCGCCAGCATCATTCTCCGTGTAGGTGACATTGACGAACTCGCTATCGGCGTAGTTTTCGGCAATGTAAGTACGGATCCCGGCGGCATCATTAGCGCCGTTCGCACGAGCCTCATCCACCAGCGCGCCATCCCAGGGGTTGGGGATATTGAACAGATTGGTATCGGTCTTGACCGAGCTGATGAAGTTGGAAACTTCCTTGCGGAACAGGCCAGCAGAAGCGTAGCTGGTTTCGCCGTAGTACCACTCAACCGACAGGTCATAGTTGATGGACTCGTATGGCTTCAGACTCGGGTTACCGGTAGAGCCCCCCCCAATACCACCGTTGGCAATCGTGCCTACCGTAGTACCACCTTTGATAGAGTTGTAGTCCGGACGGGTAATCGACTGGCTGACCGCTGCGCGGGCCACAACATCCTCGGTTACATCGAGCTTGAATGCGAGGCTCGGCAGCCAGTAGTCATAATCTCCCTGCTCGCGCTGGTATTCCTGATCGCCGTTGCCACTAACAACCGCTTCGTTGTTGGAGTTCCAGTCCACCCGGTTATAGACCGGCACAACCGAGACGGAATCGACTTCGGTCTGCTCGTAACGCAGGCCGGCGTTAACCTGGTAGGGCATTCCACTCACTTCGGAGAAGAAATTGTACTGGGCAAATGCTGCCGTCGAAGTCTCGGTAGTCTCGCGGTCTGTATCAGAAGCCCAATCGGTGGAAGCACAGAACGCTGTGCCGCAGTCGCCCAGACGGTTGGCCGTGGCCCGGTCTGCCGCGTTGTCGGCATACAGGCTTTCTGCCAGTGAGACCATGGCGCCGAAGTCATAGGCGAAATAGGTGTCCATCGGCTCGAGGCCACCCAGCTCGGAGAAATCCCCCCAGGACATATCGAACTGATCGGAGATACTCTCTTCGGTGAACAACTCATCCGGCAGGTCGGAGGCCGGACCGGCACCACCCCAGTTGTTACGCTGTACAAATACGGAGCGCGAACGGTTAGTTACTTCCTGGCGAGAAATACCGAAATCGATATTGCTGGAGTCGTTGACTTCGAAATTACCGGCGAAGCGGAACTGATCCACTTCAGACTCATCGAGGGTGTTGTAGAACGCGGAACCGGTCACCTGGATATCGGATGCATTGATGCCATTGTCGGTGTAGACATGGATCGCCGGCAGTTCGTTGGTGTAGTCGACACTGCTGCCGTTACGTACCATGGCAGCCAGAGTAAAGGTATTGTCGGTACCGTAAGGACTATCCGGACGACGCTCGGCTTCGGAGTGCTGCGCATCGAACTCCAGACTCAGGCGGTCACTGACCTGCCAGTCCAGGTTGATACCGAACATATCGCCTTCGTTGACTTCGGCCATGCTGCCGCCGCCGATTGCCACATCGCTCGGCTCACCTTTGAACTCGCTATAGATCAGCGGAGAGGAGATCGGGCCGTCGCTCCAGACACCGCGCTGATCGCCATCCCAGGAGTGGTACACGGAGATATCGCTGAACTGCTTGGCGATCTTGTTCTGGTAGTAGTTGTAATCCATGGTCGCCGTGAAATCGTCGGTCGGCGCCCACTGCAGCACCAGCTGACCGTTGGTCCGCTTACGCTGCTGCTCTTCAAACTTGTAGGCGGTGTTCTGGGGAACAGAATAAATATCGCCCTCGCCCGGACGGTTCACCTGGTTCTCGGTAGGCACCGCACCCCACTGGTCATTCACGCCATCCCAGTTGTTGTCCATCTGGCCTTCAACACTGATCCAACCACCCGGTACGGTGGACTGGGCACTGCCACTTTCACGCTCCTGAAAAGAGCCGGAGATGGCGACACCGAATTTGCCGTCGGCAAAGGTGTCGGAGTAGAAACCGCTGTATTCCGGTGTGATATCGGCATCTTCGGAAGACTCATCCATCACACCTTTCACGGAAAAACGCACGGTGCGCTCAGGCGTTTCCAGCGGGCGTGCGGTGGTCATGTTGATGGTGGCGCCCATGCCGCCGGACGGCAGGGTGGCATCGCTGGTTTTGGCAACCTCTACACCGGTCACCATATCGGAGGCAATATTCTGGAAATCGAAGGAGCGGCCGCCGGTGGTACGCGCCAGCTGACGTCCGTTCAGGGTTACCAGGTTGAAGTCGGGGCCCAGGCCGCGCACGGTGACTTTGCTGCCTTCACCATTGACCCGGTCAATAGACACACCGGAGATACGCTGCATGGATTCCGCCAGGTTGGTATCGGGAAACTTACCGATATCTTCTGCGGAGATGGCATCGACAACGCCGTTGGCATCGCGCTTCGCATCCATGGCCTTATCGAGACTGCCGCGAATACCCAGTACGACCACCTCTTCCAGTGATACGTTCTGTTCGCTCTGGGCCAGGGCCTGGCTGCTGACACCCGCGAGGGTAGCAATCGCTACCGCAATAGAGTTCTTCTTGAATCCGGTCATTCTGTTCATGGAGTTGTCTCCCCCATCGTCACGTCATTTTCGTTATTTGGGTTCGCCAGGGGGTAACTCGAAACCGCAAACGGGGTACCCGCTCTGACGCAAGCCTATACTCCGCCGGCGCGCCAAAGTGAGTCGTCCCACCTTGAGAATTTACCGAAAAATGAACTATCCCACCTTGGTTCCCGCAAAGCGGGAACGGAAAATTCTTTTATTTTCAACCACTTACAAAGACAACCATGATCCGCACCATAACTGTGCAGATTACCTGGGACGAAAGTACCAACCTTACCGGAAGGATAAAATTTAGCCAATCAGAATGTATGACCCGATGACCACGAAGAAGGAGGAGAGAAGGGAGAGCGGTGATACCGGCCCCTGCCAGAAGAGTTGAGGATCTGCCAAATCACCGAGCAGAAATCCTCTGCCACCTACTGTACCGGAAAGTAGGTAGCCGGCGCATTGCCGATCCGCAGCCATTGTTATTTAATCCGGCGAACTATCGAAAGCCTGATCGCGCGGCCTATCCCTTCACCGCCCCGCCGGAAAGCCCGGACACCAGGAACCGCTGCAACGCGAGGAACAAGAGCATAACCGGTAGCGATACCAGGATGGAGCCCGCGGCAAAGTACCCCCATTCAGAGGCGTAATCACTGACAAAGAAGCGCAGCCCGACCGGTACGGTGTAGCGGGAGTCGTCGTCCATAAAAATGGCGGCGAGAATAAATTCGTTCCATGCGGTCATGAATGCAAACAGTCCGGTTACGGCGATGGCCGGGCGCGCCTGGGGCAGCACGATGCGGATAAAGATGGTCAGGCGCGAAGCGCCCTCCAGCAGTGCGGCTTCTTCAATTTCATACGGCAGGGTGTCGAAATAGCCCTTCAGCATCCACACACAGAACGGCAATGCGGTGATGGAATACACCAGAATCAGCCCCAGCCATGAATTCCCCAAACCCAGCCACTGCACCACGATCACATACAGTGGAATCAACATCAGCACCGACGGGAACATCTGCGACACCAGAAACAGCATCAGCCCCCGCTCGCGACCGGCAAAGCGGAAGCGGGAAAAGGCGTAAGCCGCACTGCAGCTGAGCGACAGGCCGACAAGGGTGGTGGACAGTGCAATCACCAGGCTGTTACCCAGCCAGCGTAGAAACGGCTGCTCGGTAAGCACCGCGGAAAAGTTGGACAGGCTCCACTGCGTCGGCAGCGGCATCAGGGCCAGCAGCTGGTCCAGAATGCCGGCGTCCTCCGGTAACTGCACCAGTATCAACGCCTGCTGTCCGGAAAAGGCCAGGCCCACCACCCACAACAGGGGATAAATAACGACCGCTGAAGCGAACAGCAGCAAGGCAAAGCGCCAGCTGAATACATCCCGCAGGACCGCCGTACCCCGCGCAATAGCGCGCTCGCGGTAAGGCGTTACGGCTCCGGCCAGCGCATTGTGGTTCATCGCACGGTCACTCATCGCACTGCCTCCACAGTCCGGCCCACCCGCGTCTGCCACAGAGCATACCCAAACAGCAGCATCAGGATGACCATCGAATAGGCCGCGGAATAGGCGTACTGGTATTTCTCGAAGCCGATACGGAACGCCTTGGTGATCAGGATATCGTTGGCCCCCGCCGGCGCGCCGTCGCTGACCAGATAGATGACATTGAACATATTGAAGGTCCACACCACCGACAGGATCACCGCCGGTACCAGTACCGGTTTCAGCAGCGGCAGGGTGATGGAGCGGAACTGTCGCCAGCGCCCGGCCCCTTCCAATCGTGCGGCCTCGTAAAGCTCCTTCGGGATCGACTGCAGGCCACCAAGGATGACCACCATCATAAACGGGATACTGAGCCACACGTTGGTAACCAGGCCGGTGACAAAGCTGGTGCCGACGGCATCGAACCAGGCGATTGGGGAAAACCCGAGGATCTGCAACCCCTGATTGATCACCCCGAATTGCGGGTGGAACATGCCCTTCCACACCAACGCGGTAATGTAATTGGGAATCGCCCACGGCAGGATCAGGATCAGCCGGAACAGCCCGCGACCGAAAATGGGTTTATCCAGCGCCAGAGCCAGCACCAGCGCCAACCCCACCGACAGCACTACGTTGGACAGCGTCCAGCAGACGGTGATAAACAGCGTCCAGTAAAAGTTGTCGAAGTTCAGGTTGCGCGTCTCGCCACCCCACAGGTCGAAATCCCCCAGAATGGCGAGGTAGTTATCGAAGCCCACCCAACGCGACCACAGCGGGGTGTATTCATTGAACACGGTGGTATCGGTAAACGACAGCAGCAGACCGTAGAGCAGCGGGAAGAACACCAGCAGGGTCATCCCCAGCACAGCCGGCAGCAGGTACAGGTAGGCAGTCCGGTTGGCCCGCCAGCCTGCCGTAAATGGAATACGGTGACGGTGCCACAGCGCCAGGGCAATGGCCACCAGCAGGATCGGCACAATCCACAACCCCAGGCGCCAGGCCACCGGCAAGCTGGCCTGTCCGATATTGTTGCGCACCCGGGCCTGCTCAAGCCGCGCCAGCTCCCCGCTCACCTGTTGCTGGAGGCGGTGCAGCTCCGGCGCAGGTAGCGCCGCGCCGGTGACAATTTTCTGCAAAGTGGTTTCCAGCGGCTGCCATACCAGGGTCATGGCCAGCTGGTTGGGAATTGGCAGCGCATTGTCCAGCTGTGCGCGAAACGCCATGGCGATGGCATCGCTGGCGACCTGCGGGTGATCGAAGGCAGCCAGGTTGGCGGGCAGCTGACCACCGCGGATGGCCATGATCTCCGCAGACTGGCGGCTGGTGAGAAAATCCATCAGGTCGAGTACTGACCGGCGGTGTTCGGTCCACGGCGAAACGAACAGTCCCTCCACCGCCACCCAGGGAGCCAGCGGCTGACCACTCTCACTATTCAATGGCAGTGGCTCTACCGCAAATGGCAGTTGCGGGTCGATCTCTCCCAGCATCCAGGGCCCGCTGATCACCATCGCCGCACGGCCCTGATTGAACAGGTTGGTGACCAGAGTACTGCTGGGCTCCTCCGGCAGAATTTTCTCACCCTTTGCATCTCCCCGCGCCCAGTGCAACAGCAACTCCATGGAGCGGATATTGGCGGGACTATCCAGATCCAGCTCGCCGCCCCGACCGAAGGGGCCGGCGCCGAAGCTGTTCATCAGCGCGCCGTGAAAAAACGGCTCGGTGTAGCTGTAGGCGAGGCCGAAACGCCCGGCATTGCGATCGGTGTGGCGGCGGGCCACGGCCTCCAGCTCGTCGGTGCTGCGGGGGGCGCGGGGAACCAGATCGGTATTCCGGTACAGAGCCGGACTTTTGAAGTTGAATGGCAGGCCATAAAGGCGCCCCCCGTGCACCATGGATTGGCGCAAATTGTCGGGAAAGCGGGATAGCAAGCGCTCACTGACAATGTCATCAATGGGTGCCACGGTGCGCCCGGCACTGGCCCAGGCGCCGAGGCGGTCATGGGCGAAGATAAACAGATCCGGCCCCCGCCCCCGGGGTAAGGCCGCGGAGAGCTTGTCGGCGTAGCCACCAAACGGCACCGCCAGCGCCTTGACCTGAAGCTGCGGATGGCGGCGATTGTAGTCAGCGATCAACTGTTCCAGTGCGGCGCGTTCTGCACCGCGGTAGCTGTGCCACAGCTCGAGGGGTTCCGCAGCAGCGGCTCGGTTGCACAGCAGGAAAACCGCTCCAAGCACCGCGATGGAAAACAGACGCTTCAGCACGTCGGCTCCGCCACAACCGGTGCGGTGACAGGCAGTCGGGCACCGCTATCGGCGTCGAACAGGTAAATAGAAGAAGGATCGAAGGCGAGCTCCACGGCCTCCCCCGCCATCAGAGACTGCAGTCCCGGCAATCGCGCCACCATGCGCGCCTCGCCCGCGGCCACGTGTACCAGCATCTCTGCGCCGAGGCTCTCTGCCAGCTCAATCGCCCCCCGCACCCGGGGCCAGTGGGCCGGTGCCGCGGCGGCGAGACACAACTGCTCCGGCCGCAGGCCCAGCTGCAAACGGCCGGGCAGGCCCTGCAGGTGCGCCAGCGGTAAACGCAGCAGACCGTTGACCAGCGCACTGCCGGTATTGCGCACCTGCGACAGGTTCATGGGCGGTGCACCCATAAACCCGGCGACAAAGGCATTCTCCGGATCCGTGTACAACTCCATCGGCGTGCCCACTTGCATCAGTGCTCCATCATTGAGCACCGCGATGCGCGAGCCGAGGGTCATGGCTTCTACCTGATCGTGGGTGACATAAACCGATGTAGTGCCGAACTCCCGGTGCAGACGGCTGATATTCGCACGCATCTGCACCCGCAGTTCCGCGTCAAGATTGGACAGCGGCTCGTCGAACAGGAACACCTGTGGATCGCGCACCATCGCGCGGCCCAGCGCGACCCGCTGGCACTGGCCGCCGGAGAGCTGCCCGGGCTTGCGCGCCAGCAGGTCCGACAGTCCCAGGGTGTCCGCAGCCTGGTGAACACGCCGTTCAATTTCAGCCTGCGGCTGCTTACGTACCCGCAAGCCAAAGGCCAGGTTCTCGAATACGGTCATGTGGGGATAAAGGGCGTAGCTCTGGAACACCATGGCGATATCCCGGTCTTTCGGGGGCAGATCATTGACCCGCTCGCCACCAATCCACAGGCCACCGCCGGAGATACTCTCCAGCCCCGCGATCATCCGCAGGATGGTGGACTTACCGCAGCCGGACGGCCCCACCAGCACCATAAACTCGCCATCGCGGATGTGCAGGTCGAGCCCCGGAACCACGACTGGGTGAGCCGGGCTATCGCCATAGCGCTTGCTGACGCCTTTGAATTCGATACTGGCCACGGATCTATCTTCTCATGAGTTCGGAGGGTGCACTTGGGTACGACATTGAAGCACGAACAGCGGCGCGAAATACCCCGCGAAGATTGAACAATAAATGAACAACACCATTTTTGCAAAAGCCCACGCCAGATGTCGCAAGCTCCAACTACCACGCCGTAATACCCGCGCGGATTTCAACCTCAGTAGAGGAAACAGGGGCGAGCAGTCGGCCGGCTGTACTAGATTTTACGGGCGCAGCCGTTTTGCGCCTCAAGAAGTCTATAACGCCGATAAGGACAAAGAGATATGCGCCTGGCCCCTTTTGCGGCATTCAGCCTCACACTGGTCTCCCTGTCTGTATTGCACGGATGCTCCGTACAGCCGGAAGCCATGGACGACGCCACTATCGATCAACGCGCCAGCGGTGACTGGCAAACCGCCTTTGGCAATCAGCAACCGGTGACAGGCCCCATCGACCTCAATGAAGCCATCGCCCGCGCTATCGCCTACAACATGGACAACCGCCTGAAACTGATGGAAGCGGTGGTTGCCGACCGCAACCTGCGTCTGTCGCGCTGGGATATGCTGCCGGAGATTGCCGCCAGCGCCGGCTATAACCACCGCAACAAGCAACATTTCTCCAGCAGCGAAGATGTAAATGGCAATGAATCCCTCGCACAATCCACCTCCCTGGACAAAACCTACAGCACCTCCGGGCTGGAACTGTCCTGGAATGTGCTCGACTTTGGCATCAATTACCTGTCTGCCAAACAGGCTGCCGATGGGGTGATGATTGCCATTGAGCGCCAGCGCAAGCTGATGCACAACGTCATCACCGACGTGGAATATGCCTTCTGGATGGCCGCCGCCGCCCAGCGCGCCCAGAACCAGTTACCTGCTCTGATCGAACAGACCCGAAGCGCACTGGAAAAATCCCGCCAGAGCGCCGAGCGGGGTCTGCGCCAGACCGAGGCCAGCCTCTCATACCGTCGCGACCTGTTGGATCTGATGCAGCAATTACTGGCGCTGGAAGGCGATATGCACAACGCCAAGATGGAACTCGCCTCACTGATGGGCTTGCCGCCGGGCAGCCAGTTCACCGTCCGCGCCAGCCAGAGCGATGTACTGCGCAGCCCGTTCAATGAGATGAGCGTACTGGAACTGGAGCAGTACAGCCTGCGCAACCGCCCGGAACTGCTTGAAGAGGATTACCGCCAGCGCATCGCCGCCACGGAAATCCGCAAGGCCTGCCTGCAGCTCCTCCCGGGCCTGGAACTGCGCACCGGTTATTTCTACGACGACAACAGCTACCTGCTCTACAACGACTGGGCCGAAAGCAGCCTGCGGCTGACCTGGGACCTGCTCGGCACGGTAGTCGCCGGCCGCGATCTGGTGGGTTATGCCGAAGATACCGAGCGCCTGGGCGATGTGCGCCGTGCGGCATTGACCGTCGCTGTGCTCACCCAGGTGGACCTGGCCTACAGCCACCTGCAGCGGGCACAACTGAACCACGGTTATGCGGCGGAAATGGCGGAGCTCGACCGGGCAATGGCGAGCCAGTCCCGCGCCCGCTGGCAATCCAGCCAGGGCACCGAGCTGGAAAGTATCCACGCTGCCACCCAGGCGCTGGTATCCAGTGTGCAGCGGGATGTGAGTTATGCCGACTGGCGCAGCGCCAATGGCCGCCTCAGCAATGCAGTGGGTTTCCAGCCCGAGTTCTATATCGACTATCGACAACCGCTGGAAGTGATTGAGCAACAGGTGGCCGACCTGCGCACCCAGAGCGCCAGCATGGAGCTGCTGCCCACCGGCGGCTACAACCCACAGGGCGTTGAAAAACGCGAGGCGGAAATCCGTGAGGACGGCCAGGCCGCCGCGCACTGGTGACCGCTGTGGCCGATAAGGCCGAGGAACGCTCCGAAGCAGCCCGGGTGGCCCCGGGCGCAATAAAACTTTGTGGTAGATGGTTTCGTGGTACCCCATATGCAAGTCCGAATGCACCCCCAATTGCGCCCTCGCCTGCTGGTAACCCTGATACTGGGACTGCTCCCGCTGTGTAGCCAGGTGCTGGCAGAAACCTCGCAAAGCGCGCCCGCCAAACTCAATGCGCTCAGCCGCGTACAGCTCTCCAGTGAACTGGCCGCCCGACTTACACAGGTCCGCGTAAGAGCCGGCGACCGTTTTGAAAAAGGCGAACTGCTCGCGCGCTTTGATTGCACCGAACTCGAGGCAGAACTCGAAGGCGCCGCATCCCAACAGGCGCTGGCCCGCCGACAACTGGAAGCCAATATTTCCCTGCGTCAGCTCGGTGGCAATATCAGTGAACTGGAAATGGTGCAGAGCGAAGCACAGCTGGCAGAGGCCACCGCCAAGGCCAAGGTGCTCACCCATCGCAATGGCTATTGTGCCGTGCGCGCGCCGTTTGATGGCTTTGTGGTGAGCCGCAGCGTCGAGCCACACCAACGGGTGGATGTAGGCGCGCCGCTGCTCGAATTGGTGGACAACCGCGGCCTGGAAGTGGAAGCGATTATTCCCTCGGGCTGGCTGGAGAAAATATCCATTGGCGATCAATTCTCCGTAGCCATCAACGAAACCGGTCATCAGTACACGGCCACGTTGAAACGCATTGTTCCGGTAGTGGATCCGGTGACCCGCACGGTACGGGTGATCGGGCATATCGAAAAAGAAACCGCAAGTATCTCCGCACCGGATCTGCTGATCTCCGGCATGAGCGGGGAAGCGCGTTTTACCATGCGCGATAAAGCCAAAGACCTTCTCGCCGACGGCACCGCCAAACCGGCCCCAAAAACCCAGGGGGCCAATTGATATGGATGCGAGGCTCCTGGAAAAACTCAACAGCTTTCTCGCGATCGAGAAAAGTTTGCGTACTGCAACCAGTGCGCAACAGATCGCGCGCATAACCTGTAGTGACAGTCAGCAACTGTTGAAGTTTGACAGCTGCCTGTTTTTTTCTGGCGCCAACTTAAAACTCATTGCAGCATCCAATGTCACCACCATTGATGCGACCAGTAGCGAAGCGGTCCGCTGGCGTCGGCAGGTGCAAAAACACTTTGCAGCCGCCAAAAAACAGCGGCTGCTGCAAGTCCAGTTCTCCACTGCAGCACCAAAAGACGGCGATCAAAAGGCACAGGAAGCACACCACTTAATATTGATACCACTGGGACGGAATGGGGAAGAGGGATGCCTTGCTTTATTGAGGGCCAAAGCTTTTTCCCAACAGGAGCAGGAAATAGTGCGCGAGCTGGCGGACTCGGTTCAGCAGGCATTACTGGCACTGCGCGGCGCGCGCCGATTTTCCCTGCGTCGTCTGTGCGCACGTCGACCTCTGATTCTGGCCGCAGTGTTTGCCGGAATCTGCCTGATCCCGGTACGCCAGAGCGTACTCGCGCCAGCCACACTGGCGGCGATCGAGCCACGTATTGTTTCCGCACGCACCGATGGCGTGATCCGCGAGATCAATATCCCTCCCAATGCGAAGGTACAAAACGGGCAACTGCTTTTCACCCTGGAAGACGCTGAAGTCACCGCAGAGATTGATCGCGTACAGCAGGAGATTGCGCTGTATCGGGAGCGCCTGCGCATGACCCGTCAGTACAACTTCCAGCAGGCCGCGGCTGGCCACAAACTGGCACAAGCAGAAACCGATCTTTCCATCCGCAATCTTGACCTGAGCTATCAGCAAACCTTATTGGACAAAACCCGGGTGAAAGCACCGGCAACGGGCGTGGCCATCTATACGGACCCTTCCGATTGGATCGGCCGCCGTATCTACGCCGGCGAAAAAGTGATGGAGATCGTTCAGCCCCACGCACGACAGATCCAGATTGATCTGCCCACAGCAGACGCCATTCCGTTACCAAAAAATGCCCAAACGGTATTTTACGCCGAGTCAGATCCACTCTCGCCGATCAGGGGGCAATTGCGCTACCACAGCCTGCTTACTGCCGAGGGCGAGAACCTCCCCGCCAGCTATCGCCTGCTGGCCAGTATTCAGCAAGACCGGGCACAGATCCGGATCAATACTCGCGGTCACGCCCGCATCTACGGTACGCGCGTTCCCCTTGTCTATTACCTGTTGCGCCGACCACTGGCCAGCGCCCGCCGCTGGGTTGGTATCTAGGCGTGCATGCAAGGCAAGCAAAGAGGTAGAGGTAAAAAGAGGTAACCGTGCAACCCCAGTGTTCCGCCACTACCACAGAGCCACCGGACACTCGCACTTCTGATATCGAGGAGCGAGCGCTACCGCCATTGCGCAGTGACCTGCAGTTCCACCCGGTGCGCGAAAGCGAGGGCAATACCACCTGGATGCTGTACGATCCCCTGCGTGGTCAGTATCTCGAGCTCGGAGAGCTGGAATTACTGGTACTGCACTACTGGCACTTCAGAAGCCCGCAAGCCATTGCCAATCGTATCGCGCGCGATCACGGCTGTGCCATCAGCGCCGAAGAAGTGGAGGCCGTGGCCCGCTTCGTCAAGGACAATGAACTACTGCAGAGCAGTAGTAAGGAAATTGAACGGAAACTCGCGAGCATCAATCTACAACAGCAACGTCTGCAAACACTGCAGAAAACCGTATTCTGGCGCAGGCCACTTTTTATTCCCAACCTGAGCAGCTACCTGTTACGTCCCCTGGCCCGCTGCACCGCTTATCCGGCCTTTTACGCTTTTCTGGGGCTGGTTGCAATTGCCTCTGCACTCTCAATCGGGCAGCACTGGCCAGAGTTTCTCGCCTACTTCAGTGCCAGTTGGAACGCCGCAGGTGCGGTGACATTTTTCCTTTGCTACCTGCTACTGAGTCTGTTCCACGAACTGGGCCACGCCAGTGTCGCGCGCCTGTACGGCGTGCGCGCCAACAGCATCGGCGTTGGATTGATCGCACTGTTCCCGATCATGTTCAGTGAAATCACCGATGCCTGGCGCTTGCCACGACGCGCACGTCTGCATATTTCCGCCGGTGGCGTGTTGTTTGAGGCAACACTCGGAGTGGCCGCGGCGGCAACCTGGTGCCTGCTGGACGACGGCTCTATGCGATCCCTGGCATTTTACCTTTTCACCACCTCTCTGATCACCACGCTGCTGATCAATGCCAACCCATTGATGAAGTTCGACGGCTATTACCTGCTGAGCGATTTCACAGGAGAAAAAAACCTGCAACAGACCGCTACTTCGACCTTACGCCAGTGGGCCTGGGGGGTGCTGGTGCGTCAGCCAACGCCGCCGACCAATCGTCGACAGAAACTATTGATCCTGTTTGGCATTGCCGGCCTGCTCTATCGTATATCGGTCTTCATGCTGATCAGCTATGCCGCCTACCAGCTGTTGTTCAAGGCCGCCGGAGTGTTGATCCTTCTGATCTGTGTGGGGCTGCTGCTAGTAGTTCCCAGTGTTCGGGAAACCCTTGCCTTTATCAATTTCCTCAAGGAGCAGGATAAGCGGCCAATCATGCGTAAAAATTCGAATCAGAGACCATCACCAGGCAGCGAAAATGAGACGGTAGAAAGTAACGGAATGTCTCCACTGCAGAAAGTGACAAACTACCTTCGCCTGCTCAACCCGAAGTTTCTCGGTGCACTGACAGTGCTCACAGCGCTGCTGCTGATCCCTCTGCCGTGGCCGGTGCAACTCCCCGCCAGCACCTTCTTTGCAGATAGCCAGAAAGTGATGGCGCCGGCAGGGGCTGTACTGGAATCCCTGGACCTGAAACCGGACAGTGAAATCCGAACTGGCGCCGTGATCGCACGCCTGCAAGACCCGGAGCTGGACTATCGCATTGCCCGTACCGAAGAGGAGCTGCAACTTCTGCAACGGCGCCAGGATAGCGACGGCTTTGCAGAAAGCCTGGACGCCCTGGATGGTGTGTACCTGCAGGATCTGCTCAGTAAACAGCAGCTATTGCGAACCTTGCATACAGAAAAACAACAGCTGGAAATCATCGCCAAGGTATCCGGTCATGTGGACTGGATTCTTCCCGGCTTGCATAGCGGCCAGTACCTGGATCTCAATCAACCGTTTATTACTATCGTCGATCGCACCACATTGCGCGGGCGTGCCTACGGCCGCTCTCAGCAAATCACACGCTTGACGCCACGCGAAAATAACCCGATGTACGGCCGCCTGTTTCTGGACGGAGGCTGGCAACCGGTTGCTGTCACCGTCAGTAGCGTAGACCAGATCGCCTCACGCAAGATTCAGGACCCCGCACTGGCATCCGATTACGGTGGCCCACTGCAGACGCTGCCGGACGACCCTGAGCGCAGTGCAGAAGCGCTGCACCTGGTGAATTTCTCCATCGCTAACGACGGAGAAAAAATGCTCTCTACCGCACAACGCACCGGACACCTGGTGCTGTTTGGTGAACCAGTGAGTTTACTGAAACTACTGACGGACCGGATTGCGGGTGTCGTGATCCGGGAAAGCGGCGTTTGACCGTCGCGCACAGTTAATTTTTCCGAGCGGCCAGGAATGCCGCCGAGAAAGCCACAAGGAACGAGGTACCCCATGGAACTCAACGAGTTTTCCAGATCATCCCTGGCTCAGGCCATCAACCTGCACGGCCGCCAACTCACCAGCCTGCGTCGCTCACTGGAAAAGCGGGTATTGCTGGATGCCTCGGTGGCGGCAGATGTGAGCCAGCACAACGGGGATTCCGGGCCGGGTTCCGCGGGATTCAATACTGACGACGGAGATACTGCGGTAACGATAGAAACTGCAGACAAGAAAAAGCAGAACGAGAACAGCGAACCCTCGGCCATCAACAGCGATCAGGATTCCGATCCCCCCCGTCAGGAACTGGTGGTGATCGATTTACAACTGGATGACGCCCAGTCACTGGTGGATGATCTGTTGCAGCAGGCAGATTCGGTCACCCACCATGAAGACAGCACACAGATCACCATCGGCGAGCGCAGCATTACCCTACTGACACTGGACGGGGATGACAGCCTGCAAACAGTCACCAGCCTGCTGCAGAAAATCAGCACAGCGTCCGGCACTGCATTCGATGCGGTTCACATTATTTCTCACGGTGGCGCTGGCGGTATTGATGTCGGTGGTGAAGAACTATCCCTGACTTCCCTCACCGCGTCCGATGCAGACAGCCACCGCGCTCAGCTGCAAAGCTGGTCAGCCGGACTGAGCGAAAATGCCGATATCCTGCTGTACGGCTGCAGTACGGGTTATAGCCAGACCGGCGAAAACTTTATCGATCAGTTGGCGCAACTGACCAATGCCGATGTGGCCGCCTCCGACGATGCGACCGGCAGCGCCCTGCGCGGCGGCGACTGGGAGCTGGAGCAACAGAAAGGCGAAGTGGAAACCGATATCGTGTTTTCCAAGCTGCTGCAGGGCAGCTGGGAAGCACTGATGGTGGCGAACCCTACCGCAACGGTGGATGCCCCATCGGAAGACTTCATCAACGAAACCACCGAGGTGAATTTCGTATTTGAAAACAACAGTTCTGATACCGGCTACGGGCCGTTTATGGATGTGGTTGTGGGTCCGGGGATCGAAGTCCAAAGCGTGGATGGGCTGCTGGGCGCCAGCTTTGAAACCTATACCGTAGAGAACGGACAGTGGGTGGACAGCAACGGCAACCCGCTAGAGTACCATCCCTACGATCTCAACCAGACCGGTGCCATTCCGCTGCCACCAGTGGGCCCGGAAGGCTCCACCTGGTACGCCGTCGAACTGCCATTCGGTTCCTTCACTGAGGACCAGCCGGCCTACGAATTCACCGTCTCGATACTGCTCGACGAAGCCGCCGGCGCCGAGGTGGGCGTACCCATTCCGGTCTATGCGCGCCCAGGGTTTATGTACGGCAACGATCCGCTGAACAACCCGGATATTGATCCACCCATCACTGGTAGTGAGATAGAAACCAGCATCACCCCCACGGTAATGAAGGTGGACAAGGAAGCGCGGGACGGCGACGGCGACAACGATTCCATCGGCGATGACGGCGAAACTGTCACCGGCCCCAGTGAACCGGTGACCTGGGCCGTGACCGTGGATATCGCCAATATGTCCACCATCGAAAACCTGGTGGTAACCGAGCAGGTGCCCAACAACTTCTACTATATGCCGGGCACTGTGGTGGTCAGCGACTCCGCCGGTAATGTGTTACAGGAAGGCGTTGACTACACGGTTACCGAACCACCGGAAGGCGCCAACAACGACGCGGAACTGGTGGTCGAATTCCTCAACCCGGTAGAAGGCACACTCGCCGACAACGATATCGTTATTACCTACACCGGCTATGTGCCGGACGTAGATGCCAATGGCGATCCTATCGTGATCAACGATGGTGCCAACGACGCGGTAACAAACACCGCCTCCATCACCGGCACATATCAGGAACAGGAAATCAGCGACGACGACACCGATACCATCACCGCCACCGCCACCGCGGTGCAGAAAGACGTGGTCCTGGTCAACGATACCGGCGCGGAAGGCTTCACCCCCGGCGACGGGCTGGAATATACCCTGACCGTCGAAGTCTCCGACTATATGCAGCTGGAGGACCTGGTGCTGTCGGACATACTCGGCGACGGCCTGCAGATAGACGAAGGCTCGATCACCATCGAGCTGTTCTACAACGGCACCACCTACGGCCCCTCCAGTACCGACAACGCCACCGTCAGCGAGGACGGTGGTAGCGGCGAGACCACCATCAACATCGATATATCCCAGGAGCTGATCGACCTGGGCATCAGCGACGGCAGCCTCAACGGAGACCTGTTCGCCGACAGCATCGTGGACGGCACCACGACCATTGTGGTCACCTACGAGGCCACCATCCGCGAGCAATACCTCGCCACCGGTCAAGCAGTGAACTCACTGGATGTCATCGGCAACCAGGCCACCATCGATGCCAATGCCGCCTCCGCTAACGGCGAAGCGGTGGACAACAGCAGCTCAGAACAGATCACTATCGAGGGGGCCGATTCGGACAAAAGCGTCTATGCCGTCAACGGCAGTACCGACCCCAATGACCTTGACGAGATCCGCGTCGGCGATGCCGTAACCTTTGCCCTGACGCTTGAGCTGGCGACACTCGATACCCTGGGAATGTCGATTACGGACTACCTGCCGCAGCCGGTGTTCGAGGCGATAGCGCCCATTTTTGTCGATACCGGCAACGGCGCCACCACCCCCGGCGTCAACCAGTGGGGCTTCGGCCCGGGCACCGACTTCGGCAACTGGCCCGACGGTTACCTGGACGGCGACAATGTCACCACCAGCGCGGACACCGCCAACAACGCCATTACCTGGACCTTCGATCCTGTCGAACAGCTCAATTCCGCAGGCGGCACCGTGCAGTTGTTGTTTACCGTGGAGGTGCAGGATGTGCCGTTTACCGACGGCCTTTTCCTGACCAATATGGCCTCGGTCAGTATCGACAGCACCAATTCCACCACCGTATTGGACCCCGACGGTACTCTGGTGCAGGTACTGTCGCCGTCGATCGACGTCACCAAGGGCGTGATTTCCACCGATGATCCGAATGGCCAACTCGATCCGACGCCCCCCGGACCGGTGGCCTTTGATCCCGCCGGCAGTCCCGACAATGGCAGTGCGCCCTGGAGCGGCGACATCACCAGCCAGAACCTCGACACCACACCGATCGACTCCGACCTCAGCAACGTGGACGCCGGCGACACGGTTCGCTTTGCCATCGTGGTGGAAAACTCCGGCAGCTCCGATGCCTTCAATATTGCCATCAGCGACACGCTACCCGACGGCTTCGAAATTCCCAGCGGTGGCCTCAACCTGCAGGTGTTCACCGGCAACGGCACACCGGTGAGTTACAGCGGCGACCTGTTCAGCGGCGGCATCACCCTGGACGACCCATCCGCCGACGAGGGCGCCCTCAACGAGGGCCGCGATCCCGATACCGGTCCCACCACCGATGGCAGCAACGTCATTGTCATCACCTACGACCTGGTGGCCACCGACGATGTGCAGCCCAATCAGCAAATAGAAAATACCGCGCAGCTGGAAGCCTACGGCGCCCTCGACGGCGGCAACGACTACACAGAAGGCAATTCCAATATCAACTGGCAGGACGATGCGCTGGTCTCGATCCGCGAAAATACCGTGGAGAAAACCCTGGTCGGCACCAGTATCAACTCCGATACCAATGCCAATAACGAGGCGGTGATCGGCGAGGTAATCACCTACTCGGTAACGCTGACCATCGCCGAGGGCGAAACCCCGAGCGCCAGCCTGGTGGACACCCTGGATACCGGGCTGCAATTTATCGGGGTTACCAGTGTCGATTTTTCCGGTGACATCGACTCCACGGTGGACCTGAACACCCTGGACGGTACGGTCAGTGGCCAGAAGGTGACTTTCGATCTCGGCGACCTGACCAACAGCAACCGCGACAACACCACCGACGAGACCATTACCATCACCTACCAGGTGCTGGTGCAGAATGTCGCCGATAACCAGAGCGGCGACAAACTCAACAATCGCGCACAGTTTTTCTGGGACGATACCGCCGACGGCGTGGACAACCCCACTGGCCACGGCAAGGCATCCGCAAGCCATGTCACCGTGATCGAACCGGATCTGCAGGTGCAGAAATCGCTGACCGAGAGCCTCGGCCGCATCGACGCGAACGACCTGGTGGAATACACCATCGTCGTCTCGCATACCGGCTTCTCCGATACCGACGCCTTCGATGCCACCTTCAGCGATACGTTGCCGCCGGAGCTGACCAATGTGGCACTGGAAAGCGCCATACTGACGGTCGACGGAATGGACACCGACCTTACCGGTATCTTCCAGGTCACCGGCAACACCGTGGAAACCATTCCCGGCGCGACCTTCGACCTGCCACAGGGCGCGACGCTGACCATCGTGGTCGATGCACAGGTGATCAGCACCGTGGTCGCCGGTACCGAAGTTTCCAATACCGCCACCGTCGACTGGCAGAGCATCGACGGCGATGACCCCAACGAGCGCACCGGCGCCGACGGTCCCGGCGGTCTCAACGACTACGAAACCAGCGGCACCACCAATTTCACGGTGGATCCGGTGGAGGCCGGCAAAGTCGTGGTCAGCAGTTCCATCGACGACGATTACAACGGCAACGAAGAGGCAGTGATCGGTGAGCTGGTGACCTATTTCGCCTCCTTCCTGGTGCCCGAGGGCAGTGCGCCCATGGCGGAGATCCTCGACACCCTGCCCGAAGGAGTGGAGTTCGTCAGCCTCGACGAAATCTATATCGGCGAAGATATCGATCCCAGCAGTGTGGTCTTCACTCCGCCGGCAGCGGGCGCCACCGGCGAGATCAGTTTCGGCACCGCCGACCTGATCAATATCGGCGGCAATAACGGCCTCAACGAAGCGGATCTGGTGGGGCTTGTCTACACCGTGCGCGTCCTGAATGTGGACAGCAACCAGTCTGGTGTGGAACTGACCAACGAGGCGGAATTCCGTTGGGATCTGAACGGCAACGGCACCAATACCGACCCCGACGACGGTCAGGTGACCGAAAGCACCACCATCACTGTGATCGAACCACAGTTGCAGATCGACAAATCCGTCAACGTCACCGAAGCCGACAACGGCGACCCGGTCGAATACACCATTACCGTCACCAATCCCGACGACGGCAGCAGCACCACCGCTTACGACATCAGCTTCAACGATCCGCTGCCCGACGGGTTGGTGAATGCCACATTTATCGCAATCCTGCAGACCGACGCGGAAACGACGGACATCTCGGGATACTTTGAAATCGTCGGCAACGAACTGGTGCTGAATCCGCAGGCGGAACTGGACCTGGTACCGGGCAGTACCGTCACCATTACTGTCAGCGGCTCGCTCACCAATGCGCTCGCCGGCAGCACCGTCGACAACACCGCCAGCGTCGACTGGACCAGTCTCGATGGTGAGGACGACAACGAGCGCACCGGCGCCGACGGTGAGGGCGGCGCCCTCAACGACTACGCAAACAGCGACAACGCGTTGCTGTCGGTGCCGGACCCGCTGATCGAAAAGAACCTGGTTTCCACCAGCCAGAACGACAGTCTCAACGATGACACCGAAGCCACCATTGGCGAAATCGTCACCTTCGAAACGGTGCTGACCCTGCCCGAGGCCACACTGATCGGCGAGATCCTCGACAATTATGGCCCCGGCTTCGAGTTCGTGGACCTGGTCAGCGTTACCGCCAACAACCCGGACGCGATTAATATCGACTTCGATCAGATCACAGTCATTAACGACCCGGGTAGCAATACCGTCGCTTTCGATTTCGGTACCCTGGTGAATACCGATACCGACAACAGCACCACCGAAACCGTCACCTTCACCTACCGGCTGCGTGTTACCAATGTCGTCGACAATCAACAAGGCACCACCCTGACCAACGAGGCCACCCTCAACTACGACACCGACGCCGACACGCCCGGGTTCGAAGGCCAGATCAGCGACGATGCTACCGTCGATCTGGTGGAACCCGAAGTAGTCGTCGACAAAGAACTGCTCAGCCCCACACCGCTGACACTCGGCGGAACCGCCCAATATCAGATCACCGTGCAACTGGACCCGAGCAGCGGTGCCGATGCCTACAACGTGCATATTGCGGACGCATTGCCTCCCTACCTGTCCGGCGTGAACGACGTACAGATAGACGTTACCGGCGGCTCGCCGGAGGTGATCGACAGCTCCACCGACAACCTGTTGCTGTTGGATATCAGCGTGATCGACAGCACTACCGTAATCACCATTACCATCGACGCTCAGGTGACCTCTGACCCCGCCGCCGTCGGCCAGAGTACGACCAACAACACCACCGTCGACTGGACCAGCATCGACGGTGACGACCCCGCCGAGCGCACCGGTGCCGACGGTGAAGGCGGTGACCTGGACGACTACGAAACCAGCGACGAAGTCACCGCCGAAATCGAAGCCTTCGATCTGTTTATCAACAAGGATGACGGCGGTATCGATGAGGCCAACCCGGCCGTGCCCGGCCAAGAAGTCACCTACACCTTCGACTACGGCAACACCGGCACGGTCGATGCCACCAACGTGGTGATTACCGAAACCCTGCCGGACTTCGTCACCTTCGACCCCGCCGACAACCCCGGCTGGACTCTCAATGGCGACACCCTGACATTTGACGTCGGCACCGTTGCAGCCGGCGCCACTGGCAGTACCACGCTCGTTGTCACCATCGTCGATCCGGTGCCGGCCGGCGTAGAACAGACGACCAATACCGTCTCTATCGACACAGACGATGGCGCTGACCCAACGCCCGAAAACAACACCGACACCGATGTCACTCCCATCATCGCCACGCCGGATTATGTCATCGACAAGATCGAGGAATTCAACGATCCAGCCAATCCCGGCGACACCATCAGCTGGACCATCGAAGTATCCAACGAGGGCAACCAGGACGGTACCGGTGTGGTGGTCACCGACACCCTGCCAGACACCAGTTTGCTCCACGACTTTGTCGCCAGCGATGGCGGCGTGATCGATCTGGCCGCCGGCACCGTCACCTGGGAAATCGGCGACCTGGCCGCCGGTGACTCCATCACCCTGACACTGTCGGCAGTCGTCAACGAATCCGTGCCCGAGACCATCCCCACCCAGACCAACTCGGTCACCGTGGAAGATGACGGCGAAAACGGCGAAGACCCGACGCCGGAAAACAATACCGACGAAGAGGACTTCGATATCGAATATATCGACCTCGCCATCGTCAAGGATGACGGCGGTATCACCGCCGAACCCGGCGATGCCGTGGTCTATACCCTCAACTACGCCAACAACGGCACCGCCGATGCCACCGGTGTGGTGATCACCGAAACCCTGCCGGAATATGCCAGCTTCGATGCGGCCGCATCCACCGCCGGCTGGGTGGACAACGGCGATGGCACCTTCAGCTTCGACGTTGGCGACCTCGCCGCCGGCGAAACCGGCACTGTCGAGTTCGCCGTCACCATCGTCGATCCACTGCCCGCGGGTGTGGAGGAGACCAATAATTTCACCAGTATCGAAGACGATGGTGAACACGGCCCGGAACAGGATCCCGACGATAACGACAACGATGACAACACGCCCATCGATGGTCGTCCGGATTACGTCATCACCAAGGAAGAAAACTTCGACGATCCCGCCCACCCCGGCGATCCCATCGAGTGGACCATCACCGTCTCCAACGAGGGCAACCAGGACGGCACCGGGGTAGTCGTTACCGACACCCTGCCGGACACCAGCCTGTTCCACGACTTTGTCGCCAGCGACGGTGGTGTGATTGATCTGGAAGCCGGCACCGTCACCTGGGAAATTGGCGATATGGCCGTGGGCGATTCGTTCACCTTCACTATTTCCGCGGTGATCAACGATTCCGTGCCCGAAACCATCCCCACCCAGACCAACTCGGTGACCGTCGACGACGATGGAAACAACGGGGAAGACCCGACACCGGACAACAACAGCGATGGTAAAGACTTCGATATCACCTACGTGGATTACGTAGTCGACAAAATCGAGAACTTCGATGATCCCACTCACCCCGGTGATCCCATCAGCTGGACCATTGAAGTCAGCAATGAGGGCACTCAGGACGGCACCGGGGTGGTGGTGACGGATACTTTGCCTGACACTGCGCTGTTTACGGATTTCACAGCCAGCAATGGCGGGGTGATCGACCTGGAAGCAGGCACAGTCACCTGGAATATCGGCGATCTCGCCGCCGGTGAGAGTGCTTCGCTCACCCTGTCTGCCGTAGTGGCGGAATCCGTACCCGCGGACATAGCGCCCCAGATCAACACGGTGGTGGTGGACGACGACGGGGAAAATGGCAAGGACCGTGTGCCGGAGAATAACCAGGACAGTGAAGAATTCTTCGTCGAATTCGTGGATCTGTATATCGACAAGGACGACAAGGGTGTGGAACCGCGCCCCACCGAATCCGTTGTCTACACCCTGGAATACGGCAACCGCGGCAACGCCACCTCTACCGGTGTCGTGATCACCGAAACCCTGCCCCCCAACACCAGCTTCGATGCCGCCAACTCCACGCCTGGATGGGTGCAGAACGGTGATACATTCACCTTCGATGTGGGATCACTTGCGCCGGGTGAACAAGGCAGCATTACCTTTGCGGTTATCGTGGACTATCCGTTGGATGTCGAAATCCAGCAGACCAGTAATACCGCCACCATTACCGATGATGACAATAACGGCCCGGACCAGAACCCCGAAGACAATATCGATACTGACGAAACCAAGATCAACAACGATGTGCTTGTGGACAACATCACCCTGTCGCAACTCCATCAGGATTACATTTACCCGCCCCGGGAATGGGAGCGACAGGCACCGGAACTGCACGGCCGGCTGATTTCCAAAGAGACCGAGGACATCGCAGCCAACCTGCAGGGTGGCCGCAATGGCGGCAATTACGATCCCGCCTTCGGCCCGGTGGATGGCGCTTACTACCCCAACGATTGGTCGCGGGTATTCGGAAACGACTTGAGTATCGATACCAGCGACCGGGGCGATGGCGCAAAATCCAGCCCGCTGGAAATGGATGACGACACCGGGCGCTACCGCGCCAACTCCCTGTTTGGCGAGTTTGAGCGCCCGGCGGCCAGCCCGGAACTACCGGCCGGGGCACCCGGATTCGCACCGGGCGTAGAGCCTCTTCCAGCGCCATTCCAGTCCACACCCAGTGGTAATGAGCCCCTGAACCTGGAAGTGGAACGCAGCCAGCTGCAACTGCAGCTGGATGACATCACCCGGGAATTGCATGAATCCCGGGTATCTCCTCTGCTATTGGCCCTGGCGGAACTCAGCCAGAAAGAAGTGGAAGGTCAGGAAGAGGTCCATGACCAGAAGGTAGCGTCAAACGCAAAATGAACTGAAGCAGGCTCTCCTGCACAAAAGGTCAACACCTTGAAACCATCGGTCAACAAATACGGCTGAAATTGCATTATGCTGCCGTGTCTGTTGACCGTTTTTTTATTTACGCCTTTATCCATGCCTCTGAATTGAAACCAAGGTAATCCCTGATGAGCACCGGAACAATAAATGATAAAGATCAAACCGTGACGCAGGAAGTGACCATCCAGTCCGAACAACCCGGCGATCAGATAGCACTTTCCTCCCTGCTGGCGCAACAGCGCAAGGCATACCTGGCCGCTCCAAACCCGACCTATGACGAACGGGTCAAAGATCTCAAGTCCCTCGCGCAAATGATCCGCGACCATCAAGACGAGATCGTGCGCGCCGTCAGCGCCGACTACGGCAACCGCTCTCACCACGAGACCCTGTTTGCAGAAATCTTCCCCGCGCTGGACGGTATCAAAGACACCATCAAGCGCCTTAAAAAATGGATGAAGCCACAGCGTCGCCATACCGATTTCACCGCATTCCCTACCTCGTCCAGCAGGGTGATTCCACAACCCTTAGGGGTGATCGGCGTGATCGTCCCATGGAACTTTCCGGTCAATCTATCCTTTGGCCCCCTGATCAATATCTTTGCCGCCGGTAATCGGGCGATGGTGAAAATGTCGGAAAACTCCCGCAACCTCACCGCATTACTGCAACGCATCAGTGGGGACTACTTCCCGCAAGACAAACTGGTATTTATCGAAGAAACCGGCGGTGTGGGGATCGAATTTTCCAAACTGAAATTCGACCATCTGATCTTCACCGGCTCGGGTAACACCGGGCGCAAAGTCATGGCTTCTGCCGCCGCCAATTTGACACCGGTCACACTGGAACTGGGAGGCAAGTCTCCTGCGATTATCGGCCCCGACTTTGATATTGATACCGCCTGCGAGCGTGTACTGTTCTGGAAACTGTTCAATGCCGGACAGATCTGTACCACGGTGGACTACCTGCTGCTGCCAGAAAACAAGGTGGATGCCTTCGTGGAAAAGGCCAGGAAAGTGTTCAAGAAACGCTACCCGGATATCCAGAGCCCGGACTATACGGCAGTGATCGATGAAACTTCCTTTCACCGCTTGTGGAAAACCCTCGATGACGCAATCGCGAAAGGTGCCAATGCCATCGATCTCACCGATGGCCAGGGCAGCCGCGACGACAGCATCCAGAAATTCCCCGCCCACCTGTTGATCAATGTCAGCGAAGAGATGGAAGTCATGCAGCGGGAAGTTTTCGGTCCGTTACTGCCGATCAAGACCTACAAAAACCGTGAAGAAGTGGCCGAGTACATCAACCGCGGCGACCGCCCGCTGGCGATTTATCCGTTTACCAACGATAAAGCGTTGCGCGATTACTATATTGACCATGTGATGTCAGGTGGCGTCAGTGTCAACAATGCCGTGCTGCACGTCGGCCAACACGATATCCCGTTTGGTGGTGTGGGAGAGAGTGGCATGGGCCATTATCACGGTTACGAGGGGTTTATCACTTTTTCCAAGCTGCGCCCGGTGTTCTATCAGGGCCCGCTGGATCCCTTGAAACTGTTGATGCCGCCCTATGGAAAGGTCGCAGACAAAATGATGAAGCTGATGTTGCGTTTGACCAAGTAATTCACTTTTTAACAGAGTCAAATACCCTGATGTTAAGGGCAAGTACTGGGTATGAGTTTTCAGAAGCGTCGGCGACAGGGACGTCGCCGCCGCAGCGTACAGGGATGTATCAACAGCGGTTCTGAAAACTCATACCCAGTACTTGCCCGCCCAGAAGGGTGAAAGAATCGATACCACCGCCCCTCCTCTTCCCTCCCATTAGAAACAAAATTGCGATCAAGCCGTAATATTTGATAGGGTTTTCCCAGAGCCCTGTCATTCTGGCGCTCTTTTTTCTGGACGCCTTACTAAACGCATCCAGTCAAATCGCGGCAATGCAACATTGTCGTGCATCCCGGGCAAAGACGCCCGCTTTCATATCGTGCAATCCAGCTCGGATATATACGGAACACGCGCGATCACAAGGAGAAAAAAATGACTGCACCAAATCGCAGCAGCCTTCACCATTCTGACGCAGAGCAAAAAACAACATACCCGTCGGGCCGCAAACTGTTGGCCAGCGCCATCGCACTGACCGCTACACTCGGTACCGTACCCGCCCTCTCCCAACAATCCGTTCTCGAAGAAGTCACCGTCACCGCACAGAAACGCGAACAGTCCATGCAGGATGTGTCCGTTGCCGTGAGCGCTTTTTCCGGCGACGCCATCGATAAAATGGGATTTGAAGAAGGGCTGGATATCACCCAGCAAGTACCGAATATGAACTTCTTCGCCATCTTCGGCGAAGCCTCCAGCCCCTCCGTCAGCCTGCGCGGCATCAGCCTGGTGAATTTCTCCGACTCCTGGGAATCGCCGGTCTCCATCTATGTAGACGACGTCTACCGCGGCAACCCCGCAGGTTCCGCAATCCAGCTGTTCGACCTGGAGCGGGTGGAAGTCCTGCGCGGCCCACAGGGCACGCTCTACGGCCGCAACACCACCGGTGGCCTGGTGCACTACGTATCCCGCAAACCCACCGATGATTTTGAAGCTTCCGCCAGCGCCAGTTACGGCAGTTATTCCGAGCGGATTATCGAAGGCACCGTCAGTGGCCCGGTGAGCGACGGTATCCGTGGTCGGGTAGCAGTCAAGAGTACCCATAACGATGGCTGGCAAACCAACACCGTTACCGGCGAAAAGCTCAACGATACCGACAGCTTTGGTTACCGCACCCAGCTCGAGTTTGATCTCGCCGACAGCGGCAGCCTGTTGTTGAATGTACACGGTGCCTCTGCCGATCAGAGCTCGGTCGGTTTTGCGCATATGGGTTACCTGGAATACGCCGACCCGGACCCGAATGTCGACGCCGGCGCTCCGACCTGCGGCATTGGCGCGATTCAGTCCGGTCAATGTACCAGTGAAACTTTTAACATGACCGGTGCCGAAGCGGTAAACGGGAAATTCGATCCCGAGCATGTCGCCACCGGTGCCGCCAACGGACTCGGCACCGAAATCGATACCTTCGGCACATCGGCCACTCTGAACTGGGATTTCGACAACTTCAGCCTGACCTCGATCACCGCCTACGAAGAGCTGGACAAGTTCCTGCAGGATGACGGTGATGGCACGGCGGTAATATTTTTTGACGAGCAGTACGGTGTAGATGCCGAGCAATATACGCAGGAGATTCGACTTAACGGTAACACCGAGAAGTCCAACTGGGTAACGGGTTTCTACTACTATAAGGATGACCGCGGACTGACTACGGAAGCACCCACCACCGCAGACTGGGCGGAACAGGGTTTGTGGCACCGGGAAATCGTCACTCTGGACAGCACCTCCTGGGCGCTTTTCGGTCAACTGGAATACGATCTCTCGCAAACCCTCACCCTGGTCAGCGGCCTGCGCTACACCGAGGAAGAGCGCGACTTTTCCCAGGATGCCGGCCCGAGCTTTTACGATGAGATTGACGCCACCGGCGACCTGAGCGATAGCGCTACGACCGGCCGTATCGGCCTCGACTGGCGCCCGGCCCCAGACACCCTCGCCTACGCCAGTTACTCTACCGGCTTCAAAAGTGGCGGCTTCTCCGGTAGCTACAACTCAACGCCGGAAGCAACACTGCCAGTTGGCTCCGAGAGTATCGAAAACTTCGAACTCGGCCTGAAAACCACCCTGGCCGAGGTCTACCGCCTGAACGCCGCCGCCTTCCATTACACCGTGGAAGACTATCAGGCACAGGTGTTCCTCACCGTGGCCGACGGCAGTGTGATCACCAACGCCGGTGACGTCACCGGTACCGGTGCCGAAGTGGAACTGACCGCACCGATCACGGATAATTTCGAAGTGATCGCCGGTGCCGGCTGGCTCGACACCAACTTTGATTCCGAGCAACTGTTCTACGTCGCCGGGGATGCCTACACCCTGAACGGTAACGAACTACCCTCCGCGCCCGGTTTCACCTACAACCTGGTGGCCCGCTATTACCAGAGTCTGGGCGACAGCGGCGAACTGGTATTCCAGGGCGACTACGCCTGGCAGGACGATCACTACCTGCAGGTGGAAAACGATCCCTACTCCAGACAGAGCGCCTACGGCTTGGCAAATGCCAAAGTCGCCTGGCACTCGCCAACCGACACCTACAGCGTAGAAGCCTTCGCCAGAAACCTGGCCAACGAAGAGTACTTCACATACCAGAATACCCTGGGCGCCGACTGGGGCTACGGCGTATGGGGCCAACCCCGCACCGCCGGCCTGCGCTTCAACTACAAAATGTAACCCCGGGACCGCGGAGCTCCAGCTCCGCAATGCGGCGCCAGCCGCCCCCCCAAAAAAACGCCTCAACCGAGGCGTTTTTTCTTCCCATCTCTCACCCTCATAGCTGGTACCTTGCCGCCAGTACACTTGGCTACTGGGTAATGTAAGTGGTCACCACTCCACCCCCTTCCGCGCAGAAACCCCATTCTCAAACGCATGTTTGTGCGACTTCATTTCCGTCACCGTATCTGCGATATCCATCAAATACTGCTTAGCACCGCGTCCGGTAATAATCACGCTCTGCTCTGACGGGCGGTTTTCAATTGCTTGCACCACTTCCATTTTATCCAGCCATTTGTAATTGAGCGCGTAGGTCAGTTCATCCATCACCACCAGATACACGCTCTCATCTGCCAGCGCTGCTTTCAGCTTTTCCCACAATGCTTCCGCCGCAGCCTTGTCCGCTGCAAAATCCTGAGTCTCCCAGGTGAAGTCGGTGCCCATTTCATGCCACTGCAGGGGATATTGATCAGACGGTAACTGGCCGAGCAGGTTTTTCTCCCCGCACTCCCACACACCCTTGATAAATTGGCCCACTACAACTTTGTAGCCATAGCCCAGTGCGCGGGTGACGGTGCCCACGGCGGCGGTGGTTTTCCCCTTGCCGTCACCGGTGTAGACGATGACGATGCCGCGTTCTTCGAGGGCTTTTGCCACACCGGAGTCAACGATTTCCTTGCGGGCCTGCATGCGCTTTTTGTGGCGCTGTTGTTTGCTGTTTTCTGGATTGGTCATGAGTTTTTCTGGCCAGTATCGGGTATGGATGAAATGAGGTGGAAAGGATAACAGAGGGGGTGATGGAAGTAGGAGGAGTGGCAGAAAGTGGGCGGGCCTTGCGGCCCGCTGTGCGGAGCTGGCGCTCCGCGGTCCCAGGGACGGGAATTAGCGCAGGGTGTACTGGATGCCGGCGTAGACGGCGGCGCCGGTGGTGTGGAAGCCGGCGACCTCCTGGTAGTCTTCATCCAACAGGTTTTCACCGCGCAGGGTAAACGCCAGGCGCTCGCTGAAGGCGTATTTGGCATTCAGGTCCAGGCGGTTGTAACTCTGCAGTGCCACTGCTGGCTCCAGATACACGGTGCTGGGGCTGTTGCGGTCTGCCAGGTGGCGCCAGTTACCGGAGATGCTCAGGCGCTCCTCCAGCAGGGTGTAACTGGCGCCCAGGTTGTAGGTGGTTTGCGGCACATTGAGACGTTGCTCACCGGCACTGTCCTCACTGTCGAGCCAGGTACCATTGGCATACCAGCGACCGCGCTCGCCCAGTTTGCCGCTGAGAGAAAGCTCGAGGCCGTCGGAATCACTTTCGCCATCATCCTGTGCATAGGCGCCCCAACCGGTGCCGATACCACTGACATACACGATGGCGTCGGTTACGGTTTGCTGAAAGGCCACCACTTCCAGTTGCAGCAGATCGGCGTAGCGGTATTCCACCCCCAGCTCGTAGCCGCGGCTGGTTTCCGGTCCCAGGGGCGCCACTTCGCTGACCAGGTTGGTGGACACCTCATAGGGGCTGGGGGCACGGAAGCCGGTGCTGGCGCTGGCGCGGTATTTGATCTGCTGGTTGTCGCCGATCAATTGCGGTACCGCAGCGGAGACCCGCCAGCTATCGTGATTTTCATCTTCCAGGCTGTCGTGACGGTAGCCGACGGTGTAGTACACCTTGCTGGCAACATCGCCACGCCATTCACCGTAGACACCGAGGATATCCAGTGACTGGCTATCGCTGACGGACTCAATTTCCTGCTGATCCAGGTCCATGCCCCAGGAAATAGCGCCGGCGTCGAGGTCCAGATTGCCCGCGTAATTCAGTTCATCGATACGGCCTTCCACCGCGTAGCTGCTGACACCCTCGGTGAGGCTGTCCCGTTCCAGTTCCTGGCTGGAGACCGATACGTTGTGCGCGGCGTATGCACCCTTGATGTCCGCTCCCAGCTGGTAGCTGGTCTGTGTGTACAGATCCAGACAATCGTTGGGGTCAACGAGGGCAAAGCAGCTATCGTATTCGGTTTCTGCGTCGATCTGGCGGATCTGGCCATCCACAGAAAAGTTTTCGCTGAACGCGTAACCCAGGCGGGCACTCACGGATCGGTTGTCGTAACCATCGCGCTCACCGGTGGTGTCGGACTCGCGGGTATTGAAACCATCGCTGTCGAGCTGGCTCAGGTTCAATGCGTAGTTCCACCCGGCCTGCTGACCGCGCAGGGCGGCCTGGGCGCGCTGGGTATTGTAACGGCCGGTTTCACCGCTCAACTGTAGCTCCAGCGGCTGTTCGGCGCGCTTGGTGATGATATTGATCACACCGCCGGCACCGGCGCCGTACATCATGCCCTGGGGGCCGCGCAGCACTTCGATGCGCTCCACGTCACTGGCCAGCAGGTGCTGGAACTGGGTAGTGACCTGGGTATTGGTGGGGTCGGCTACGTTGACCCCATCCAGCAGCACCAGGGTGCGCGAACCGGATTCGCCGCGCACATACACGTTACTGACTTTGCCCAGGCCGCCGTTGTTGCTGACGGCGATCCCCGGCAGGGTTTTCACCACGTCCAACAGGGTGCTGTAGCCAAGCTGCTCGATTTCCACGGCGGTGAGCACGGAGACCGATACGCCGCTCTCGGCGCTGGGAATTTCTACCCGGCTGCCGGTCACATTGACCTGTTCGAGCGGATTTTCCGCGGCATAAACGGATTGCGCGGCCAGCGCGATGGCGCCGGCGAGACTGCTGAATAAGAACTTGTGCATGTGAGCCCCAATCTGAAATAAGGATCGATTGAGGGAGGGAAATACAAGGGCGAGAGAAGGATCGACGGGCACAGGTGCCGGCGCCGCAAACAAGCCCAGACAAAGCCCTCCGCTTTATCGTTATTGGTCCAAGCGGAACGTTAGGTAACAGTTCGCATAAACCACTACTGGTCTGCTTGAGGCCGGTATCGGGCTTATCGTTCTCTCAAAGGCGCAGAGGGCGAATCACCGTTGCGGGGGCAGCGCCGGATTCAGACTGTTGTTGTGAACAGCCGTACACCGGACTTCCCGTTTAACCCAGCCAAGCGGGCCGCTTGTGGCGGCGTGTGCTGCTGGGCACCTGAAGCGGGCGCGAGTATAGCGCAATGCGCGGCGGGGCTACAGCAGGTCGCCGGTGACAAACTCCGGGCGGCCATCGCGCCAGCGGAATTCGCTGTGAATGCCGTACACCTCGCCCACACGCTCGCGGGTCAACACATCCGCGGGCGATCCATCGGCACGCAGTCGTCCCGCCTGTAACAGCAGGATACGATCGCAATAGCGGGCGGCGAGTCCGAGGTCATGCAGGGCGAGAATAACGCTCTTGCCGCTGTCCGCCTGTGCACGGAAGGTCTGCATCAACTGCAGCTGGTGACGGATATCCAGTGCTGCGCCGGGCTCATCGGCGATTATCAGTGGTGCGCTTCCCACCAGTAAACGCGCGAGCTGTACCCGGCGCAATTCACCGCCGGATAACTGGGTGACCGGACGTTGCGCCAGTGTATGCGCATCCACTTGCGCCAATGTATCAGCCACCCGCTGCGCTTTTTCAGTTGCGGGAATGGCTCGCCCCCACGGCAACAACCCCAGCGCTACCAGGTCCCGTGCCGCCATCGCCCAGGCGGGCGCTTCCTGCTGTGGCAGATAGGCGAACAGACGGGCGCGTTCGGCAGCGGAAATCGCAGACAATAGATGTTCGCCCAGTTGCACATGGCCGCCCGATGGCGACAGAACGCCGGCAAGACAACTCAACAGGCTGCTCTTGCCGGCACCGTTGGGACCGATCACCGCGGTCAACTCGCCGGGGCTGAATGCACATTCGATATTTTCCAGTACCGCACGCCGGTGGCGCTGCAGTGAGAGGTTGTCGCAGCACAATGTCAGATCGGTGGTATTCACAGTGTCATCCCCCGTCGCGCGCTGACAATCAGCCAGAAAAAGAACGGTGCACCGATAAAAGCGGTAACCGCGCCGATCCGCAATTCCTGTGCACCCACGGTATTGAGTACCAGCACGTCCGCCAACAACAACAACAGCGCCCCGGCGAGTCCACTGGCCCACAGCAACCTGCCCGGATCCTGCCCCACCAGCGGGCGCATCAGGTGCGGTACCACAAGGCCGATAAATCCGATGGTGCCCGCCACCGCCACCGATGCCCCCACGGCAAAGGCGATACCGAACAGTACCAGTAAGGGGTAACGACGGCCGGCGAATCCGAGAGATGCGGCGCTGGCTTCACCGAGAGAAAGTGCCCGCAAGTAATTGCGGGAAAAGAATAGAAACATACCGCCTAGCAGAATAAACGGCAGTGCCAGCAGTACCTGATCCCAGCCGCGGTTGGCCAGAGATCCCAACAGCCAGAACACGATCTCCTGCATCGCAAACATACTCGGCGCATAGTTGAGTGCCAGCGCCATCAGCGCCGACAGAAACGCATTGATCGCCACCCCCGCCAGCACCAGGCGGCTGGCACTGGCGCCGCGCCCGGCCAGCAGCCAGACGCTGCCCACCGCTAACAGCGCGCCGGTAATCGCCATCACCGGCAACACCAGTCCACTGGAAAAAGCACCGTAGTAAAGCACCAGTATCGCCGCCAGCGCCGCGCCGCTGCTCACCCCGAGCAGTGCCGGTTCTGCCAGTGGATTGCGCAACATGCCCTGCATCGCGGCACCGCCGATCCCCAGCGCAGCACCCACCAAAATCGCCAGCGCCGCCCGCGGCAGACGCAATTGCCACAGGATCACCGCATCGCTGCTGTCTCCACGCCAGCCGCTAGTAAAAGCGGCTACAAGATCGATGGCGACCGGGCCACTGGAGAGCGCCGCCAGCAGTGCCAGTGGCAGCGCGACGATCATCAGCCCGAAAATCCATCTATGGTTGCTCGACAAGATCCATTCTCTTCTGTTGCAGTTGTTGCAGGACATCCGCCGCCGCCAGCGCGGGGCAATACCCCAGCTGTGCCGGCAGGCGATACGTGCGTCCGCTTTCGATATAAGTTTTCAGCACCGGGTGCTGTTCCGCCAGATGGGCAATGGCAAAATCCTGCGCCCCGCCGTAGAACACCAGCAGGTCCGGCGCCGCATCGATCACCTGTTCCAGGCTGACACGCCCCAGTTGATTGATGCCCTGCTCGGCGGCGAGATTGGAAAATCCCGCGCGAGTCAGCAGCTGATGCTCCAGCATACCGGAGCCGTAGGTGATGTTGTTGGCGGACAGGATCAGTGCGGTGGGCTTTGTATCCCCCGTACTTTCCGGTTTATTGACCAGCAGTTTTTGCAGGCGGGACTTCTGTTGTTGCAGCGCCGGCAATTGCCCCAGCGCTTTCTCCAGTGCATCCAGCTGTAATTGCAGCTGCTCCAGACTGTAGGCATCGGGAATGCGTACCAGATTAAATCCCAGATCCTCCAACCGCGCCGCCGCGCGCTGCGCGCCGAATTGTCCGGTGAGGATAAGGTCCGGTTTTAACGGCAAAAGTTCTTCCGCCTGTGCGCGGTTGCGGTAGATATGCTCGGGTATCGCGCCATTGCGGTACTGGGGCTGATCGGAAAGCCAGGTGACCGAGACGATATTTTGCGGTGGCAGCCAGGCGAGGAGGATCTGGTCGAGGCACAGGTTGAGAGAGGCAACCCGCTCCGCACCGACAACCGGCCCCGAAAATATCAGGGCCCAAAATGCCATCAACCACAACGGAGATATCCTTCCCTGGCGCGGCATGGTTCAGCTCATATCCAACGCATTCAAGGCTTCGGAAAGGGTTTTCACCGGAATCACCTCCATGCCTTCAATATCCGTTTTCAGGCGATTGGCGGCGGGAACGATGGCTTTGCGGAAGCCGTGTTTGGCGGCCTCTCTGAGGCGTTCCTGGCCGGAGGGGACCGGGCGGATTTCGCCGGCCAAGCCGACTTCACCGAAGATCATCATGTCCCGGTCCAGGGGGCGGTTGCGGAAACTGGACACCACCGCCATCAACAGGGTGAGGTCGGCGCTGGTTTCCATCACTTTTACTCCACCGACCACGTTGATAAACACATCCTGATCGCCAACCAGCACACCGCCGTGGCGGTGCAATACCGCCAGCAGCATATTGAGACGATTCTGATCCAGGCCCACCGCGACCCGGCGCGGATTGCCGAGACTGCTGTCGTCTACCAGGGCCTGCAGCTCCACCAGCAATGGGCGTGTGCCTTCCCAGATGGTGGTGACCACGGAGCCCGCAGCGATCTCGTCGGCGCGCTGCAGGAAAATGGCGGAGGGGTTGGAGACTTCCTTCAGACCCTGCTCGGTCATGGCAAATACCCCCAGCTCGTTGACAGCACCAAAGCGGTTTTTGTGCGCACGCAAGGTGCGGAAGCGGGAGTCGTGGGTGCCTTCGAGCATGATGGAGCAGTCGATAATATGCTCCAGCACTTTGGGGCCGGCGAGGCTGCCGTCTTTGGTGACGTGGCCCACCAGGATCAGCGCGGTACCGGTCTGTTTGGCAAAGCGGGTGAGATACGCGGCGCTCTCGCGCACCTGGGCCACGGAACCCGGTGCGGACTGCACTTCCGCCATGTGCATCACCTGGATGGAGTCCACCACCATCACCCGCGGTTTGACTTCGCCGGCGGTGAGGCAGATCTGCTCGACGTTGGTTTCCGACAGCATCTGCAGGTGGTCGGCCGGCAGACCCAGGCGCTTGGCGCGCATGGCCACCTGTTGCAGGGATTCTTCCCCGGTGATGTACAACGCCGGTTGCGAGCGCGACAGTTCACACAGGGTCTGCAACAGGATGGTGGATTTGCCAGCACCGGGATGCCCGCCGATCAACACCACCGATCCCGGCACCAGCCCGCCACCGAGTACCCGGTCCAGTTCACTGGCATTGGTGGCGATCCGGGGCAGCTCGCTGAGGTCGATCTCGGAGAGCTTCTGCACCTTGCTGGCACCACCGGCAGCGCCGGCGTAACCGGACTGGGCGGCGGTAAAGTTGGCCGCACGGCTATCCGTGTGCGCGGGCCCCAGGCGCACCTCACTGAGGCTGTTCCAGGCCCCACAGGCACCACACTGCCCCGCCCACTTGCTGTAGTCGGCACCACACTCGTTACAGACAAACGCGGTTTTGGATTTCTTGGCCAAGTGATTCCCCGGTATCGGTGCTGAAAATTGAGGTGAAGATTCTACCCTTCCACAGCCACCGGTGAAAATCCGCGGGCACGGCCATGGACCAGCTGGTACAACGCCGGCAGCACTACCAGGGTCAGCAAGGTGGAGGAGATGATTCCCCCGATCACCACCGTCGCCAGCGGCCGCTGCACTTCCGCGCCGGTGCCTGTGTTCAGCGCCATGGGCACAAACCCGAGGCTCGCCACCAGCGCAGTCATCAATACCGGCCGCAGCCGCAACATGGCGCCATCCACAATCGAGGTATACAGCTCACCGCTTTCCCGCCAGCGCTCGCGAATAAATGACAGCATCACCAGGCCGTTCAACACCGCCACCCCGGACAGCGCAATAAAGCCCACCCCGGCGGAAATCGACAGCGGCATGTCACGCAACCACAGTGCCAGTATTCCACCGGTGAGCGCCAGCGGTACACCGGTAAAAATAATCAGCGCATCGCGCAGGGAGCCGAAAGCCAGCAGTAACAGGCACAGGATCATCAACAGCGTCAGTGGGACCACCAGAGACAAGCGCTTGCTGGCAGATTGCAACTGCTCAAAGGTGCCGCCGTAATCCAGCCAGTAGCCCGGTGGCAGGGTCACGTTACTGGAAACAATCTCCCGAATGTCGCTGACAAAGGAGCCCAGATCGCGGCCGCGCACGTTAGCGCTCACCACCACGCGACGCTTGCCGTTTTCCCGGCTGACCTGTCCCGGTACCGGCACCCGCTCCAGCGTCGCCACCTCTTCCAGCGGCACAAAACCCCCACCGGGCAGTGCCACTGGCAGTGACGCGAAGCCGTCGATATTCTGCCGCGCGGTCTCCGGCAACCGCACCACCAATTCGAAACGGCGATCGCCGGCGTAGATCAAACCGGCGGACTGGCCGCCGATAGCGGTGGCAATCAGGTTCTGCAGGGATTCGAGATCCAGGCCGTACTGGGCCAATGCGACCCGTTTGGGCGCGATGGAGAGCACCGGCAGTTCATCCACCTGTTCCATACGCACATCCGCCGCGCCCTCGACAGTGCGCACCTGCTGCACGATGGTGTTCGCCGAGCGACGCAACTGGTCCAGGTCGTCGCCGAAAATTTTGATTGCCAGGTCCGCGCGCACACCAGAGATCAGTTCGTTGAAGCGCATCTGGATCGGCTGGGTAAACTCGTAATTGTTGCCCGGCACATCTTCCACCACGGCTTTCATCTGGCGAACCAGTGCATCCCGGGGCAAGTCGGGATCGGGCCACTGGCTCCTCGGTTTCATCATCACCAGTGTATCCGCCACGTTGGGCGGCATGGGATCGGAGGCGACTTCCGGGGTACCGATGCGGGAAAACACGCGCTCGACCTGCGGCATTTTCAGTATCGCCTTTTCCAGTTCCCGCTGCATACGCACGGACTGTTCAAGGCCGGTGCCCGGCACCCGCATGGCGTGCAGGGCGATATCCCCTTCGTCCAATTGCGGGACAAACTCCGAGCCCATGGTGGTCGCGAGCCAGGCGCATGAAAGTACCAGCAACAGAGCGAACGAAAGCACCAGCCAGCGCAGGTTCAGTGCCGCCAGTAACACCGGGCGATACAGAAGTTTCAGCCCGCGCACCACACCACTTTCCCGCGCAGAAATGGGCCCGCGCAGGAATACCGCCACCGCCGCGGGCACCAGGGTAAAACAGAACACCATCGCCGCCAGCAGGGCCATCACCACCGTGGCCGCCATGGGGTGGAACATCTTGCCTTCCACACCGGTCAACGAAAACAGAGGCACATACACCAGGGTAATGATCAGCACACCGAAGAGACTCGGACGGATCACCTCGTTGGTGGCACTGAACACGACCTCCAACCGCTGACGCAGTGGAATAATGCCATTCTGATGGCGGTGAGATTCCATCGACAGCCGTCGGATGGCGTTCTCCACGATGATCACTGCCCCGTCTACAATCAATCCGAAGTCCAGTGCGCCGAGGCTCATCAGGTTGGCGGAAATACCGGTGCCCACCATGCCGGTCAACGTCGCCAGCATGGCCAGGGGAATGACCGCGGCAGTAATCAGTGCAGCGCGGAAATTCCCCAGCATCAGGAACAGCACTGCAATCACCAGCAGCGCACCTTCCAGCAGGTTTTTCTGCACCGTGGCAATCGCCTTGTCCACCAGGACGGTGCGGTTGTAAACCGGCTCTGCGATAACGCCTTGCGGCAATGAAGCCTGAATGTTTTCCAGCGCCGCGGCGATATCCACCGCGACGGCACGGGAGTTTTCCCCCTCCAGCATCATCGCGGTTCCCAGTACCGTTTCCTCCCCATTCTGGGTAGCCGCGCCGGTGCGCAACTCGCGACCAATGGCCACCGAGGCGATATCCCCCACGGTAACCGGCGCCGCATTCAGGCCTTCGGCCCCGGATTTCGGCATTTTCACCACGACGCTTTCTATATCGGCAATGGTCTGCAGTTGCCCCGGGGAGCGCACCAGTAACTGACTGCCACCACGCTCCACAAAGCCGGCACCGCGGTTTTGATTGTTGCGCTTAAGGGCGGAGACCACATCCTCCATGCTCACACCAAAACTCAGCAGCTTGCGCGGATCCGGCGTCACGTGAAACTGCTTGCGGTAGCCGCCAATGGTATTGACCTCGGTCACCCCCGGAACCAGTGCCAGCTGTGGGCGGATGATCCAGTCCTGAATCTCCCGTAGTGCAATGGTGTCGTAGGGCTGTCCATCCGCCTGGCGCACATCGCTGGATGCAGACACCGTGTACAGGAATATCTCCCCCAGGCCGGTGGCAATGGGCCCCATCTTGGGTTCCAGCCCGGCGGGCAGTGCGGTGCGCACGGAGGCGAGTCGGTTGGCAATCAGGTTGCGCGCGAAATAGAGATCGGTGCCCTCGTGAAAAACCGCGGTCACCTGGGACAAGCCGTAGCGGGAAAGGCTGCGGGTATAGGCAAGTCCGGGCAAACCAGCGAGCGCCGTTTCCACATGGAAGGTCACCCGCTGCTCTGCCTCCAGGGGCGAATAACCCGGCGCTTCGGTATTGATCTGCACCTGTACATTGGTGATGTCCGGCACCGCATCAATGGGCAGCCGCTGATAACTCCACAGGCCGAGGGCGATCAGAAATACACAACTGCAAAGCAGCAGCACCCGGCGCTCAATGGAAAAGCGCAATAAGGACTCAATCATGGGACGACTCCTCAGTGCGCGTGGCCGGCAGCGGATTTTTTCAGATCGGCTTTGAGCAGATAACTGTTCTCCACCACGTAGCGCGCGTCCGTTTCAATCCCCGCATGGATCTCGGTGAACGCCGCCCCCTTTGCACCCAGCTGAACCGGGCGCGCCTCAAAGCGATTGCGGGCGGTCTGCACAAATACCACGGGCTGGCCATCCAGCTCCTGCAGGGCCCGGTTGTCCACGGCTACTTTTACCGGCACCTTCGCCACGATTATCCGACCTTCCACAAAAATCCCGGGTACCCAGCGGTCATCGCTATTATCGACCTGCACGCGGGCGCGTAGATAGGGGGACGACTCATCTCCCGGCACCAGACTGCGCACGGTCCCGTTGTAAGATTGATCCCCTGCACGAATCTGTACCCTCTGGCCTTTTTTAACCGATGCCATACGCGCGGGAAAAACCTGCAGGTCTGCCCACAAGCGCGAAAAGTCCGCGACGGAAAACAGTTTCTGGTTGCTGACAAACTCCCCCGGTCCCGCGTGTTTCGCGGTCACCATGCCGGCAAAGGGAGCGCGCAACTGATATTCCTGCAGGCTTTCATTGGAATGCACTGTCGCCAGAACCTGGCCTTCTTTCACCTCATCACCAATATGCACATTGACCCGGGAAACCACACCGGGATAGCGCGCGCGGATGTGGCTTACCGCCGTTGGCTCCGGCAGCAATCTGCCGTACAACGTCATCTGCTGTACGATTTTTTGTGGGCCGGCCACCGCGGTGGACAACGTTGCTCGACTCTGGGCTTCATCGCTCAATTCGACGATCGAATCCTCATGGTGTTCACCGGAAGCCATTGCCTGGCTGCTGCCCACCAACAACCCCAATATAAAAAACGCCAGCGGGGCGAAAACCCGCAGCGCAAACTGCTTTTCTGTCGCGTTTACAAAATTCATCGTGTTTCTCGTCTTCATTTTTCCACCACCATGACATCCAGCGATGCCGCGGTCAGTTGTTCTATTTCGGCGCGGGCCAACAGCGCATTTTCTGCTTCGCGAATCAACGCACTGCGCGCATCGAGTAACTCTTCACGCGCGGCCACCCACTCCTGATAGCCGTAGCGTCCATTGCGATAAGCCTGTTCGGTTTGCTGCAGTGCGCGCATCAGCGCGGGAATGATTTCTGAGCGCAGACGTCGTACGGCACCGATCGCCTGGGCACGGGTGGAGAAGGCCCGATAAAGCTGGGTACGCAGTTGCAGGTGGGCCGATTGTCGTTCTACGGAAACTCCGTCGAGCTGCGCTTCCGCGGCGCTGATCGCACCGCGGGCCCGCTCGGCGCTGAACAGCGGCAGGCTGACGCCCGCCACCAGAGAGGTGCTATCCACCTCCTGATTTCGGCGCACCCCCAGCGACCAACCGAGATCCGCGCGACTGGCGGTGCGCGCCAGCCGCAGTTGTGCCGCGCGCAGCCGCTCTTCACTGGCGAACCGATTGACTAGTGGCCCGGCGAGCACGCGCTGGAAAAAAGCCTCGAAGTCCCCCTTCGCGCCCACCCGATACAGTGCGCCGCCGTTAACGGAAAAATCTGTGGAAGTGTCTGCCCACATCGCGGCCAGGGCGACGCGATCGGCACGTAACTGCTGTTGCAGCCGCTGCAACCGGATCTGAGCCCGTGCCAGTGCGGCCTCGGCACGCAGTTTTTCCGCCACTGGTGCGCCGCCGGCGGAGACTCGCATGTCGACCGCATTCAATGTATCCATGGCCAGACGCACCGCGTCTTGTGCCATCACCTGCTGCTCGGTGCCAGCGAGTACGCGTACATAGCGTCGCGTCACTTCTCCCAGCAGATCCAGCGCCTGTATCCGACGAGATACCTCCAACAACGCGCGCTCACTGTTGACCGACGCCGTGCGCGCCTCCCGCTTGTCTCCGAACTCAATCACGGAGGAAAGGCCAACGGTCAGCTCGGCATTATCAAAGCCATCACTGCCAGCGAAGTTTTCAAGCTCAGCGTTCAGATTGACAGCCGGATTCAGCGCAGCGGTCTGCGCTCGCCCGTCCAGGACACGCTGCCGGAATTCGAACATACGGAGAGACGGATTGCGCTCCAGAGTACGGCTGAAGGCCTGCTGCAGGGTTAGCACCGGTGCGGGGGGCTCAGCCGCAGCGCTGGACGCGCTGTGGAAAAGTAGTAGCGCCAGGGCACAAAACAGTATTTGGCGCAGCCGGACATACGGGCGCCGCAATACGGGCGCCAAAAGCAATTGCATGGAAAGCTCCTGAATATTCCTGAAGGCGCGGCCGGCTACTCGCGTTTATCAAACAGGCCGCGTGGTGCAGTCAGAAAAATTCAGGCGATGGGAGGGCGAAACAATGCGGAAATATAGCCGTGGGGAAAACCGGAATCTGCCGCTGCGGACCAGTGGTTGCCGGCAAATTTCACCATGGTGAGATGCGCGGACGGCAGACACAAGGATGCACTGTTATGGCAATGACAACAGTGATTACAGTCCTGTGCGATATCTGGATTGGTGTGCTCGCTGGGGGCCAACAGATCGAGCACCACCCGGTCCGGGTGTTCATCGGTTTGGCTGATGCCAGCGGTCTGACGGAGGGATGCAGAATGATTATCGGATACGGATCGATCCAGATGCGGCGTACCGTCGGCAGCATCCTGATGATGGGGTGGTAAATGCTGGGAGGCAACGTCCAGTTCACCGTGTCCGTCATAGCAGGCAGTGACCGATTGCATTGTCAGTAATGCAATCAGCAGATAGCCAAACAGTTTCACGGAACGGGAAGTCAACATGGTATTTCAGACCCGCCATCGGTCGATGAGTTCTTTTTCATTAAAGCAAATCACGACTCGCGATACAAAATTCTAACACCACGTCACCCCCGGGTCTGGCATCCTGACGAACACAAGACACTGGCGGCCCGGCACCGCAGCGTTTAGCATGAGACACAGGCCAGCCATTTTTGAAGTGCTCCATGACATTACCTGCAGTCTGGTTACTCCGCACCGACGATATCCCCCAAGGCACTAGCGCCGCACAGGCGTTGGAATCGATACTCTCCCGTGAAGAACGCGAGCGTCAGGCGCGCTATGCCTCCGACGAATTGCGCCATCAGTTCCTACTGAGCCGGGCGCTATTGCGACGGGTGCTGGGGACAATCAGCAACCGGACGCCGGAGTCACTGACCTTCTCCCGCAACGATGCCGGCAAGCCCCATCTTGCCTCCACTCCCGACCTGCACTTCAGCCTCAGTCACAGCGGCCAGTGGATCGGGCTGGCGGTATCCTGCGAATCCGACATCGGCATCGATATCGAACAACCGCAGAAACCGCGGGACTTTATGCGCATTGCCCGACACTATTTTCACCCCGACGAATGCGCGCTGCTGGAATCCCCGCCGCAGGAGCTGATGCCAGTGCACTTCTATCGTCTGTGGACCATGAAGGAGGCTTTCTTCAAGGCCCGCGGCACCGGTATTTCCGAAGGGTTGTCGCGCATCAACCTGGCAGGGTTTCATCTCGGACGCGGCATCCAGTTCGACAATGACCTCGCGATCCCCGGCAGGCCGTGGCAATTCCACTACGGCATGCTCCGGCTCCCGGATACCACCCAACTGCATCTGGCCGTGGCCGGTACGGATTCCGGTATTGCGGAGATTCGTAAAGAGAACATCCATCGCGGGCTGGACGCCTGAAACCACCACCTAACAGGCGAAGGCTGCCCCGGGGCCGGTTTGCGCGGTGCCGCGTTGGCCCCATCAGGTCTGGTAACTGAACACCGACGGCAGCCGCGCGCTTTACGCACAAGTGCACAGTGCCGCCGAACAGTTCTGAGGAAAAAAGATGAAGCGCCCCAACCTTTGTCACCAAAACATTTCCCGCAGAACATTTGTGACCGGTGCAGCTGCCGGCGCGGCACTCGCGGGGATTTCCGGCGGGGCCGGTGCCCGTGAGCGGCAATCGGTATTGAACGGCGAGGCCGTGCACACCCTGCGTGGGAACCGCTTTGATCTGAATATCGGTTACACGCCGGTGAACTTTACCGGTCGCGACCGCACCGCAGTGACCGTCAACGGCGGGCTGCCCGGGCCGATTCTGCGCTGGAAAGAAGGGGAAACCGTTACCCTGAATGTGGCCAACCACCTGGCCCACGACAGCTCCATACACTGGCACGGCATTATCCTGCCATCGGATATGGACGGCGTACCGGGGCTCAGCTTTGCTGGCATCCAACCGGGGGGCAGCTACCGCTACCAGTTCGAGCTCAATCAGAGCGGCACCTACTGGTACCACAGTCACTCGGATTTCCAGGAGCAACAGGGGCTCTACGGTGCCATCGTTATCGACCCGGCAGAGCCGGACCCGGTGGCGTACGACCGGGATTACGTGGTGCTGCTGTCCGACTGGAGTGACGAGTCGCCCCATGACATCTACGCCAACCTCAAGGCCGAGGGGCACTTCTACAATCGGCGGCGGCGCACCGCCGGCGACCTGTGGGATGAGATCCGCGCAAAGGGCGTGGCACAGACCTGGCGCGACCGCAAAATGTGGAATGAAATGCGCATGTCCGATCGCGATATTTCCGATGTCACCGGGTACACCTACACCTTCCTGATGAATGGCCAGACGCCGGACGCCAACTGGACGGCGCTATTCCAACGCGGAGAAAAAGTCCGCCTGCGCTTTATCAACGCCTCCGCCATGTCCATCTTCGATCTCCGTATTCCTGGATTGAAAATGACCGTGGTCGCCAGCGATGGACAGAATATCGAGCCGGTCAGCGTCGACGAGTTCCGTATCGGCGTGGCGGAAACCTACGATGTCATCGTCGAGCCGGACGGGGACAGTGCCTATACCCTGTTTGCCCAGACCATCGATCGCAGCGGTTTCGCTCGCGGTACCCTGACCCCGGATCCCGCCCTGCAGGCAGCGGTTCCCGCCATGGACTATGCACCGGTACTGACCCATCGAGATATGGGCATGGGACACGGCGCCCATGGGGATGGCGGCAGCCACAAAATGGACGGCATGGATAGCGCTGGCAGCACAGATGGAAGGAAGGATCATAGCCGGCATGCGGGCCACAACATGGAACCCATGGGCGGCATGGATGAGACGGACCACTCCCAGCATAGCGGTATGACCGATAGTGCCCTGCACAACCGCGCATCCGAGCAATACAGCCTCCACGGTGGCCGCCCCGGGCTTGGCGGCATGCAAGGGGTCTGGTTTACCGATGCACTCGGGCGCGCCGGGCACGGCAGCAACAGCTCTATCGTGCACCTGCCGAGCGAGTTCGGATACGGTGTGGACATGCGCTCATCAATGCCGGGCGACGGACTGCACGATCCCGGCATCGGGCTGCGCGATCACGCCAACCGCTACGGACGCCGCGTGCTCACCTATGCAGATATCCGCAACCTCACCCCCACCCGCGATCAGCGCGAGCCCAGCCGAGAGCTGCAACTGCACCTCACCGGCAATATGGAGCGCTATATGTGGTCCATGGACGGCATCAAGTTCGACGATGCGCAGCCGCTGATGCTGAAATTCGGCGAACGCATCCGAATCACCCTGGTGAACGACACCATGATGACGCACCCGATCCACCTGCACGGCATGTGGAGCGAACTGGAAACCGGCGATGGGGATTTTATCCCGCGCAAGCATACGGTCATTGTGCAGCCGGGTTCCAAAATTAGTTATCTGGTTACCGCTGACGCTTACGGCCGCTGGGCCTATCACTGTCACCTGCTGTATCACATGCCGGGTATGTTCAGGGAGGTGCGGGTCGTATGAAAGCGTTGATTCACTGGCAAATGGTGCTTCTGGGCACTGCCCTGCAGGCACAGGCTGCCGTCGCACAACAGGCCACAGTATCGGGTCACCACCATCACGGCCAGGCCGGTACCGCCGCAACCTACGCACCGCCCGCTTCGCCCAACCTGCGACACGCAGCGGACGCGCCAGATCATGTGATGGACCACCAGGTACTGTTCAGCAAAGTAACCATCGACCAGCTGGAGCGACGCCAGCACAACAGCGGTGCCCTGGAAGGTAGCGCGTGGTTCGGCGGCGACAGGGACCGGGTGTGGTTAAAAACGGAAGTGGAACAGGAAGAAGGCGAAACCGAAAAAGCGGAATTACAAGCGCTCTATAGTCGAGCAATCAGTCCGTACTGGAACCTGCAGGCAGGCGTGCGCCACGACTTCGAACGGGAGAGTGACAGCCGCAACTGGGGCATCATTGCCCTCAATGGCCTTGCGCCCTACTTTTTCGAAGTGGACTCGTCCCTGTTTGTGGGAGAGAACGGCGATAGCGCCCTGCGCGTGGAAGCGGAGTACGAGCTGCTACTGACCCAGCGATGGATCCTGACCCCGGAAATGGAAGTGAACTTTTACGGACAGAATCACCGCAACAGCACAACCGGCTCGGGCCTTTCCGACCTGGAAGCGGGGTTGCGGCTGCGCTATGAATTCACGCCCAAATTTGCACCGTATCTTGGTGTGCACTACGAGAAAAAGTTTGGCAACGCGGCGGATTTTGCACGTGAAGAGGGAGATTCTCCCAGCGAGACCACCTGGGTGATCGGACTCCGCACCTGGTTTTAAAATCAGGGCTTTCAAAGGAAACCGGGGCCTGAGCAAAAGAAAGCGCAGCGCCCCGACAATTTGCGACTCATCCGACGACGAGTACACCGCGATACATCTGCATCTGACAGGTAAACGGATATTCGCCCTTTTCCAGTGCGGGTAAACGCAGGTCGGTCACGGCATCTACCGTCAATTGCTGACTGATATCCAGATCCGCAAATACCACATACTCGGCGCAGGGGCTCGGGTCCTCGCGCCGAAAATGCAGGGTGATCGCCTGCCCCGCCGGCACCTCGATACGGTCCGGTTCATAGACACCGTCCCGCACCAGAATCTCCAGGGAGTCCGAATAGTGTTCGCCTTTGCTGCGTCGCCCCGCCAGCCAGAACCACCAAACGATGGCAACAATCAAAACCAGCCCTGCAATATTGATCAGAAGACTCATCACGACTGCCCCTCCCCGATTTTTTTCGGCTGAAAGAAACGCAACCGGTTGGCATTACTCACCACCGTCACCGAGGAAAATGCCATCGCCGCACCGGCGATTACCGGACTCAACAGGGCGCCGGTAAACGGATACAGCACACCCGCGGCAATGGGAATACCCAGAGTGTTATAGATAAAAGCGCCAAACAGGTTCTGCTTGATATTGCGCAGGGTGGCACGGGACAACTCGATCGCATCGGCGACACCGTGCAGGGAGGAGCGCATCAGGGTGACATCGGCAGTTTCGATCGCGACATCGGTGCCGCCGCCAATGGCAAACCCCACATCGGCGCGCGCCAGGGCCGGCGCATCATTGATGCCATCCCCGGCCATACCCACCTTACGCCCATTGTTCTGCAGCTCGGCAATCAGATTTTCTTTATCTTCCGGTTGCAGGTCCGCATGAACCTCGTCGATATTTAACTGGCGCGCCACCGCCTCAGCCGTGGCGCGATTGTCGCCGGTCAGCATCTGCACCTTAAGGCCGTCTTTTTGCAGTCGCGCCACCGCCGCCTTTGCATCCTCGCGGATGGGGTCAGCAACAGCGATAATACCTGCCACCTCTCCGTCGACGACGGCGTACATTGCCGTGCGCCCCTGTTCGGCCAGCGCCTGTACCCGATCGGGCCAGTCGCCCTCCGGGACATTTTCCTTCTGCAGCAGTTTGCGGTTACCCAGCAGCAATGCCCGCCCATCCACATTCCCGCGCACGCCATGCGCGGTGATCGCCTCGAAGTCACTAACCTCGCCCAGCTGCAGCTGTTTTTCCTTTGCCGCATTGACGATCGCCTCTGCCAGCGGGTGTTCCGACCCCGCTTCAAGCGCGGCCAGCAACGCCAGCAACCCGTCCTCTTCGAGATCGGTTTCGATGTCGGTCAGCTTTGGCGCGCCCTCGGTCAGGGTGCCGGTTTTATCCACCACCAGAGTGTCGAGGCCACAGGCCTGCTGAAGCGCTTTGCCATTGCGGATCAGAACACCGTACTCGGCCCCTTTCCCGACACCGACCATGACCGACATCGGGGTAGCAAGCCCCAAGGCACAGGGGCAGGCAATAATCAGCACCGAGGTCAAAACCACCAGCATGTGTGCCGCCTTGGGATCGGGGCCAAAGTTGTACCAGACCAGTGCGGTTATCACTGCAATAATCATCACTGCAGGAACAAAGATTGCGGATATCTGGTCCGCCAGACGGGCAATGGGTACGCGGGAGTTCTGTGCACTGCGCACCATTTCGATAATCTGCGAGAGTCGGGTCTCCGCCCCCACTTTATCTGCGATAAAGATAAGTGTGCCGTTTTTATTCAACGTGCCTGCGGATACACGATCCCCTTCGGCTTTCTCTACCGGTATCGGTTCGCCGGTCAACATGGATTCATCCACCAGGCTACTACCGACCTTGACCACACCATCAACCGGTACTTTTTCTCCGGGGCGCACGCGCATGTGATCGCCGGGCTGGACTTCTTCCAGCGGAATATCCACCTCCTGACCATCACGTAACACACGGGCACTGGTGTCCTGAAGTTCCAGCAGTTTTTCCACTGCCGCGCTGGTTTTACCGCGGGCGCGCACCTCGAGTGCCTGACCCAGGTTTATCAGGCCGATGATCATCGCGCTGGCTTCGAAATATACGTGACGCGCGGCATCCGGCAACCACTGTGGCCCGATAACAACCAACATTGAATAAAGCCAGGCGGAGGCGGTGCCCAGCGCGATCAACGTATCCATATTGGCGCTGTGGTGACGGAATGCTTTCCAGCCGCCGGTATAGAAATGTCCACCACAGAACACCATCACGGCCAGGGTGAGCAACCCCATAGCACCCCATGCCAATTGCTCTGATGGTGAGTCCACGGACATATCACCGGTGATCAGCCCCCAGGCCATCAGCGGAATACCCAGCACCAACGCGATACCGGAACGCCACAGCAATTGATGATAGTGTTTGCGCTCTTCCTGGCGCTGTTGCTCCCTCAATTCACGCTCGCTGGCTCGTATCTCCTCGGCACCGTATCCGGCTTCTTTCACTGCAGCGATACAGGCTCGTACATCTACGTCGCCAGTCACCACTAGTGTTCTATCGGCCAGGTTTATTCGCGCCTCCTGCACGCCTCGTACCGCCTGCAACGCGCCTTCAATTTTGCGCACGCAGCCCGCGCAGGAAACCCCCTCAAGACGAAATCGGTGTTTCGGCAGTTTGTTCTTTTCAGCCACTGTGACCTCCAGCAAGTAAGGTAATAACTTTGATGACAGCCACTTTAAAAGCTTCCCCCCGGGTTAAGGCAACATCGCACCAACATCACATCAACATCGCGCCAGCGGCGAGCCAACACAGCGCCAGCAGGGCCAAGGTGAGCAGAATTTTTTCACTGGGTTTATCCGTATTCAGCCTCGGCAGTCCGCGGATTTTTATCCGCCAGCCAAAAAAGATCAGGCTCAGGATGAGGAACCCTACATTCAGGAGCAGCGTGTAATCGACCTTGAAAAACTCCCGCTCACTCAGACCTTTTCCGCTACTGGCCTCGGGCAGTAAATCCAGTGCAGAAAAGCCGTAGTGCAATAGCAGCGCACTGATCACGAGAATGCACAGAAATACTGACAGAATATACAGCGCCATTTTCCAACCGTAGTACTGGGCCTGAATTCTCAAAACCGGCAGCACCACCAGATCACTAAAAATAAACGCCATGATACCGGCAAACGCAACGCCATTATCGAACAGCACCGCAGCCAGTGGAATATTCCCCATAGATCCAATGAAGGTAAAGAATGCTGCGACCGGCCCTACGACACTTTGCAGCACGACTTGCCAGAAAGCTGGGTCTGACTCCCCCGAACCGACAAATAGCGCCTGAAAAAAAGCTTGAGGCACAAACACCGCGATTATGCCCGCAACAGTGAACCCGATGGTGACGTCTTTCCACACCATTTTCCATTCCATTACGAAGCGTTCGGCTACGCGCTGCCACCCCTCAGTGGAAAGGATCAGTCTCTTCCAGTCCGGCATTTCGTCCTGGGCATCACTATTTTCTGCTTCGCGGGCCTTTTCACGGGCACGCTTTACCAGTGCATCGGGATAACTGGCCTTGACCAGCAGCCACATCAGCAGGATCAGCAGCAGCCCACCAACGTACTCCCCCACCACAAACTGCCAGCCCAGGAACACTGCGATGACGATCCCCAACTCCACCACCAGGTTGGTAGACGCCAGTAGAAATGCGAGGGAGGGAATCAATCCCGCGCCTTTAGCAAAAAGCGCGCGAGTGGTTGCCAGTGCAGCGAAAGAGCAGGAACTTGAGATAAAGCCAAACAGTGCGCCTAACCCCACACTTTTGGCGCCAGTCTCCCCCATACTGCGACGCATGCGCTCCCGGGTCACGAACACCTGAATCATGCTGCTGATCAGATAACCCAGCGCGAATGCCCAGAACGCCATCCAGAAAAGTCCGAGCGTCGTTACCGCCGCTTGATGCCAGTTATCCAGAAAGGATTGCATCGGGTCGCCGTCTCCGTTTGATCACCGAGTAAATAGCTTAGCGAATCGCACCGTTGCCTGTACCCGGTCTGCGCGCCGAATAGGGAATATCTATAACGACAATAGATAAGCATTTGCTTTTCTTATTGCTGTATCGCGGTACCCTAAATAAAACAACAATCAACTTTCTTTATTACCATGCCAATAGCCAACCCAAGAACCACCCTGCTCGCCGTATTGCTGGTATCCCTGGTGGGAACCGCCGGCATCGCGCTGCCCTACCCTGTATTGGCGCCCATGTTTCTTGAAGGGCCCACCAATGACCTGACCCACTTTATGGGGATGCCACCCAAGCTATTGTTGGGACTGGTACTGGCGTTGTTCCCGCTGGGATTGCTGCTGGGCAGTAGTGTCATTGGTGGCCTCTCGGATCACTTCGGACGCAAACGGGTATTAATGTCGACTCTGCTACTGGCCTCGATCGGCTATGCGCTTTCGGCCACGGCGTTACTGCAGCAAAACTTCATTCTGTTTGCCGTGGCGCGCTTTCTCACTGGCGTCTGTCAGGGCAATATCGCTATCGCGCGTGCAATTGCCGCCGACCTTCACCCCGCCATCGACCGCACCCGCGCGCTGTCTCTGGCCATGGCCTGTACCTACGCTGGCTGGCTTCTGGGCCCTTTGTCCGGCGGTTATCTGGTAACACTGGGGGTAGACGCCGTTTTCTGGTTCGCGGGGCTGGCGGTCATCGTTTGTACCGCGCTGGTACAGTTTGGCATTCAGGCAGACCGGCCACTGGCCGGGCACCGGCCCAGTCTGCTCACCCTGGCACGCGCGCAAAACTCCCTGGCACTGTGGAAAGAGCCGGCGATCTTCCCACTCGCTTTGTTCAATCTTTTATTCTGCCTGGGAGTCAACGCATTCTACGAGTTCTACCCGTTCTGGCTGGTTGAAAAGTTCGGCTTTGCTCCCCACCAGATCGCCTGGAACACAGTCGCGGTCACCGGCACGATGATTGCCACCAGCGCCCTAGTGGTCCCGGCGATGCAGCGTCGATTCGGCAGTACTGCGCTGGTCTTGAAAGGAGCGCTGGCGCTGGGCACTCTGCTGCTATTTTTGCCACTGGCCGGGTTGATCAGTGTGTATCCGGTATTTGCGCTGATCGGCATTGGCATTGCTACCGTGAATGGGGTCTTTCCAGCACTGATGTCAGAGCGCTTCGAACAATTTGGTCAGGGGCGCATCATGGGGCTCCTGACAGCCAACTTCTGCCTTGCGAGCGTTATTATTGCGCTGGTGGGCAGCGGTGTGGCGCTCGTGGGCAGCCACTGGTCCCTGGTTTTGGGAGCACTGTTGTGTTTCGCCGGCGCGGCACAGTTTGCGTGGCAACGACACAGAACCGCCAGTCCGCGGCTTTCTTCATCAATAGCGAAATCACCGGTGCACTGACTATGGCCGCTTCCAGCAACAATCGCGATCGGATTCTGTATATCCTCAAGACCCGCGGCCCGCAGACTGCGCAGGTACTTGCGAACGAGCTCGATATAACCCCGGTGGGTACACGCCAGCACCTGAAACAACTGGCCGATGACGGATTACTGGCGCATTTCGAACGCGCTGAGAAAGTCGGGCGCCCTGCGAGCTTCTGGCAATTGACAGAAAAGGCCCACGGCCGATTTCCAGACCGCCACAGTGACCTGTCCCTGCACCTGATTGATAGCGTGCGCGAAGTGTTCGGTGACGAGGGCCTGGAAGCACTGATTGCCAAGCGCGAACGCAACGCCCTGAGTGACTACCAGCAGGCGCTGGCAGCATGCACCAGTCTCGCGGGAAAAGTGAAGAAGCTGGCAGAGCTCCGCAATCGGGAGGGCTACATGGCCCAGGCAATACATCAAAGCCACGGTGTCTGGCTGTTGGTGGAGAATCACTGCCCTATTTGTGCCGCAGCCACCAAGTGCCGCGAATTTTGTCGCTCAGAGCTGGATATCTTTCGCCAGTGCTTGCCCGAAGCTGAGGTCGTGCGCGTTGACTACCTGTTAGAGGGCGCGCGACGCTGTACCTACCGAATCACTCCCTAAACCACTAACCGATCAGTCATTCTATCGGCTCTGCTCGCACAGGTTCTACTCGCACTCAAAGCCCGCTTCCAGATGGCGATACCAGTCCCCGGCCACAGGCCCCGGGTGTTATCATCCACTCCATGAAACATCCCCTGCTCCCGGAAAGACCGCTGTCTATCTCTCCCACTCTGGCTGCCACCGTCGGCCTGGAGGAGGCGGTATTGTTGACGGCTCTGGGAGACCTGCTGCCATTTCTGCCCGCGGAATCCCACCCGGGGCGCGACTGGTATGTTGCAGAAGGAGAGCAACTCGAGCAATTGCTGCCGTTCTGGCAACCGGCGGATATACAGCGGGTCGCCACCAGTCTGCGCAACCAGGGCGCACTGTTGCTCGGTGCCGCCCCCTATGGGGGCAGCAGCATCCTCAAGTTTGCACTGCCTGAGACCGGCGCACCCGCCTCGAATACTGCGCCCCCGGCCCGGATGGCCAGCCGTCAGCAGACGGTGCGCAGTGCCAATACCATCGGCCCCAACTGGACACCGGATAACGAGACACTGGCGCGCATCAGCCAGCTGGGTGTACCAGAGCACTTTGTGCGTGAGCAAATACCGGAATTCGTGACCTATTGGCGCGACCGGGGCGAGAGCCGTCATTCCTTCGGTTCCCTGTTTCTCAAACAGGTGAAGAGTAAATGGGAAGCCTTCCGCGCGACCCAGGGGCGCAAGCAGCCACTCCCCCAAGACTGGCACCCCGATCAAGGCACCCTGAGCAAGCTGGCGGACGAAGGCGTCCCCAGTACCTTTGTGCGTCGCTGTATGCAGCGGTTTGTGGAGTATCACCGCAAAAGCGGTAAACAGTCCGTGTCCTGGGATCTGGAGTTCAATGACTGGGTCACTGAAGACTGGGAACAGCAGGAAACGCCGTTCATCGAGAAGCGCAAGCCCGTCGCCATGGTCAGAGACTGGCAACCCAGCGAACACACCTGGGAGCAACTGCGCCGTCTGGCCATCAACCCCAGTTTTGCCGCAGAATTGCTCCCTGAATTTATTTACAAATGGCTTGAGCGCGGCGGGCACAGCGCCCGCTGGGGCGAGCTGTTTATCGAGTACGCGCGAGAAGAGTGGGCCTATTACTGCCAGGGCATTGAGAAGAACCCGGTAGCCAAACCCATATCGCGTAATTGGCAGCCTTCCAGCGACTGTCTGGGGCACCTGCTGAATCAATGTGAAATAGACCGCGACTTTGCCCTGGGCCTGGTGCCCGAGTTCCGTATCTACTGGCGAGAACAGGGCGGCGCACGCAAAAGCTGGGATGCCGTGTTCGTGCGACACGCGCGTTACCAGTGGGCAGAGCGTAATAAGTTCGCAATAGGACAACACCATGGCAAGCCACAAGAATCCCGGCAATCAGGTAACCAGCGCACAAGGGACACATCGGTCTGGGACATCGTCACAGACACAAACTGGTGATCCCGAGCTCGACGCCAGAAAACGTGCACTGAATGAAGTATTCGGCCTGCTCAAACTGAGTTACCACAATCAGTTCAACGCGGCTTTTCCCGATGTACAGACCCTGAACCACGCCAAGCGGCTGTGGCTGGAATCTCTATCGGGATTTACTCCCGAACAGATGGTCGCAGGCGCCAAGCGCGCGATCAGGCAGTGCGAGTACCTGCCCACCGTACACAAGATGCTGCAATTGTGCGCCGAAGGCGAGAATGGACTGCCTGAACCCCGCGCAGCCTACCGTGAAGCCTGTAATGCGCCGAGCCCGAAGGCGAATTTCAAGTGGAGCCATCCTGCCGTATACCACGCAGGGCGTGCAGCAGACTGGTTTTTTCTCGCCAACAATCCCGAGTCCTCCGCGTACCCGGTATTCGCCGCGCACTACAAAAAGATCTGTGAGCGCCTGATGGCCGGCGACAAATTACCCGCCCCCGAGCAGGTGCAGCTGGAGCATCAGCAGGGTCAGCCCCTTTCCAAATCCGAAAATGCCAAGAAGTTGGCGGAATTGCGGGCCCGACTGAAAATATGATACTCATTAGCAGCCGGCTTTAGGGAATACAGTACCAGCCGGCTTTAGGGAATACAGTACCAGCCGGCTCCAAACCCCACTCTACCAACAGCAGGTAACGCCATGGCACGGCTCCCCAAACTGCTTGTTGTATCTGCAGCCCTGCTGGCAACCCCCGCCAGCGCCGATTTCTACTCCCACCGCTATCTGGGTCTCAGCGCCCTGGATGGCTCCCTCGATGGCTTCTGTACACAGGCAACGGCCTTTGTCAGTGGCCTCAACTCACAACAGCAATCCGCTTCTGGTACATCTTGTGAAGAACAGGGTAATGGCTGGAAGGTTTATGGCGGGTGGCGCTGGAAGCCCAATCTGGCGATTGAGTTGGACCTCCGACAATTACCCGATGCCAGTCAGGCTTTTCAGGTCAGTAACCCCCGGTTCCCAGCAATGCGGATCAATGAAGAAATCACCTCACGTATGGGCAACGCTTTTGTTGTCGCTCACCTTCCTTTCGGAACCACCGGACTCAGCGTATTCGGCAAGGTTGGCGGCGGATTCTGGCTGAGAAGGCTGGAGCAAAACCAACGCGGCGAAGCTGTATTCCTTATTACCGGTGATGACGGGGCAGAAGAAGAAATCACAATGCCCGTGTCAGGGCAGTGGCGCGAGAATCAAAGCGGCTTCCACTGGGGGTATGGCGCAGGAGTCAGCTATCGCCATCACAACCGCTGGACACTGCGTGCCGAGTGGGAGCTATTCCCGGAGGTCGGCAGCAGCGACTTTCGCGGTGAACAGGATATAGAGAGTGCTTCACTCGGGTGGAGCATGCACTTCTGAGTCCATCCCCCACTCGCTTTTCCCCCCAATATCCATCCTCATGGCCGCCCTGTTCCGGCTTGTGGATCACGTAACCTCCTTGCGGGCCCGGAGTCTGGAGCACAGGTATTCAGGCAGCTATTAGTTTTTGATTTTCTGTGGATTTTTCCACTTATTCACAGCCACTATTACTAACAGATTCTTGGGACAGACCTGTGCATAAGTTGAGAGTAGTAGCCCTGAAGCCCATGACAGCTGGTTTCACGGGATGCGTACAAAAATACACCGACATAAGTTCCTCGTGGACGAAAACGTTTTATCCAACGAGATATCCCAAGAGGAACCTTCACTCATAAAAGTTAATCACAGGACAACACTGTTTGGTTTTCTGTTTCCACAGACTTCATGGCTGTGTGAATTGAAAGGATGAAATAGTAGCGGTTACCCACATATATGATGGATAGACCTGTGCATAACTACGGGATATTGGAGGTAAACCGCATGGTTACTGGCTTTGGGGAACCGTATAAAAATACGTCGATGGGTTTTTGAACAATTCTGGGCGGGATAAAGCTGTGGAAAGTTTTTTCCATATATGAAAAAGGCCCAGCCGCGTTAGCGACTGGGCCTTTGAATTAAAGCCTGACGATGACCTACTCTCACATGGCGAATCACCACACTACCATCGGCGATACTGCGTTTCACTTCTGAGTTCGGCAAGGGATCAGGTGGTTCCACAGTTCTATGGTCGTCAGGCAAACTGGCTTGGGTTGGCTCGGTCTTATGGGCTGCTCTTGATATCAAGGGCCCTGCGCTGCCGTGTTACCGCCGTTTGCACGATCTTTCGATCAACGGTAACCCCAAATAATTCGGTAAAACAATCTGTAGTAATACACCGCAAGAACTCTGTATGTCTCTCGTTGCTTGCGCCTTAACGCTCACAATCCAATCCAGCCTTGCTAGATAATCGTCAGTAACCATCTCTGTTGTATGGTCAAGCCGCACGGGCAATTAGTACTGGTTAGCTCAACGCCTCACAACGCTTCCACACCCAGCCTATCAACCTGGTAGTCTTCCAGGGCCCTTTAGGGAACTCGAGGTTCCAGGGAGATCTCATCTTGAAGGAGGCTTCCCGCTTAGATGCTTTCAGCGGTTATCCCGTCCGAACATAGCTACCGGGCAATGCCACTGGCGTGACAACCCGAACACCAGAGGTTCGTTCACTCCGGTCCTCTCGTACTAGGAGCAACTCTTCTCAAATCTCCAACGCCCACGGCAGATAGGGACCGAACTGTCTCACGACGTTCTAAACCCAGCTCGCGTACCACTTTAAATGGCGAACAGCCATACCCTTGGGACCGGCTTCAGCCCCAGGATGTGATGAGCCGACATCGAGGTGCCAAACACCGCCGTCGATGTGAACTCTTGGGCGGTATCAGCCTGTTATCCCCGGAGTACCTTTTATCCGTTGAGCGACGACCCTTCCATTCAGAATCGCCGGATCACTATGACCTACTTTCGTACCTGCTCGTCATGTCTGACTCGCAGTCAAGCGCACTTATACCATTATGCTCATTGCATGATTTCCGACCATGCTGAGTGCACCTTCGTACTCCTCCGTTACTCTTTGGGAGGAGACCGCCCCAGTCAAACTACCCACCATACACTGTCCCCGATCCCGATAAGGGAACTGGGTTAGAACCTCAAACATACCAGGGTGGTATTTCAAGGATGGCTCCACTGCAACTGGCGTCACAGCTTCAAAGCCTCCCACCTATCCTACACAAGTAGGCTCAAAGTTCAGTGCAAAGCTGTAGTAAAGGTTCACGGGGTCTTTCCGTCTAGCCGCGGGTACACTGCATCTTAACAGCGATTTCAATTTCACTGAGTCTCTGGTGGAGACAGCGTGGCCATCGTTACGCCATTCGTGCAGGTCGGAACTTACCCGACAAGGAATTTCGCTACCTTAGGACCGTTATAGTTACGGCCGCCGTTTACCGGGGCTTCGATCAAGAGCTTCGCCTAAGCTAACCCCATCAATTAACCTTCCGGCACCGGGCAGGCGTCATACCGTATACGTCCACTTACGTGTTTGCACAGTACTATGTTTTTAATAAACAGTCGCAGCCACCTGGTCACTTCGACCGGTCTCAGCTTAGGGAGCAAGTCCCATCACCAAAACCGGCGTACCTTCTCCCGAAGTTACGGTACCATTTTGCCTAGTTCCTTCACCAGAGTTCTCTCAAGCGCCTTGGTATTCTCTACCTGACCACCTGTGTCGGTTTAGAGTACGGTTCGCAATTGCCTGAAGCTTAGAAGTTTTTCCTGGAAGCATGGCATCAACCACTTCACCTACAAAGTAGGCTTCGTCATCAGCTCTCGGCCTTAGGGACCCGGATTTGCCTAAGTCCCCAGCCTACTACCTTAAACACGGACAACCAATCGCCGTGCTGGCCTAGCCTTCTCCGTCACTCCATCGCAGCAATTGCAAGTACAGGAATGTTAACCTGTTTCCCATCGACTACGGCCTTCGCCCTCGCCTTAGGGGCCGACTAACCCTGTCCCGATTAGCGTTGGACAGGAACCCTTGGTCTTCCGGCGGGGAGGTTTTTCACCCCCCTTATCGTTACTCATGTCAGCATTCGCACTTGTGATACCTCCAGCAAACTTCACAGTTCACCTTCAGCGGCTTACACAACGCTCCTCTACCATGCAACAAAGTTGCATCCGCAGCTTCGGTTATCAGTTTGAGCCCCGGTATATCTTCCGCGCGGGCCGACTCGACTAGTGAGCTATTACGCTTTCTTTAAAAGATGGCTGCTTCTAAGCCAACTTCCTAGCTGTCTGGGCCTTCCCACATCGTTTCCCACTTAACTGATATTTGGGACCTTAGCTGGCGGTCTGGGTTGTTTCCCTTTCCACGACGGACGTTAGCACCCGCCGTGTGTCTCCCGCGATTGCACTCCACGGTATTCGGAGTTTGCATGGGGTTGGTAAGTCGGGATGACCCCCTAGCCCAAACAGTGCTCTACCCCCGTGGGTGAGACGCGAGGCGCTACCTAAATAGCTTTCGAGGAGAACCAGCTATCTCCCGGCTTGATTAGCCTTTCACTCCGATCCACAGGTCATCTCCTAATTTTTCAACATTAGTGAGTTCGGTCCTCCAATTGATGTTACTCAATCTTCAACCTGCCCATGGATAGATCGCCGGGTTTCGGGTCTATTGCCTGCAACTGAACGCCCTATTAAGACTCGATTTCTC
>NZ_CP087715.1:3515000-3692500 GCF_020991125.1 Microbulbifer celer
CGGCATCACCAGCGTGACAAAGCGGGAATCCTCGCTGTCGCGGAAGCTGCGCCATTTGATGTACTCACCGGATTCAAAGATACCGCCGAGATCGCGGGGTTTGGACAACTCAGTAAAGTCGCTGAAGCCGAACATGCCGGCACCGGCAGCTGATATGAACGGGCAGAAGCCTGCAGCGGAAACGTTTGACATTTTGCTCAGCAGCTCCACATCTTCCGGGTGACTGGTAAATTCAAAATCTCCAATCATACAGCCGAAAGGTTCACCGCCAGCAATGCCAAACTCTTCCTCGTAGATTTTTTTGAAGGTCTGGCTCTGGTCAAACTCAACCGCTTTGTCCAGATCGCGAAACAGCTCGCGTTTAGTAATGTTCATCATGCGGATCTTCAGCGTTGCGCTGGTCTCGCTGTTCATTACCAGGTGATTGAGCCCGCGCCAGGACCCCTCCAGCTTCTGGAACTTTTCATCGTGAAGGATCGCGGACAGCTGTTTTGACATGGCTGCGTCAATTGCCTGAACAGCCTTGTTGATGGTCTGGGTCAGGTTGCGGTCCCAGGTCACGGTACCCTGCAAAACCTGCTTGGTCAGGTTGGCGATCAGGTCCTGAGCCTCGTCTGGCTGAGTCTGTTTTGTCGCAGAGATGGCCTCTTCCAGTAAATTGACCGACTGCTCTTCTGTTTCCTGCTCGGCAACATTCTCGACTTCCGTGCTCATTCTTCACCCTCCTCTTTGGTTTCATTCAGACCCAGCTGCTCGGAAATGGCACTCACGTTGTCTGTGCTCTTGAGAATATCTTCCAGCACTTTTTCCAGCTCTTCTGAACGATCAGCCTTGCTCAACAGATCACGTAATTTACTGCGCGCTTCCAGTAGTTGCTTGAGAGGCTCAACCTGCTCAACGATCTGCTCCGGTGAAAAATGATCCATGTGGGTGAAATCGAGATCCACCGCCATTTTGCTGCCATCACCCGCAAGCGTATTTTCAACCTGCAGATTGAGTTTCGGGTTCACCTTACCCATCACATCATTGAAGTTATCACGATCAATCTGAATGAACTTGCGTTCTTTCAACGTCTTTCTGTTCTCAGTGTTATCACCGGAATAATCACCCATTACGCCGGTAACGAAAGGCAGTTCTTTTTTAACCTCGGCACCGTTTGTCTCAACGTCGTAGGTAATATGTACACGCGGCTTGCGCACGCGCTTTAATTTGTTGTGAATACTCTCGGACATTTCGGGTCTCCTTTCCTCTAATCAGGAATTTCTGGAACTGTTTAAGTTGATTACCAAGCGGGTTCTTGTGCGGTCTCTTTTTTCTCACCCCAACCATCTTCTGCCGGCGCCGACGATGCAGGCTCTGTGCCCTCACCGGTCGAAGGTGAGGCCGACGCAGCAGAAGGGGAAGGACTTACCGGTGGCGCCACATAACGCTGTGTATCTGAGCCATCGAGTTTGACACCTGTTAATTGCGAGTACATTGCGCGGGACTGATCGTCAGGTAGAAGCTCCACCATCAGCTCAGACACCGTCATTCTTCCCCAGGTTATCAGCCGCTCAAGTCCGGGGGCCAACGGTGTATGCGGCTCAAATCGGCGGAAGTATTTGGCGGCCGCCTCGAGCATTTTGAGTGCGTCTTCTCTTGAGCTGATCTCTCCGGAAGCTACCGTGACAGGGCGCGCCTGAGCGGCACTGATCGCTGAATCCACCACGGCCTCGGCACCATCAACCGACTCTACCTGGGCGTCCTGATCCTCTTGCTGCTCGTTCGCAGATTCCAGTTGTGGCTTGTAGATAAAGCGTGTGGTACGCAGTACCTCATCCAGTATTCCACTGACATTGGAAGAAGGGGGTGCATCGTGCCCGCAGTACTCTCTGAGCTTTTCATTGGTCGCCTTGAAACTTGCAATGGCTTCATCGAGCGTATCCACGAGATCGCACGCCCAGGCATCAGAGGTCTGCTCGAAATTCTGGTTCAGCAGGTCCATGCCGTAGCCGAGGGTTTCTACCCGCGCAGCCTTGGCATCTTCATCCGGCAGACGATCCGCATCCCGTGCCTGCTGATACTGAAAGAAAGAAAAAGCACCGTAGTCTGTTTCCGGGGTAATCGGCGCATTGCGTATTGGCATCATCAAAGTGCCCTCTGCTCCATCGCCGTTCAGACCGGACACCGGGGCTACCTTGGTTTCCAGGCCATCTTCATCCGGCTCTGGATACAGCCCTTCCCAATGCTCTGAAACGAGGCGTTCGATCAGCTGCAAGCCATCTCTCAGACCGGGGAATCCGTACAGGCGAATCAGGGCTTCTGTGTACCAGGATGCCACCTCCAGGTCTTTACTGACACCCGAAAGGACTTTATTCGCCACTTTTTCTACTTCGCGCCACGGTGCGAGAAGATCGACATCGCTATCATCAAAAAGCGCTGATCGTTCGGCGGCTCGCGCACTATTACGCGCGTCCTTGATACTGTAATAATCCGAAGTTGGCGATCGGTCCTCGCGAATATCACTGCCGGTGGGGCTATCATCGCTGATATTTCCGACCAGACTGTCGATATCTATCACAGAAGGAAAGGCCATGAAACGTCCTTTTTCAGGTCAATGTTTTGAGTCAGGCAGGTTGGCAATCAAGCATGTCAACACTGGACAACGATGCTTCCGACTCAATGCGAAAGCTTTTCAAAATAGAATAAAAATCACCACGAGCAACATCAAACTGGCGCTGCTCGCACCAGAAAATATGCGTATAAAACGCAACGCCGTTTTCCGAAACTGCAACCAGGTACTGAATAGGTGTGCCAGACACCTCGGCTGAAAACTCACCTGAATACTGCTGCGGCACGCTACCCGGCAGTAGGTTTGACGCACAAACCATCTTAGCCTGAGAGACCTTTGTCATGCACTGGTGGATCTGAGCTGTACAGTAATCCTGAAGGCCAATGTCGCTTGTAAGCTCGCTCTTCTTCTGACACAAGACTACTAAAAACTGATTACTCTCAAGGTTTCCTACCTGCAGCAGTGCATTGGGATTAAGCCCGGCACAAGTCTGCCAACCCGTTGGGGTAACCAGTGAGCAGCGTGTATCGCTGGACTTCTGGTTACTGTAAATTCTCGACTTATCGTCACTCGATGTATCGTCAACAGACGCCTCCAGGCTCGTTTCCCGCAGGGGCGTTTCATCGGCATTCTGTGGCTCGAGCTCGACAATCCAACCGCCCTGCCAGAATAAGCTGACAAGCGCCTCTCCCTCCTGGCGCCGGTCAAGTTTTTTGACAACGGTTCTTCCGCCGCTCAACAACGAACGAATCCGGTCGAAGTCCAGTTGAAACTTTCGAGAAAGATACTCAATCCCCTGTCGGCGATCGTAACCTGACCTTAAATCTCCAGTAAAAACTACCTGATACGTCATCACATAATCCCTGTCACGTAACTCTTCACATCCTTGATACCAGCAAGGGTGCATTTTCCCTGAAGAGATCGACACTGATACACAAACAAAATTGGTACGCCTGTACCTACTAGTAGTCCGCTAGTGCCGGCAAATTAGTTTCTCATTTTATCGAATACGTGAACGGCTTGAATACCCGTTGTAATGGTTTGTAACAGGATTCCATGGGTTTTAGTGGTACGATCATACCAATTAGCGCAATACTTCCCGAGTTTCTCCCGCCCAAATAAGAACGGGTTCTTTTATTACCATTTTGTCATCGGTGCACCAATCATGGCTGCAAACAACTCCGGCTCGGGGAGACCGTATGACAAGTTCATCATGGAATCTCTTTCTGCCGTCGGCGGTGCCCACCAAACACTATGGCTATTACCATCAGGTAGGGATTGCTCGAGCAAGCAACCAAAACCTTGGGCAAGATTAGTATTTCCGCAGCTCAGAATTGCACCATTACAGTTTTCCGTCACATGATCCCGGCGTGAGGAGTCCACCGCATAGTCAGGAAACCGCTCCATCAACTGGTCCACTGTCAACGCCTCTTGCAATGCACAAATTCCCAGCTCGGAAAGCGCTGAATACCAGGTTTCCGCACGCGCAATCAGGTCACAGGCCGAGGTGCTCTGCTCTACTGCTGTACAAAGTGTAAGGGGAAAGTACCGCCCCACACTATCCACGCTTGGCAATAAAACTCCACCCCATGTACGTCCATCAATCACGCCCGGTGAAAGTGCAAACCGCCAGATCGGACTGGTGAGGAAGTGCTCGAGCCACGCCTCGCCCACCAGCTCCCGGGAACCGTGAACGGAGCGCTGGAGCCATGTATCCCATGTGTCCGAAAATACCCCCGGCAACTCGCGCAGGATAAAGTCACCGTGTGCAGGCAGTTTTCCGAAAACCCCTTTCATAGTTTTACCGCTATTCATTAAAGCGTTTCCGGGCAGCGGTAACTGGTAAGCAATGTGCTGTCAAAAGGGTTGTAGACACCTGTGGGGGTCAACCGGAACTCGGCTCGGCGCCCAGCTTCTGCGAATGTCACAAGGTACTCTGTACTGCTGCGCCCTCTCTGGACTTCGGAGTTGGCTAACAGACGGTACCACGCCCAGTCCCCCTCAAAATGCTGGCGGTGTACGGTCTCATTGAGATCTTCAAACAGAATTCGAGCGCGACTGAACTCGCCTCCGCGCCAGGTCAACTTAGAGCTTGTGCGCGGCCCGTGAGAATAGGGTACGCGCTGTCCACCCAATTCCAGTGCAAACAGCCGCACGCCTGAATCCAGCTTGGTGGGCTCAATGCGGAATGCATACTCAGCCTGTTCACCAGTGCGGAAAAGGGTGTCGCGGATGCGCTCTGCGCGTCGCATCTGATCCAGGCTGCGCGAGGAGATTCCTAGGCTTTGCCCTTCCAGAGATCGGGCTTTCCAGTTTCTCGTATCAATAAACGGTTTGAGGTTTTGCTGTATAAACTGTTGCTCAATGCCACCGGGCTTGAAAAATTCGTTGAACTCCATCACCGGGATTTCCTGCTCCCGATTGGGGTGTAGCGGAAAACGCCCGGCCAGACTGCTCTGATATACACTGTATACCTGTTCCCGCCAGGTGCGATCTGCGTAGCGCTTGGCTTTGGCCATTACCAGGCCCCAGGCATTATTCGCGATCTGATCCAACCAACGTTTAAATGGCTCAGGTGCGCCCGCCGCTTTTACCCGAAGCTGCTTGATGGCATCACTGCCGCCGGAGAATCGTGCTTTGGCGCTGTCAAATGCCGCAGCATCTGAGTCGACACTGCCGTCGAGTTCAGCGAGATAGGCCCTAACCTGACCAATAGCCGTAAGATATTCCTGTGCTCGCGATGGTCTGCCGCGCTCACTTGCCGTCAGCCGCTGTAACTCTTCGAACTTCAGATCTACCGAAGTGGGTTTAAAGTTATCTGCTATAGCGCCCGCGGCACCGCTTGCTGCTGCGGCCCCGAGCCTTCTCGTGGTACTGGATACAGGCAAAGATACCCCAGAGGCATCTACCGGCATTTTCGGCCGCGGTGTCAGACGGGTGTTATCTGCTGCAATTTCAGATACCGCCAGCAGCGGTGAATATACCGGATCGGCAATTTTACCCAGCACTTCCAGTGCCTGCGGTGTACTGCTAAAACGCGCTATAGGAAAACCAGCGAGAAACTGCTGCCAACGTTGCTGGTATTCATTCAGGTAAATGCGCTTGAGTTCCTGCCCCAATTGCTCGCGATCCGCCTCGGTAAAGTTTTCACCCGCAGTATCATTGCCGTAGATCCAGCGCTCACTGGCCAGCTGATTCATTAATGGCGAGTCAGCGCCAAACTCAAGCTCTTTATAGCCGGCTTTGGTATACAGGTACGGCACGGAGAATTGAGGATCGGTAGCCGCCACACCGAACAGTTGTTGGGTATCGCCGCCTATCTCTCGATAGAGGTCGACTTGCGTCTGCCCCAGATCACTGCGCTGCATCTGTGCGTATAGCCGCTGGGATACGGGAATACGACGAAGTTGCTCTCGCGCTGCCGCGACTACGCGCTCGTTTGGTGCCAGCGAATCGGGTAACTCTAGGTCAGACAGGCGGTCAAGATGAGCGAGAAGTGGCTCCAGCTTATCCGCTTTGCCGCTGAGTGCGTGTTCCCAGTGGGTAGCAAAGTACGTAGAAATTGTCTCCCAATCCCGCTTGTCAGGATTAAAGAACATCAGGTACACCATCAAGGTCTGTACCAGGGCAGGGTCGTCACTGCGCAAGCGTCTCAGGTCGCGTTCGATATCGGTTAACAACGACTGCAGGAACTGCCCCGTCAACTCCTGTTGATAGAGCTGATCCGCAGATTGGTCAATGCGCGGGTCGTACAGACCGAGGTTGCCTAGCCAGGGATGCGACTCTTTTTGATACACCGTCGACGCCCGAAACAGTGATTCGAGCATAGGCAGGGTATCAGTGGATGAGACCCGGCGGTTGGCTGTTGCTTGTTTCTGTGTCTGAAAGTCAGCAATACTCTCTCGCACTTCACCCATGTAGATCTTGTTCTGGGCAATACTACCGGTCCACAATAACAGTGCGCCGATAAAAGCTGCCGCCGATCCGATATAGACACCGCCGCGCAGCCAGCGAGTAGCACGCTCAACCCGACGGTTAACGCCAACCAGTTCGGCTTCGGGAAAGATCACATCTTTTAATAACCGGTGCAGGAAAAAGCTCTTTCCCGCGCCCTGAAATTTCTGTCCCGAGTCCCGTTCAAGCCCGAAGTCTGCACTGACTGACGCCATCATCCGGTCGATCGGGCTTCCTTCCTGTGTGCCGCTGGTGAAATAAACGCCGCGCACCATCGGTGCCATGTCATAACGATTGGGTCCAAAAGCCTGCTTTACAAAATCTGTTATTACTGCCTGCAGGCCTTCCATGCGCCCCGGAAAACCCTGCAGCAGCGCACGTTTCTCGACATTGCGCTCTTGATGAACACGCCACAGAACCCGCTGGTTGAGGCGATCGATCAGTGTCTCAAATTCACCGGCAAAGGTATCCAGCGGTGCTCCAACGGCAGGATTGCTTTCCTCAGGAAAGCTCACACCCCATACCTGCTCTCGTTCCGCTTGCGACAGGTTGTCAAAATATTCACTGAAGCCCGCTACCAGGTCGCTTTTGGTAAAAGTGAGATAAATAGGAAAGCGGATGCCCAGTTGCTGTTGCAGCTCATTGATCCGGGTACGAATGGTTTTTGCTTGATGTATTCGCTGCTCTGCAGTCTGTACCATCAGGTCCTGCAGGCTGATCGCCACCAGCACACCATTGATCGGACGACGGCGACGGTAGCGCTTGAGCAGGTTCAGGAACGCCTGCCAGGCACTGTTGTCATACACCCGGTGGCTGTCTTGCGTGGTATAACGCCCGGCAGTATCAATAAGTACCGCGTCATTGGTAAACCACCAATCACAGTTGCGCGTGCCACCTACACCGCCCAGGGCTTGTTGGCCATGGGTCTGGGACAGCGGAAAGTCGAGGCCAGAATTCACCAGCGCTGTTGTTTTACCAGACCCGGGCGGTCCAATAATAATGTACCAGGGCAACTGGTAGAGGGAGACATTGCCGCGCTCTGATTTAAAGCGTGCTTTGCGCAGTACCGCCATCGCATCACGGAATCGATCCGACAAGGCAGATATTTCTTCACGGCTGCGCTCTTCTTCCGGATTGAGGTTTTCCTCTTCCTGTGTGGACTCAATCTCTCCAATAAGCGCGCTGTTCTGGCGACGCTCCACAAGCCATTGACTCAGGTGCCATACCAGCCAGATAGCAAAAATAAATACGATGATGGTGACGCGCGTCGTCGGTGAAAGCGTGGTGTTATCACTGCCAAACTTTATATAGTCAGCACCAAACCATATCAACAGTGATAGCGCCGTGAGACCGATGAGGCCGAGAACCCATTTGTTGGTAAAGAAATTTCGCAAACGTTTCATTTAGGGCTCCGCACTATCTACTTCCGCAGCAGTCAGCTGGTTAATGTCTTCAACCACTGGCGTGGTGCTTTCATATAGCCACCAACGGTAACCGCTGAAGGTGACCGCAAGTACCCCCAGTACCACACTGGCAATCACCCAAATTGGTATGTACTGCACCAATCGGGTTTTGCGCTGCACGCACCCCTGCCATTTCGGTGAAAGATCCCGCTCCATCGCCGGGCGGTGGCTCTCGATGGTGCGATACAGGTTGTCACGAATCTGCTCTATCTGTTCATGCCCCCGCTGCACGAGGCGGTATTTCCCCTGAAACCCCAGGCTCAGGCAGAGATAAAACAGCTCCAGCAATTCCAGATGGGTGCCGGGCGCCTCCTGCATGCGCTGCAAAATCACAAAGCATTTTTCACCACCGAAGGTCTCTTTGTGGAACAGACTTAACAGGGAGTGCTGGCTCCAGCCACTGGAAGTGCCCCACGGTGTGGACAACACTACTTCGTCCACTACGGTGCACAGCAGATAACGCGCCGTAAGCACCGTCTCCGGAGTCAGGGATAGTTGTTTGGCCTCGCGCTCAAACTTCTGGATCTCCTGCGTCAGTCGCTTGTGTAGATCCGGGACATTGTCGTGACGCATGGTGGTGCGCAGCTTGATGATGACCCCGAGCAGTTTGGATGCCGCAGAAACCAATGGATTCAGACTGTTGCGAATGCGAATGTCCTGCGCCAGCTCCGCAGTACCTTTGCCAGGGTGTGGCGGCGCCGCTGCAGGCGCGGCAGCACCGGGGGTGGGAATCAACACAGTGCGGTCGCCGGCTGAGGGACCCGCAGGCGGGGTGTAATTGTCGCCAGTCATATCAGTTGTTCCTTATTGCCCAAAGCTCCATGGAGAGCCCCGGAAACTCCGCGCCCAGATGTACGGCGAAGCCGCCCGATCTCTGCATCGCCTGCCACATTTCACCGCTGCGCTCAAGCTCAAAGTAGGTAAAACCTGCGTGATAGGGTATCTGACGCGGTGCAACCGGCAGCGGGCGCACCGAGATACCCGGCAGCTGTGCGGAAATCAGTTCACGAATAGCTTCTACCGGGGCAACTTTTGCCTGTGTCGGGAAACGGCTCCGCAACAAATCGCCAGGCATATCTGCTTTTGCCGCCATCACAAAAGTCGCGGTTTTGAGTAGAGACGGATCGTTAACGGGCGCAACATAGATACCAAATTTCCGTTGTACCAGATTCATCGCTATCGCAGTCTGCTCAAGTACCGTCGATAGCGACTGGCGCAATGCCGAATACAATCCGGCATAGCTCTGCTGCAGATTTTCGTGTGCATAGGTGGGAATTTCCGGTGGCCGCTTGGTACTGGAGGTAAACGTTGCAAGCTCACCGGCGAGCTGTAATAGCTCCAGATAAAGGCTGTATGGGTGCAAGCGCGGCTGAGCGGTCAACTGCTTTAACAACGGCTCAAAGCGGTTGATGACCTGCAATAACAGATAATCGGCTATTTCTGCCGAGCCGCTGCGGCCGCTGTCGCTGAGACGATGACCCAGTGCCTGACCTCGATGCTCCAGCAACCCCTTTGCCTCTTCGATGTAAGCTTTGATGACAGGCGAGCTTTCTACATTCAGTAGCGGTGGAATATATTCCGGATCAAGCTCAACCGGCTTTTCCGGCTGTCGCTCTCGGATACGCGCAATACCGATGGTGGCATAGCCGCTCAGGTCATCACTGCCCAACTTGAGACAGGTGCGCAATTTACCGACCTGGATACGTGCCGACTCTCCAGACACTGAAGCGCTGTTGCGGGCATCGAAATTGGCGGCCTGATACCGCGCCTGGGGAAAGTCTTCCTGATCGCGAATAGACTCCTGGCTACCGGGGCGCTTCATCGGGATACACAGATAAACAGTTTCGTCGCGCGTGTTTACCGGCACCTCAAGAATATCCGGTTGATTTTCATGCTCCGGTGCCAGAATTGGTGTTCCATCCGGAAATATGGCACGCACTCTGGATACTGAGATTTTCCCCATCGCAAGCGGCTCACTGTCGAGGCCAAGCTCCACGATCCCCCAGGTATGTATACCAAGGGCGCCGGTGCGGGATTCCACCAGCTGCTCCAGATATCGGTCCTGCTGCTGGAAATGCTGAGGCCGAAGGAACATGCCTTCGCTCCAGATCACTTTATTGTTCGCCGACATACACGATCCCTGTTATGGCGCAACGCGCCGCTTCAATAATACTGATTGACGATATTCTCTGGTTGGCACCAGCGCTTTTATTCACCCTGACGAAGTTTTTGCAGTCGCTCGTACTCTGCACTGGAAATAGTCACGGTTTTACCCGAGTCTTGCTCGCGCTTTTTCGCGGTAACGGCGCGTTGACGTCGATCCAGCGCATCGGTGGAGACGATTTTTATATCGGTAAGTGTTACAGCATATTCATTGTCATTGTGTGGTTTTATCGGCAGCAACATCAAAGATTCTGCGCGCTGGTACTGTACAAATTCAGCCAACAGGCCAATGTACTTCACCTCAGGCGTCAGCCCCAGAGTTTCCACACGTTCTTCGCCGGGTGCGAACTCTTTGAGTATCACGGTATCTATCAGGTCCCGCCCTAAACGAGACTCTGCATTTTCATACAGGTTCAGAAATTCTTCCCGAGAGAACTGACGGTCATCCGCTAGCATGAATACCCGCACAACCACTGGAGAGGAACGCCCATCACTGTCCGGGTTTACGTCAGTTGTTGCCGACAGAGTCAACTCCACATTGGTATCAAAATTCAGCGTTTCGCGCGTGGTCTGGCAACCCGCCAGCAGCAACAATGCGCAACAGCCAATGAAGAATTTATTAAGGTTTTTCCAATTCATTCTGCCCCCGGATTTCATCAATGATGCAATAACTTAATAAGGACTTATCCCACACGCTCAGTTACAGGTCAGCAAAGTGCGCGACATAAGTGTGATATAGATGACTTGTTTCGCTAAAGCTCTGACCCCGAGAGACTGCGCGCATTCTTCAGCTCCGAAAGCTGACTTTCGTAAGTTGCCGCAAACTCTTCACCAAACAAATTTCGGTAGCAGGTATCCGGATCACTGACCATAGCGCGGTAGATTTCCTTGAACCCTTCCCAGTTGCGGGCATTCTTACTGGCGAATACCCCCCCCTGGTTATTGACCCTGCGCTCAATATTTTCCGGACTGAAAAATTTGAGCATGCTCTCGTACCCCGCACGCATACCCGCCAGTACTGCTACCTGATGATCGGAAAGATCATCAAAGCTATCGCGCACCGCCTCCTGTGGTGACAGAAAGGCACCGTTGGCAGTACTTAAACTGCTGAACATGGCATTGAGAGCATCCTGCGCAGTTGCACTGAATTTCAGCGGATTGTTGGCTTCGGTCTGTATCATGGTCCGCTGTACGCGCAGTTCGTTTTTGATGCTGTTGCGCGCGCGCAACAAGTCGATCAGCCGCTCAATAGTCTGAGTAATGATGGCGCCACCCTGTTGCTCCAGCGCGGGCAATTGCTCTGCGGGAATATTGAGACCCAACGCGCGAGCAAGCCCGGCCATAGATTCCGTTGGCTGTGGCTGTGGCTGTGGCTGTGGCTGTGGCTGTGGCTGTGGCTGTGGCTGTGGCTGTGGCTCAGCATTCCCGCCAGACTGAAGTGGTGCAAACTGCTGCGAAGCGCCGGCAAAGCCTGTCGCGGCAGGCGACACCATTTCGGTACCAGAAGGCTCCGGTACAGGCGATTGAGGCCGCTGGGACGAAGGCGCAGCAGGGGTAGCGGGAGCAGAAGGCGTAATGCCGTGTAAACCTGAGGGCGCGGGGGAACCAACCGTTGGACTGCTACCGGGTTCTTCGAACCCCGGAGCACCCTGAACCTGCGTGCCAGCAATTGCCGAGAATGAATCGGCAAAAGGATTCTCTGAATTCTGCTCGGGCGAAAGCGGAGCTTGCGCACTGGAACCCATCGGCGGGGCAGGCTGGGGACTCGGCACGGCTCCCTGTGGCTGCACGTAAGAGGATCCGGCCGCCGGCGTCGCCACATCCGACGGCGTCGGGGTTACCGCTGGCTGCGGCTGGGAAACGGAAAACTGCATCGAGTGCTGATCGGCGGGGGCATGGTCCTGCTCGCTCGCTTCTTTCCACCAGGCATCCCCGTCGTCTTGCAGCCATCCCTGACCGCCACCAGCAGTCCCGTGATGACTTCCACTATCCAGCAGCCCGCCGAGGGAGCCTGATCCTGCAGCGTGATTCGAAGATCCACTCAGTGCCTGTAGAGGGTCTGTCACCTGAGGCTGTCCCAGGAAGTCGCTGCCACCCAGGTCTTTGTCCGGGGTGGCGAGATAGCCCCACTCACCGCTTTGACTGGCGCCTCCTCCCGAACCCGGCTCCAGCCACGAGTCCAGCTCCTGAGCTTCCTGGGCCGACTGCATCTTGGCCGCCGCTGCCGGGCTGAAGGTGGTCCGGTCGGAACTGTCCAGGAAATCGGCCCCACCGACTCCTTGGGGCAATTCAGATTCAGCCGGACGCTGGCGAAACGCAACCTTCAGCTGGTAGTCACCTACGCCAATCACATCGCCATCCCCCAGAACCACCTGATTCCCTTTACCAATCGGTTCAGCTGCCTGATTGTGATAGGTACCATTGGTACTGTGATCGGTAAGAATGTACTGGTTTTCCTGGAAGGCGATCTGGCCATGGCGGGACGAAACCACCCGATCCGGATCAGGCAACACCCAATCATTGCTATCCGCGCGACCGAAGGTGCCACCAGCCGGGGTAAACAGCTTGGTGTGTTTGAGCATGTTGGCACCTTGTGGGTCTGCCAACACAGAGAGTATCAATTCCATTTTACTCGCTCTCGCGCATTAGAAATTTCTGCCATTTGTGTATTGGTTTTGCTGGCAATGCTCAGGCCCAGGGACCCGCGAGCCATGTGCCCGCGAGGGACTGCAATCTGGGCAACAAAATCTGATCTCTGTCGGCCACCGAGCGCAGCGTGCTCAAGCCGCGCTCGGTAAAACGCGCCGCGCCTTGATCACTCAGTAGCGCTTCCGCACACGGGGTCAACCAGGTTCCCTGCGGACGCTTGCGCAAATGCAGGGGCAAATCGGTAAATTGACCGGATGTCACCAGCTGTACGCTGCCGGTCTCGGTGTACTTCTGACACAGGGACAGCAGCACCAGGTAGGCACTGTTGCCCCACAGGTAGTATTGATGCCCCAGATCTTCCGTCAGCTCTTCAAAATCGAAGCTCTCGGTACGTGCGGTATCTGCACCAAATGGCAATCGCAGCATAAATCGCGGCGCAGCCAACGCCAGATGACGACTGCCGCTGAACTCCCGGATAGCCTGCCACGCCCGCTCAAAGTCTTCAGAAGGCTGATATTGCCAATCTTCCGGGTCCAGGGATCCGGCAAGGCTGGTACAACCCGCCAGCCGATTATCTCCCCCTAGGATGACCGCACTGCCGGCCGCCTCTGCAATTGTGGCGAGATCAATCAACCCGTGCAGATCTCGCTCGTCATCGCGAATATAGAAATCGCCGAGGATCAAGTTGAATGGCATATCGCCAGCAACCGACTCCTGTTGCACCAGACGTTTGAATAACTGCGACTGCTCCAGGTCATCTTCCGCCTGCACAAAGTCGGCAAAAATCTCATCTTTGGTCACATCGATCAGGTGTAGCTCAAGACCGGGGTGATCATCGAGCCGTCGCAACAGCAAGTGCAGGCTGCGCCAACTGGCCTCCAGGTGCCTGAAGTCGCTATGGTGCATGATCTTGCGCATCGCTTCGGATGCGGCCTCGTTCACAGCATTCAAATAAACACTCTGATCCTGTGCCGGCTTCGCCTGCACATAAGGCGCAACGATATCCTTGATCAATCGATCCACCTGAATCCCGGCGGCCGCAGAACCCTGCCCGGCCTGCTGCCTGCCTGCAGCGAGATCATCTGCGCTATAACCATTCCCGGACAGGATCGCATCCAGCATGGATTGTGCGGCTGACGATTCTGGCTGAAGCGCTGATTGCGACTGTATGCCAGTATCCCACTGCTGGATTTCAGCCACCGCATCGGCGTAGCGGGCTGGATCAAGCAACTGTTTCTCGAGCTTGATGAACTCCTGAAACAGGGCAAGTCGATGGTAGAGAAAATCCGGGTGTAGATCGTCAAACTCCAGTAGCGCGATGGGCGCTTCTGATACCGGTAACTTTATCGCTACACCCATACGCTCAAACAGCGTTTCAAAATTGTCTTTGCGTACACGATGGGAAGGGCGCTGTGAAATGGACTCCGGTTCACACAGGCCGCGGCTGGCACGCCCACTGAAATCGCCGAGAATGGCCACTTTCAATCGATTCTGCGACGCACTCATACTGTCTGCTCCAGAGTTTTTTCTTCTGCTGCTTTTTCCGGCGCAGTAGCACTGACTGCTGGCGCTTTCTGACCCAATAGCTTTTCCTGCACTGTTTTTTCCTGCGCCGTCCTTTCCTGCACTTTGTCCTTCCTGGATTTACGCGGTCGCCCCCGCTTCAGCGGGCGCACACGCTGATTTGCGATCTGCTCGATCTTCTCCTTGAATACATCGCCACCCAATACCTGGCCCACCTTGATGGTTTCGGCGATGTACTCCAGCAACCGACGGTCAAATCGATACCGGAACAGCTTCCGATAGGCTTCCGCTCTCTCGCTAGGCGTGTCCCCCAGCTGCAGGTAAAGCCAGTGGTCACTGATCACATCACTGCGCTCCACACTTGCGTGGTGATTGAAACTGGACCAGCGGTAATCTCCCAGTGAGTCCGCCAGCCCCAGGTACAAAGGCCGCAACTCTACATACCGGTAGCAGGTAAGCAGATAGGCGTCGGAGTCAATCAGGCTGGACTTATACCTGCCCGCCCACAATGTGCCGGAACGCTTGTACCGGTGATTGATGAATTGCACATAGCGCCGCCCCAGAGATTGCATCATGGAGGGCACGCCATCCGGAACACGGGGCGTACCGATAATCTGCACCATGTTGGGCAGCAACACGTAGGCGTGAATATCGACACGATACTGATCCGCGGCACTACGGAGGCTGAGCAGGTAAAACTGATAGTCTTCCTCATCAAAAAAGCACGGTAGATTATTGTGCCCTACCTGGACAATATGCTGAGGGATATCTATCAGATTCAGTCTGGGAAGACGGGGCATATTGCCAAAAATTCCTTCTTAATTTGTACATCCGTACCAACTTCACACTCATCCCGGTGAAGGGAGAGGCATTATTACAAATGATCCAAAAAAAATTCAAATCATTGGCGCGCTCACGTTAACATTACTTGTTCATTGCTACAGAAATTTGCCAGGCACTTTTTTCAGCATCTAATTAGTACGATTTTTCAGTGCCTAATTAGTACGATCGTGCCGATTAACTGTAACGACATAGTAAGAACAGGGAGTAACAGGTTCGCATGGAGTCCATCAGCCTGGCGGTCAATGGTCGCACTGACATCGGTCAGGTGCGCGAAGAAAATGAAGATAGTATTCACTGTTACAGTGATTCTGAAACGGATTTTGCCTACGTGGTGGTAGCAGATGGCATGGGTGGTTACAGTGGCGGTGCGGTAGCAAGTCGCATCACTGTAGACACACTGAAAGAACATCTGGATGAACTGGTCAACGGCACCTTTCTCGCCTGCTCCCCTCAGCAACAACAGCTTATGCTTCGCGCCTGCCTGCTGGACAGCTGCGCTATCGCCAACCAGAAAATTCTCGAGGCAAAGAGCCTGCGACCGCAATTTTCCCATATGGGGACCACGTTGGTGGCTGCGGTCATCTGGCAGAATTTCCTGATAGTCGCACATGTGGGGGATTCCCGCGCCTACCTCTGGAACGAATACGGATTGCAGCGGCTGACCCGGGACCACAGTGTGGTTCAGGAAATGATTGACCGCGGTCAACTGACCCCGGAACAGGCACAGACGTCCCAGGTAAGAAATCATATTACCCGGGCCCTGGGTGTGGAAAACCAGGTTGATGTCACCATCAATAGCTGGAACCTGACCGAAAATGCACTGCTGTTACTGTGCAGCGACGGTCTGACGGAATATCTGGATGACTCCACCATCGAGCGGATACTGGCCACTCATCGCCCTGCACTGGAATGCGTCTATCGATTCATTGACGACGCAAACCAGTGTGGTGGGCGCGATAATATCAGCGCCGGCATCATCGAATACTGTAACCGTGCCCAGTCAGCCGCAGCCCTCAGCGATGACGCGATCACTCTGAGACCGGCGAACAGGGAAGACACTACTCAGAGGAAAGTACACCGCTGAGCAGAGGAAACTCTTTACGTAAATCACACAACCGCGAGCGCACGACATGACACCGGATCGTCTGGTCGACTTTGTACCGTCGGTACTCAATCAGCTTTCAACGAATGGCCGCCTCCCCGAGCATCGAGACAGTATCTCCCTCTGCCAGTGGTTCAACCTGCAGGACCCGCAAAGCGGTACGTCTACACCGGTTACCCCACACCAGGATTTGTGGCCCGACTGTCCCGGAGTTTCCGCCACAAACTACACACTTGCCCGCGCGCCCAGGGTCGACTCACTGATCCTGCCCTCGGAAATGCCAGTGCTCTTCTGCAACCAACCGGGCAGTTCGCCGGACGGGCAGACGATACCTTCTCTCGACAAATCTGTGCATATTGCCAATCACGTACTGGCCTGCAATGGAAGACTGGTTTTCAGTCGATCGGACTTTCAGCTGCCAGGTCCCATCCCATTTATCTGGCAGCGGTTTTACCGTCAGGGTGAAGAGCGCGATTGCGGCCTCGGAGTCGGGTGGCGGCACACCCTGAGCGAAGTACTCGAGCTTCCCGATAGCGGCGCCAGCAATCAGCAGGCACTGCTTCTGCATACGGCTGAAGGACGTCAGGTTTACTTCGATCTCCCACCCATCGGGCACGGGATATATAACCGCTGTGAAAAACTGTTACTGGTTCGCCAGAGCCTCCATAGTTTTCGATTATGTGGATTCAACACACCGGACAAGGTATTCCGCGCAGATGGTGCCAGTGGTCTGGCGCGGCTGAATGAAATTCGTGATCACTTCGGCAACACGCTCACTGTCGACTACCAGGGTGGACAACCGCAGAAGATCGTTACGTCCTGGGGACGTACCCTTCAGTTTCACTACAACCCCGCGACCGCAGGTGAAGCGGCACGACTCAGGGCAATTTCGCACAGCCCTTCCCCCCGGGACGCGCAGGAAATCTGCCGCTATGTTTATGAAGAACAGGTATTCGAAGGTATAGAGAAGTCCGATGCAGGCACCCGGCGGAATCCAGATTCGGAGAATGCGCAACCGACACCTTGGGCAAGGTTGATCTCTGCAGAGAGCGATAGTCTTACGGAGCACTATCAATATTCAGGTAGTTTTCTTACCGGCATCCAGCGTCGTTCTGGCGAGCGCTGGCATTTCAGCTTTGACCGCCAGTCGCGCTGCAACCACATTGAACACAACGAGCGAGTGATTCAGCTGCGCTGGCAGCAGGCACGCCAACGCTGTACCCAGTCAGTCACAGGTGAACACTCCACCTCCTGGCAATTTGATGGTCGCAACAATCTGCTGCGGCAACAGCAGGCGGAACGTGAGTACCGATATCTGTACGATCACTATAATAATCTGTGCTCACAGGTTGCTCCGGACGGAAAGCGGGACCTGTACAGATACGACGAGCTGGGGCGCCTTACCAGACACACCCGCAATGGGGTTCACCGTCGATTCGTATTTGATGCGCTCGGGCGCCTGTGCGGCGTGCAGGTATCAGGTGCACCGGACATTTCCGGAAACAGCACCTGGCGTTTCGTTTATGGCGATCACCCCCACCCGGAATCCATCGTCGACCCTCGCAGTAATCGTTGGCTGTGCGAATACGATGAACGCGGCCAATTGCGACTGTTGACCGACCCCGAAGGTGGGCAGGTTTCTCTACAGTGGGATGCTCAGGCACAATTGCAGGCGATACATCGCGGCAGCTGCAACTGGCAGTTTTCCTACGACCACTGGCATCGGCTTACCCACTTCAAAAGTGCCGACGGACGCGAGGAAAGCTGGCAGTATCAAAATAGCGGCAGCTTACAGCAAGCGCACCTGGCGGATGGTACCTATTCCATTGAGTACGATGAAGTTCAGCGTCCCATCCGCATCCATATGGATAATCAACTGTTTGCGCAGTGGCGCTATGACGAGTACGGACGCGTCTGCAGTATCGTCCTCCCCCGCAGTCCCCAGTGGCTACTCGAGTACCAGCCGGGTGGTCAACTTTGCCAGCTGCAGGTAGGTGAACAGCGTTACCACTGGCAATTCGATGCATTCGCGCAGACCAGCCTGCTGACCGATAGCAGTGGCAGGGAAATAGAATGGCAGTATAACTGTCGCGGACAGGTGACCGAGTATCGCGACTGTGACAATCACTGGTATTTACACTACGACGCCTGTGGCCAACTGCAGAAAATCCGCAACAACAGTGGCCAGCAGTGCGACTTCCATTTCGATCACTACGGTCGACTGACCCAGGCTGCTAACCAGCACGGCAGCCTTCGCTTTCGCTATGATGAGTCGGGACTTTTGATCGCCGAGCACCACGATATTCGTGAAGGCGAGAATCTGAGCATTAATCATCAGTATGATAGCCGCGGCTGGTTGAAGACTAGCGGCTCTGATCGCCTGAATATTACCTGCCTGTTTTCTCCGGACGCAAACCTGTTTGGGCTGGATGCCAATGGCGAACCGGTTCTGCGCAGTGAACAAAAAGAGGACCACTGGATTTGGAACCTTGGGCGCCTGAGCCTGCATCGCACCTTCCAACAAGGGCGGCTGGAAAGTGTTTCCTGGGGCTCAGAGCCTGAGAATGCGCGCTCGTTTGTGCAGGAGCGACGCGAACCCTCCACGCCACTACAGTTTTTGCCCATCAATTCCGAAACACATCGGGATCGCCGGGGATATATAGAGCGGGAAAACCGTCATAGCAGAAAACACCCCGCGCAAGCCACCGATAACGCACTCGGCAATCAGCACATTTATCACTACCAGTTTGATGGATGGGGATTACTTTCCAGTGCTGAGTGCGGGGATTTCAAAACCTATTTCCGCTACGATCCTTTCGGCAGAAGACTTTGGAAAACCAGCACCCACCGCCGCTCCGCACGTCAGCGCAGAGTGCTCACCCACTGGTGGAGTTTGGGGTTATGGAGCACGACAACCATCCAGGACGAACAGGAAATGCGCACCCATTACCTGCATCACCCACAACTGGCTACGCCATTGGCAAGAATACGTGCCGGCTCACCGGAGTATTTCATCGCTGACGATAATGCATCAATCCAGGGGCTGGCGGATGGCGAAGGGAATGTATTCTGGCTTGCGGGAAACCAGGGCACCCAGTGCCCGGACGAATACCGGGGAGACACGCAAATCGTCGACAGCGAAACGCGACTGCACTACGTGGGGTTCCGCTACTGGCACCCGGGACGGCGTGTTTATCTCGATGCACCACCGACCCAATTGCGCTGGGACATGCCCGCGGTTGCCACAGGACAAAATGCAACAGAGCAAGGTGCAACAGCACAACGGAATCCCACCTCTATTGCCACGGCGCCCATCGCGGTGCTCTAGTGTGGTGTAACCCTTACTGTCGCGATTTCATAGTTGCGGTACACAACAGGTCACAGATCCGATTGCGGCCGTTACAACTGGTACTGCCGTACCTCAATTTGACGCTAAATACCCTTCCCGCCCCCGCCTACTCACTTAGTATCTGACCGGGAGGACAGCGCTGTCATTCCGTGAGGCCCCGGCGCTCCCGAATGGCCCCGCCAGCGCATTCCCAGCATCACCAACAACTCAGCATCACCAACAATAACGATGAAGGAAAACCCATGAAGCACACCATCCATACGCAAGCGAATCGATCGCGAGCACTCACTCTGATGAGCGGTGTATTGACGCTATTGGCCAGTGGTCTCAGTACACAGAGTCTGGCGCACGGTTCCATGGAAGTACCCGAAAGCCGCATCTACAACTGCTTTCTGAATAATCCGGAAAACCCGTCCGACCCGGCCTGTGCCGCTGCCAAGGCCGTTGGCGGTACCCAGCCGTTTTACGACTGGAACGAGATCAACCAGGCCAACGCAAATGGCAACCACCGCGCGCTGATTCCCGACGGCCAGCTGTGCTCCGGCGGCCGCAGCAAATATGCCGGAATGGATCTGGCCCGTCCGGACTGGCAGGCGACCCCGATCACACCCAATGCCGACGGCACATTCGACTTCGAATTTTATGCGACCGCCCCACACTCCACCCGCGACTGGGTCTTCTACATCACCCGTCAGGGATACACCGGAGAAAACCCGTTGCAGTGGGATGACCTGTTTGAATTCTGCCGATTGGGAGACGTACCGGTGGGCGCTGACAAGCGCTACACACTGACCTGCCCGCTGCCTGAATTGACCGGCAAGCATGTGATCTACACCACCTGGCAACGTTCCGACAGCCCGGAGGCGTTTTACACCTGTACCGATGTAATCCTGGGTGACGGCGGCAGCAGCCCCTGGGCCGATGAAGGCGCACTACAGGCACAGACGGACCTGACCGCCGGCTCTACCATATCCCTGCGCCTGTTCAACAGTGCCGGTAATGATATGGAAACCCTGTCGTTCACCCTGCAACAGGATATGGCCGCGGCGGAGTGGGCACTGGCGTTTGCCCAGTCCATCAACAGCCAATCCCAGTACGCGCGTATCGGCATTCTGAATCCGGACGACGGCAGTATCGCACCCATTACCAGCGCCACGGAAAACCGGGTGTACACCCAGGCAGATCTCAGCCTCAGTCACGAGATCGATATTGCGCTGCCGGATACTAACCGCGCCCCCAGTGCCGTGATCGACGCCAATCCCACCAGCGTCACCGGTGCCGGTATCGTCAACTTATCCGCGGCAGGTTCGTCAGATCCGGATGGCGATACCCTGAGTTATCAGTGGAGCGCCAGCGCTGGCACCCTGAGCGGTGCGAATAGCGAGGCCGCGTCGCTCTCCCTGCCAGCACCGAGCGACCCGCAGACCGTGACCATCAACCTGCAGGTATCCGATGGAGAATTGAGTGCCCAGAGCAGCGTAAACATCACCCATAACCCGGAAGGACAAACCGGCGGTGATTACGACTATGTGTATCCGGAGGGAATCGGCAGCTATGTGCCGGGGGAAACCGTGGTTCAGGGCAGCGATGGCAACCTTTACCGGTGCCGTCCATTCCCCGAGGGGCAATGGTGCAATATCAACAGTGCCTATCACTATGCGCCGGGCACTGGCAGCAACTGGAGCGATGCATGGATCGCGCTGTAAAGCACCAAAAGCACTACGAGATGCCGGCCTATTGCGCAAATCACGAATAGACTGGCAGCGTGCATTAATTGCGACAGGTTTTCGGAGGGCTATTTGCGAAGGCGATGCCGGCGATGACTTTGTGAGACTCTCGAACACTGTGTGTCTCACAAAATCATCGTCGGCAGCGTCACCGCCACGACATGGATTCAGGAGGTTACGGGCTCCGGTGCTTCGCGCAGAGTAAACACCACAAGCGTCAGCGCCAGCAGCGCACAACCCGCAATACCCGCCACCAGCACCATCGGTGTACCATCAAACAGGGCACTGACGATGCCGATCGCCACCGCTCCCAGCATCATCTGCAGGGTTCCACCCAGCGCTGCCGCGGTACCGGCAATCGGACCGTGATTATCCAGCGACAGTACCATCGAAGTGGGCACCACCAATCCCAGGCAGGTATTGCCGAGTAGCAACAGGGAGACCAGCAGGGCGAAACTGTCGAACCCCAACGCAAACAGGCACAGCATCAGCGAGGCACTGAGCGCAAAGCCCGTCACCGCACGGCGCACCACGGTCACTGCCCCCAGCCGCTCACACAGGGTAGCGGCAAACTGGCTGGAGGCGAAAAAGCCCAGGGCGTTGAGGGCAAATGCCAGGCTGAACTGCGTTGCCGACAGCCCGTAGTGATCCATATACAGAAAAGACGCGGTGGAAATGAAGGCAAAGAAACTCGCCATGCCCATACCGCCAATCAGGGTCAGCCCCATAAAATAGGGATCCCGGAACAGGGTCCGGAAGGCGTCCACCATCGCCGACAGGCGAAAAGGTACCCGCTCCTCTGCAGGCAGGGTTTCCGGCAGCGCAAATATCGTCAGCACCAGACTCAACAGCGTAGCGATGGCCACCCCGTAGAATATCGACGGCCAACCGAAAGGCACAATCAGCGCACTGCCCACCAGCGGTGCCAGCATCGGAGAAATGGAGATGACCAGCATCACCGTGGTCATCAGCCGGGTGGCCTCGGTGCCGGTATAGCGATCGCGGATGATTGCGCGCGGGATCGACATCACCGCTGCGGCACCCACCCCCTGTACAAAACGCAGGCCTATAAGCCATTCAATGGTGGGCGCCAGGGCACAGCCGATGGACGCTGCGATAAACAGCAGCAACCCGAAATACAGCGGGGGTTTGCGCCCGAACATATCTGCCGCCGGCCCGTAAAAAAGCTGGCAGACACCAAACGCAATAAAAAAAGACACCAGTGTGTACTGAGAGGCCGCCACCGGTACCCCGTAGTCTTCCGCCATTGCCGGCATGGCGGGCAGATACATGTCGATGGCAAAGGGGCCGACACAACTGAGCAACCCCAGTATCAGTGCCGTTTTGATCAATTCCGGTTTCATCTGCAGCGGATCTCCGTCAGTACCTATCAACACCTATCAATGCCGGACTGCCGCAGCGCCCGAGCGCGACATTCTATCAGGGGCACGTGTCAGTCCAACTACATAAACAGACTTTCCCATGCATCCTCGTCACTTCCAGTGTGGTGTAACGAACTAATTGTGCTTATCAGCGGGCCGCTAAGCGGCCAGATGTAAGGCGCACTTGCGCTGGCGTAGTCATTCTACGTCAAGCAAGTGCAACGCAGCAGATGGCTGCTTAGCGGCCCGCCCGAAGGGAGCCCCCCAAATCGCCCACAGCTGCGTTGCCGCTCTTGGAAAGGGCCCGCCATTCCCTGCGAGCGGCGCCTTACTGTGAACAATTTGGGGGGCTCTGATATGCACAATTAGTTCGTTACACCACACTAGAATGAGGGAGGCAGGTCTGTGAACCTTGCGTCATCTGATCGGGAAACCCTATGCAAGAAGAATTCAGTATCGCCGGAGTCAGTGTCGCCCGCGGCGAAAGTCGTCGTATCGAGCTGCCGGTTGTGCATCTCTACACCGACACGGAAATGGCCATTCCAGTCTACGTCCAGCGCGGGCGCAAACCGGGGCCGACCCTGTTTGTCAGCGCCGCGATCCACGGCGACGAGTTGAACGGGGTAGAGATCATCAGCCGCCTGATCAACCGCCGCAGCCTCAAGTCCCTGCGCGGGACCCTGATCGCAGTGCCGGTAGTGAATGTGTACGGCGTCCTTAACCAGTCCCGCTACCTGCCGGACCGTCGGGACCTGAACCGTGCCTTTCCCGGCTCCGCCAAGGGTTCGCTCGCCGCGCGCATGGCGCATGTGTTCCTGAATGAGATTGTGTCCAAGTGTGACTACGGCATCGACCTGCATACTGGCGCCATCCATCGCAGCAACCTGCCGCAGATACGCGCCAACCTGGACGACGCTGAGACCCGCAAAATGGCCGCGGCCTTCGGCGTGCCGGTGTTGATGAACTCCACCCTGCGCGATGGCTCCCTGCGCCAGGCAGCGGCGGATCTCGGTGTGCGCATCCTGCTGTACGAAGCCGGGGAAGCGCTGCGTTTCGATGAGTTCTGTATTCGCGCCGGCGTGAAGGGGGTGCAGAATGTGATGCGCCATCTGGGCATGCTTCCACCCAAGGGCGGGCGTGGCAATATCGAACCCTTTATCGCCCGCCAGAGTGGCTGGGTACGCGCCGGCAGCAGCGGCATCGTCAACCACAAACGGCAACTGGGTGACCATGTGCGCAAAGGGGAGGTATTGGCGAATATTTCAGACCTGTACGGCAATCATCTCGACAGTGTGCTTTGCAATGCGGACGGGATTATTGTGGGCAAGCAGAATATTCCGCTGATCCAGGAGGGGGAGGCCATGTATCACATCGCCTTTTTCCACGAGCCGCATGAGGTGTTGGAAAACATCGAGCTATTGCAGGATTCGCTGTTACCCGGTGAAACGTTCTGATGCCCTGACTTCCCATTCATTCGCACTGCCCCATTATTGCGAAGTCCGCCCACCCAAATAGAAGGGGAGGCGCTGGGGCAAGCATTTCGAAACCGTCGGCGACAGGATGTCGCCGCCGGAGCGTACAGGGATGTATTCACAGCGTTTTCGAAATGCTTGCCTCAGTGGCTCCCCGCCACCCGAGGTTGGGAAGGGGAACCACTTCACTTATTGTTGGGCCATCATTTCTTCCGCAGTAACTCCAGCACTTCCTTACTCGGGAACCCCTGCAATTCCACACCGACACTCTCTTCAAACTGCAGAATACCTTTACGGGTACCGGAGCCGGCTTTGCCGTCGATCTCGCCGTCGTAAAATCCTTTTTCCTTCAATTTGGTCTGCAGCTCCATCACTTCATCCTGATCGAGACGGGTGAACGGGCGCTTCCAGTCTTCGACCAGCGGCGGCGCACCACCAATCTGATCCGCCAATATCCCCACCGCCAGCGCATAGCGGTCGGAGTTGTTGTAGCGCTTGATCACGTAGAAGTTTTTCAGCACCAGGAATGCCGGGCCACCGCGGCCCGCAGGTACTTTCAACTCGGCGACATCATCTTTGCGGGGGAATTCACGGCCGCGCACGCGTTTCACGCCGAGTTTTTCCCATTCGGAAATTTTCAGCTTGCCCGCTGGCAGTTTGTTCTCCGGGATTTCCACCTCATAGCCCCAGGTCTCCCCGGTGCGCCAGCCATTCTCATGCAGAAGACTGGCGGCAGTGCCCAGGGCATCCGGAATGGAGTTCCAGATATCGCGCTTGCCGTCGCCGTCCATATCCACGGCGTAGGCCTGATAGCTGGTGGGGATAAACTGGGTGTGGCCCATGGCACCCGCCCAGGAACCGGTGAGGTGACTCTCGTCGATATCACCGCTCTGCAGGATTTTCAGTGCGGCGAGCAGCTGACTGGTACCGAACTTTTTACGCTTGGGGTCCGCATAGGCCAGCGTCGCCAGAGAACGCACCACGCTGCGCATCACCGTCTTGTTGTCGAGAATCGCACCGAAGCTGGATTCCATGGACCAGATCGCCAGCAGGATGTTCGGATTGACGCCGAACCGTTTCTCGATTTTATCCAGCCAGGGCTTCAGTTCTCGCTTTTTGGCTTTGCCGCGCTGCACCGCATACTTGGTGATGCGGTTGTCAAAATACTGCCATGCGGGCGCCTTGAATTCCGGTTGGTAGCTCGCCTTGTCCAACACCCACTGGTCCGGTGAATCGATGCCTTTAAACGCGCGATCAAAGGTTTCTGCGGTGATCCCCTCCTTCATCGCCTGCTGGCGGAATTCCTTTTTCCATTTTTCAAAACCCGGATCTGCGGCAGCACTGGCAAACAGTGGCAGCATCAACAGGCCGCAAATCAATAATCGACCGAAATTGCGGCCGACGATTTGAAAGTCGCCGATCCGGCGGGAAAGACTGTGCATGACAACTCCTTGGCAAATAAAGCTCGCTCAAGGGTAGAACGGAAGACCGCAGACGGAAAGAGAGGTTTGGCAACAAAGCCGGTCGGTGTGACCAAGGCGACAGGTTTGCGCGAAGATTTCGCTGCCACGTGCCGCCAGGGGAGGAACCAGAGTAGAAAACTGGAGGGATTACTTGGCGGGAATCACATAAAACAGCACCGCAAAAAAGTGCAGTATGCCGCCGGCGAGCACAAACAGGTGCCAGATGGCGTGATGGAAACGCAGCCCACGCCACAGATAGAAGGCAATGCCACCGGTGTAACAGAGCCCGCCCAGTACCAGCAGCCAGAGCCCGCCGGTGGCGAGATTGTCCATCAGTGGTTTGATCGCCGCGATCACCACCCATCCCATCAGCGCGCTCAGGGTAATCGATAGCGCGCGGTATTTTTTCAGTGGTGTCAGCTGAATCACCAGTCCCAGTAGCGCGAGCCCCCAGATCACCCCAAACAGCCACCAGCCCCAGGGCCCGCGCAGGGTGACCAGGGTGAACGGGGTGTAGGTGCCGGCAATCAACAGGAAGATCGACGAATGATCCAGGGTGCGCAATATCTGCTTGGCACCGGCATGGGTGACGCTGTGATACAGCGTGGAGGCAGAGAAACACAGGATCAGGGTGGCGGCGTAGATGCTGGTACTGACAATATGCCAGGCATCTCCGCGCAGTGCGGCAAAACCACAGAGAACACCGAGACCCGCAATGGCAAGCAGCGCCCCCACACCGTGGGTGATGCTGTTGGCCAGCTCCTCGGCAAAACTATAACGTGCGGCAATAGAGGATGGCATGAATACCCCGACTTCTTTAGTCTGGCTCGGTTCAGTCTGGCTACGGCTTTATGTGGGTGCCGTATACGGCCACCAATACCAGCCTAACCACATTTTGTGACTGATTGATTAAATATAGTCCACATCATCACGGCAGCGATCCCGGGACGCAAGGATTGATTGGGACTGCCGATTCAGGGGAACGGAAACCTATGACCGCAAATTCACGGGAACATCCACAAAAACTTCCGGATAGCCTCCTGATCAGGCTGCTGCAAAACCACTTCCACCTGCGCGAATTCCGCCCCGGGCAGCGCGCAGTCATCGACCGCCTGCTACAGGGAAAGTCCGCACTGGCGATCTTTCCCACCGGCGGCGGCAAGAGCCTCTGCTACCAGTTGCCCGCCCTGGCCCTCGACGGCCTTACGGTGGTGATTTCCCCCCTGATCGCCCTGATGCAGGATCAGGTGGACGCCCTGCAGTCCCTGGGAATCGCCGCGGCACGCCTGGACTCTAGCCGCAGTGGTGACGAAGTGCGTGAGATTTACCGCCAATTGCGCGCCGGCGAACTCAAGCTGCTGTACGTGGCTCCGGAGCGGTTGCAGAACGAGCGCTTCCTGCACCTGCTGTGCGGGCTGCACATCGCGCTGATGGCGGTGGACGAGGCGCACTGTATCTCCGAGTGGGGCCACAACTTCCGCCCCGACTACCTGAAACTGGCACAGCTCGCCCGCGAACTCGGCACCGAGCGGATTCTGGCGCTGACCGCCACCGCCACGCCGGAGGTGGCCACCGATATCCGCCGCCAGTTCGACATCGCCGACACCGACCAGGTTCAGACCGGATTCTACCGCGAGAACCTGCAACTGCTGGTCACCCCCTGCAGCGAGCCCCAGAAACTGCCGCACCTGACGCAGCGGCTGCAAGCGGAGCCGGATGCGCCCGCCATCGTCTATGTGACCCTGCAACAGACCGCGGAAACCGTCGCCGAACGTCTCGCGGCCGCCGGCATACGTGCCACCGCCTACCACGCCGGACTCAAACCCGAAGTTCGCGAACAGATACAGAACGCGTTTATGGCCGGCGAGATCCGTGCTGTGGTGGCCACCATCGCCTTCGGCATGGGCATCGACAAAGCAGATATCCGCGCGGTGTATCACTACAACCTGCCGAAATCGCTGGAAAATTACATGCAGGAAATCGGCCGCGCCGGCCGCGATGGCCAACCCGCGCGCTGTGAGCTGCTCGCCTGTGCCGACGACCGGCGGGTGCTGGAGAATTTCACCTACGGCGATACCCCCATCGATGAACACCTGCAGGCACTGCTGCGCCACTTGCTGGAACAGGGCGAGGAATTCGATATTTCCGTCTACCAGCTGTCATCACAGTTTGATATCCGTCAGCTGGTGGTGAATACCGCACTGACCTATCTCGAACTGGAACAGGTGATCCGCGCCACCGGCCCCTTCTACTCCAGCTACCAGGTCCGGTTTCTGGAGCCGATGGAGGCGGTGCTCGCACGCTTCGACCCGGCGCGGGCGGATTTTCTACAGCGGCTATTCGATAGCGGCAAAATGGGCCGCACCTGGCTGAGCATCGACGTCCAGCAGGCGGAACAGCAACTCGCAGAGCCGCGTACGCGCATCCTGAAAGCACTGCAGTTTCTGGAGGAAAAGAGCTGTATCGAGACCCGCGCCAAAGGCGTGCGCCAGGGCTATCGGCGCCTGCAGCAACCGGACATGGCCGCCCTCGGCGCGCGCCTGGGACAACTGTTCGCCCGTCGCGAACAACAGGATCTGGCGCGTCTGCAACTGGTACTTGACTATGCCGACAATCACTATGCCGACAACCAGAGCGCCGACTGCCTGCCGGCGCAACTGTGCGGGTATTTTGGTGAGAGACTGCCCGAGCCCTGCGGCCAATGCAGCAGCTGCCGCGGGACGGCCCTGAAGCAGCGCCCGGGGGGATTGCCGGACACAACAGCGCCGCAGTCCATTGACGGGGGCCAGCGCCGCGCTATCCGGCAACTGATCAGCGAAGCCCACGAGGCGCTCGCCCACCCGCGACAGCTGGCGCGCTTCCTGTGCGGTCTCGCCAGCCCCGCCACCTCGCGCCTGCGCAGACATTCCCTGTTCGGCAGCCTCGCGCAACAGCCCTTTCAGCGGGTACTGGCACTGACCGGGCAGCTGCTGGGAAATTAGCTGTTTTACAAACGAAAACGGCGCCCCACAGGGCGCCGTCTCCAATCAAGCACAACCGGTGATCACACACTGGCGTTGTGAATACCCATTTCGCACAGAGCAGAGGATTCGCGCACGATGGTCTGCATGCGATCCGGACCAGTGGAGATGATATCGATCGGCGCGCCTACCAGCTCTTCGATACGAGCAATATAGGCACGGGCATTCTCAGGCAGGTCGGCTTCGCGGCTGATACCAAATGTGGTCTCGTTCCAGCCGGGCATGGATTCGTATACCGGCGCCACCCCATCCCAGCCTGTGGCATCGAAAGGTACCGGCACATCTTCGCCGGCACTGTTGCGGTAACCGACACAGATTTTCACTTCCTCCAGGCCGTCCAGTACATCCAGCTTGGTGAGGCACAGGCCAGAGATACTGTTGATACGGATGGCGTGGCGCACGGCTACGGCATCGAACCAGCCGGTGCGGCGCTGACGCCCTGTGGTGGCACCGAACTCGTGGCCTTTCTCACCCAGGTGACGACCGACATCGCAGCCCAGCTCAGTGGGGAAAGGCCCACCGCCCACGCGGGTGGTGTAGGCCTTGGTGATACCCAGCACATAGTCCAGGTACAGGGGGCCGAAACCGGAGCCGGTAGCAGTACCGCCGGCGGTAGTGTTGGAGGAAGTGACAAACGGGTAGGTGCCGTGGTCAATATCCAGCAGTGACCCCTGAGCGCCCTCGAACAGGATGTGCTCGCCGTTTTCGCGGGCGTTGTGCAGGATATCCGCCACATCGGCAATCATTGGCACCAGATCTTTGCGCCAGGTTTCCGCCAGCTTGAGGGTGTCCTCGTAGCTGACCGGATCGACCTTGTAATACTGGGTCAGGGCGAAGTTATGGTATTCCAGCAGCTCTTTCAGCTGGGCACAGAAATTGTCCCAGTTGCACAGATCACCCAATCGCAGGCCGCGGCGTGCCACCTTGTCTTCGTAGGCGGGGCCGATACCGCGACCGGTAGTGCCGATGGCATTTTTGCCGCGGGCTTTCTCGCGCGCCTGATCCAGTGCCACGTGCACCGGCAGGATCAACGGGCAGGCCGGGGACAGGCGCAGGCGCTTGCGCACAGGTACGCCGGCGGCTTCCAGTTCGCCCATTTCTTTTTCCAGCGCTTCCGGGGACAGCACCACACCATTGCCGATCAGGCAGGTCACATCGGGGCGCAACACGCCGGACGGGATCAGGTGCAGCACGGTTTTCTCACCGTTGATCACCAGCGTGTGGCCGGCGTTGTGGCCGCCCTGAAAGCGGACTACCAGCGCCACTTTCTCGGTCAGCAGATCGACGATCTTGCCTTTGCCTTCGTCGCCCCACTGGGTGCCCAGCACCACTACATTCTTGCCCATGTGCGTCAATCTCGTGTGTTCAATCCAACGTTAGACGAGCGAAAAAGGGATGGCCGCGCCCGTCGTTCGGCCTGAAAATCTCAAATCAACTGATCAGTGTAGGGTTCGCCACCGCTGCCCGCGATTCCCGCGGGGTTGCGTCAACGCCTCAGGGTTACTGACTCCGCGGTTTCACTACCCAGCCATTGCCCTCGCGGCACAGTTCGCGATCACAGCGCGCCAGCGTCTCGCTATCGGCATCGGCGGTTTCCGGCATCGCGGCGATTACGATTTCGCCGTCTGCGCGCAATTGTTGCACCGTCTGCCAAAGCTGGTCCCCCTGTTCGCGATCACCCGCCTCGGCCGGCGCCAGGATTGCACCGGCTTCGCGCTTTCCATTGGCGCCCAGCGTGTTGATCGCCACCAGATCGGTACTGAAACCCGTGGCCGCGCGATCGCGCCCGAACACGGCGCCGATGCCGTTATAACGCCCGCCATTGGCCAGCGCTTCACCGTGGCCGGGGCTGTATGCCGCAAATACCAGCCCGGTCTCATAGTCATAACCACGCATTTCGCCCAGATCAAAAAACAGCGCTACTTGCGGATAACGCCGCGCCACCGCATCCGCTACCTGCTGCAGTTCCTGCAGCGCATCGCGCAGTGCTGCCGGTGCGCCGTCGAGCAGTTCGCGGGCGCGGGCCAGACATTCGGTGCCGCCCGCCAGACGCGGCAGGTTGCGCAGCCAGTTCGCCGCATCTCCGCTGCCCAGGTTCTCTTCCACCCAGCGCTCAATATCGGCCACCGCCTTGCTCTGTAGCAGGCGGATCAGTTCCTGTTGCTGATCGGCATCCAGGCCCGCGGCCTCTGCCAGGCTGCGGAAAATGGCCACATGCCCGAGGTCCAGGTGGATCTCGCGAATACCCGCCATGTGCAGGGTTTCGATCATCAGCGAGATGACTTCGATATCCCCTTGCAGGCTCTGCACCCCGTAGAGCTCCGCGCCGATCTGGATCGGCGCCCGCGGCCCCATGGGCGCACGCGGGCGGGTATAGAGCACCTGGCCGGCGTAGCACAGACGGTTGGCGCCGCTGCGGGGGAAGCTGTGAGAGTCAATACGGGCCGCCTGCGGTGTGATATCCGCGCGGATTCCGAGGATTCGCCCGGACAGCTGGTCGGTCACCCGGAAAGTACTCAGGTCTACGTCCCTTCCCATACCAATCAGCAGGGAATCGGTGAACTCCACCATCGGCGGAATGATCAGCTCGTAACCCCAGCGGTGATAGAGATCCAGCAGGTTTCTGCGCAGGGTTTCCACCCGCTTGGCGTCCGCGGGCAAAATCTCGGCGATGCCATCCGGTAGCATCCAGCGTTCGGCTTGGGTCATGTCAGTGATATTCGGCAGTTAACTAAGCGGCAAAGGTCGCTTCAGGGGAGTCCAACAAGGGACCGGAAAATACAGGGCCTGGGAAAAGGCCAACAAATCGGGCCGGCACAAAAAAACCGGGCGCCGGCCCGGTTTTGGGGATTTTACCATCAACTGCCCACTGGAAGGTAGGGGGTAGCGCCCCGAGGCTTATTTGCCCTCGGGATCTTTCAGGTAGCGGAAGAAGTCGGAATCCGGCTCCAGCAACAGCATGTCGCTCTTCTCGCCGAACGACTCCTTGTAGGCGGTGAGACTGCGGGAGAAGCGGTAGAACTCCGGGTCCTTGGTGAAGGCCTCGGCATAGATCTTGGCCGCCTCGGCATCACCATTACCGCGCAACTCTTCCGCCTTACGGTAGGCTTCAGACTCGATAACCACTTTCTGGCGATCGGCTTCAGCGCGAATCCGCTCACTGGCTTCCTGCCCCTTCGCACGGTGGTCACGGGCCTCCAGCTCACGGCCGGCGCGCATGCGCTGGAACACAGACTCGGACACTTCCGCCGGCAGGTCGATACGCTTGACCCGCACATCGATGATTTCCACACCCAGCGCCTTGCGCGCGGTCTCGTTCAGGTTCTTGGTGATATCAGCCATCAGCTCGTCGCGCTGGCCACTGACCACTTCGTGCAGGTCGCGCACACCGAACTGGTTGCGCAGACGGTTGTTGATCTGCTCCGCCAACAGGCGTACCGCGTTGCGTTCATCACCACGGGTGGCGACGAAGAAACGGCCCACATTGGTGATGCGATACTTCGCATAGGAATCCACCATCATGAACTTGTTTTCGCTGTTGAGCATGCGCACCGGTTGCGAATCCACCGTCTGGATACGGGCATCAAACTTGCGCACCTGGTTGATCAACGGCATTTTGAAGTAGAGGCCGGGCTCATAGTCGGTGCGCACCACCTCACCGAAGCGCAGCAGTACGGCCTTCTCGGTTTCTTTAACTACAAAGGCACTGCTGGACAACACCAGCAGGCCGATCAGTATCAATGCAACAATAAATAGCGATTTGTTGTTCATTTTCACACTCCCTATCGCACGTTACTGTTGCGGCGGCTTTTGGCCGCTTCGGTGCGCAACTGGTTCATGACTCGCTGAGTGACCTCATCAATTACCTGCGGCGATACCTGCTGGCGCTGGCTGGCAGAGGAAGCAGCGCCCTCCGCCAGTTTGTCGAGAGGCAGATACATCATGTTGTTACCGCCTTCGACATCTACCATCACCTTGGAGGTATTGGTCATCACTTCCTGAACCGCGTCCAGATACATGCGCTCCCGGGTCACATCCGGCGCGCGCTGGTACTCCGCCAGTAGCTGGGTGAAACGGGAAGCCTCACCGCGGGCGCTTTCCACCACGCGGGATTTATACGCTTCCGCCTCTTCGATCATGCGCTGAGCCTGACCGCGGGCGACGGGGATGACCTGGTTGGCGTAGGCCTGGGCTTCATTCTGCAGACGAACCTCGTCTTCCCGGGCACGCACCACGTCATCGAACGCATCCTGCACTTCACGCGGCGCCTTGGCATCGGTAAGGTTGACCACGTCGACACGGATACCGGTCTGGTACAGGTCCAGGTATTCCTGCAGGCGCACCTGGGTATCCGCGGAGACCTGACTACGGTTCTGGGAGATAACGCCGTTCAGTGTCTGTGAACCCACCACATGGCGCAGGGCACTGTCGGTGGCTTCCTGCAGGCTCTTCAGAGGGTCGCGTACGCGCAATACGAAGGATTCCGCATTGTCCACGTGCCACTGCACCTGCAATACCACATCCACGATACTGGCGTCTTCGGTCAACATCTGGCCGGTAGTGCGCTCGGTCCGCACCTCGGTCATGTTGACCTCGGTGACGTGATCGATCAGCGGCGGATTCCAGTGCAGGCCGGCGGTTTTGGTGTCATGGTATTTACCCAGCCGCAGGACCACTGCCGATTCGTTCGCCTCCACCTGGTAAAAGCCCCACAGGCCATAGACCAGCGCGAGCACAATCAGCACCAACGCCCACGGGAAGTTGGCACCGCCGCGCCCCTCGGGACTGGGGGATTTGTTGCCGAACAACCCGTTCAGTTTGCGCTGCATTTTGCGCAGCAACTCATCGAGATCCGGCGGGCCGTCATTGTTATTGCGGTTGCCGCCGCCCCAGGGATCCTTGTTATTACCACCCGGTTCGTTCCAGGCCATTTATTGACTCCGATATCTAATTATCTGCAAAAGCTTGTCGCGAAATTTTAGCATTGATTACCGGGAAAACGCCCGCCGACGGATGTTATCCGACGAATCGCCAGCAAAATTTGCTCAACTGGTGAAATCTTCTTCACTATCATCGAGTTCTGAATCATCTCCAGACTCTGCCTGCCAAAGGGGAGGATTGTCCACATCGGCAAAGGGCGCCATCAGGCGCTGTAAGTCTGTACGCGGCAACAGCAGGTTCAGTTCAATATCGCCGTTGTCGCGAAAAGTCTCGCTCTGCACCGCATTCACCGCAAACAACTGCGCGCGCAAGCGCGCATGCTGCGGCGGGATAATCAGCTGACCGCTGACCATCTGTTCGCCGAGCCGCTCTGCGATCGCCTCGGTAAGCAGTTCACACCCGGCGCCGGTGGCCGCCGACAGCCAAACGGCTTTGGGTACCCCGTCGGCATCGCGGTCGATGCGCGGCTGGGCATCTGCAAGCAGGTCCAATTTGTTATAGACCAGCAACTGAGGCAGCTCGCTGGCGCCAATTTCCTCCAGCACCAACTGCACTTCTTCCACCAGCTGCAGGCGGTTTTCTGCCGCCGCATCCACTACGTGCAGTAGCAAAGTTGCATTGGCCGCCTCTTCCAGCGTGGCGCGGAAGGCCTCTACCAGTCTGTGCGGCAGGTGGGACACGAACCCTACGGTATCCGCCAGAATCATGGCGCCGACATTGGGTAACTCAACACGCCGCATGGTCGGATCCAGCGTCGCGAAAAGTTGGTCCTGCACATAGACATCGGCACTGGACAGGCGGTTGAACAGGGTCGATTTGCCGGCGTTGGTGTAGCCCACCAGAGAAACCGTTGCCACTTCCGCCCGGGAACGAGCGCGGCGGCCCTGCTCGCGCTGACGACGCACCTTGTCCAGGCGTTTCTCGATTGAATCGATACGCGCACGCAACAGGCGGCGGTCGGTTTCCAGCTGGGTTTCGCCGGGGCCGCGCAGGCCGATACCACCTTTCTGACGCTCCAGGTGGGTCCAGCCCCGCACCAAGCGGGTCGACATATGGCGCAACTGCGCCAGCTCTACCTGCAGCTTGCCCTCGTGAGTCCGGGCGCGCTGGGCGAAGATATCCAGAATCAGACCAGTTCGGTCCAGCACCCGACAGTTGAGCTCGCGTTCGACGTTGCGCTCCTGGCTGGGCGAGAGGGTGTGATCAAAAATCACCAGTTCAGCGCCGTGCTTTTTCACGGTCTGCTGGATTTCCTCCAGTTTGCCGCGACCGACAAAGGTTTTGGGATCGGGAGTGGCGCGCTGGCCGAAGATGAATGCCACCGGGTCTGCCCCTGCGGACAGGGCCAATTCCTCAAACTCCCGCGGGTCATCGGGGCTGTCGATGGCGGAAAGCTCCAGGTGGACCAGCACCGCCAGCTCACCGGATTCCGGACGATCAAAAAACAAGGATTATTCTCTATGAACTCAATTCGGGCGGCACCGGCTCTGACAGCGATCAACGTAAGCTGCACCGTACCGGCACTTAAGAACAGACGCCCCGGACAAGCCGGGGCGACAACAACAGGTTAGCTCTGGCGACTGTAACCGATGCCGGGCACCGTGGATACGACTTTCCCCTCTCCCGACACATCAACCGGACAATACTGCCGGGCTGCGTACCGGGTTCCCCACGCTCACGTCAACGACCACTAAGGTCGATGCCAGGGCTGGAGGTAGCCGTTTTTTCAATCAACCAAAAGTTTCGCGATCACCACCTTCCTGTGGCCCAGCACCTTCGGCACCGCCGGGGCCTGCCGGGTTCATCAACGGTACACGTACCGGACGGGATGGGACCACGGTGGAAATCGCATGTTTATAAACCATCTGGCTAACGGTGTTCTTCAGCAACACCACAAACTGGTCGAAAGATTCGACCTGGCCCTGCAGCTTGATGCCATTGACCAGATAGATGGAAACCGGGATACGCTCTTTACGCAAAACATTCAGGTAAGGGTCTTGTAAGCTGTGCCCTTTTGACATCATTTTTCTCCTTGCCAAAAGATAAACCGCCAGATGACGCACAATCACTTCCGCAACGCGCGGATAAAAGTGGTGATGAGGCGTATAAAAAAGAGCCGAAAATAAAAGTTGGCTCGTGACTAAAAGTGACTGACTGGGACCAGATACACCGGCCCACTCACGTTATGGCTGCTCAACCGATAAATTTCAAGGCTTCCTTCAACATTTCGTCGATTTTGCGGGTTTCCCCGCCAGCGCCCTGAGAATGAATACGGTGTACATCGGGCCAGCGCCGAAGCCAGGTCAGCTGTCGCTTGGCGAGCTGTCGAGTGGCGGCAATCCCCGCCGCCACCATCTGCGGGTAGTCGGTTTCCCCCTCCAGGTACTGCCACACCTGACGGTATCCCACCGCGCGGATCGCCGGAAGATCCGGATGCAGATCGCCCCGCGCACGCAGCCCCCGCACCTCTTCTATAAAGCCGTTCTCCAGCATCCGCTCGAAACGCAGGGCAATGCGCTGGTGCAGAATGGCGCGATCCCGCGGCACAATCGCCAGCTGCTGGACGCGGTAGTGTTGCGCCAGGGAATCCTTCTGTTGCTCCGCCCTGAGCGCGGTCATGGTCTTGCCACTGAGGTGAAACACCTCAAGCGCGCGCTCGATCCGTACCGAGTGGTTCGGGTGCAACTCCGCCGCCAGTTCCGGGTCCACCTGCGCCAGTTCCGCGTGCAGTGCCGGCCAGCCTTCTTTTTCCGCTCGCGCCTCAATGCGGGCGCGGAAGTCGGGGTCGGCCGCTGGCATCTCTGCCATACCGTGCAATAGAGCGCGGAAATACAGCATGGTTCCCCCCACCAGCAGCGGAATTTTTCCGCGCCGGTGGATATCGGCAATAACCGCGAGGGCGTCGGACCGAAAGCGCCCGGCAGAATAGCTATCTGCCGGATCACAGATATCAATCAGATGATGCGGATAGCGGGCGAGCTCTTCCGCCGACGGCTTGGCGGAGCCGATATCCAGACCGCGATAGACCAGTGCGGAATCGACGCTGACCAGCTCCACCGGCAGGTGATCGCTGATGGCCATGGCGAGATCGGTCTTCCCGGACGCCGTGGGCCCCATCAGGAAAATCACCCGCGGCTTGTCTTCATCGTTTGCAGGGGAACTGCTCATATGAATACCTTTAGAAACCGTAGCGAGCAGGTGGCTGGTGGTGGCCGCCGGCGCGGAAGGAGCGGAGTGTACTTACAGTACATGAGCATTCTGACCGGGCTAGCGGACGCCGCCAAGCATCCGCGCAGTGGGTTTATTGGCCACGCAAAAACCATTTATCCATATCCACCAGCTTAACCTGCGTCCAGGTGGGACGGCCGTGGTTGCACTGTCCACTGCGCTCGGTGCGCTCCATATCCCGCAACAGAGCGTTCATTTCCGGGATGGTCAACTTGCGATTGGCGCGCACGGAGCCGTGACAGGCCATGGTGGACAGCACTTCGTTGATGCGGTTGCCGATGCGGTCGCTGCTGCCCTCGGTCAGCAGGTCCGCCAGTACATCGCGCACCAACTGCTCCACCGGCGCACCGTGCAGCATGCTCGGCACCTGGCGCACCATCAGGGTTTCCGGCCCCGCGCGCTGCAGCACAAAGCCGAGCGCGGTGAACACCTCCCCACTCTCTTCAAAACAATCCGCCTCGCGCTCGCTCACCGCCAGACTTACCGGCACCAGCAATGGCTGCGCCTGAATCCCGCCGGCCGCGTGGGCGGTTTTCATCTGCTCGTAGACAATCCGCTCGTGGGCCGCGTGCATGTCCACCACGATCATGCCCTGTTCATTTTGCGCCAGGATATAGATGCCGTGTAACTGGGCGATGGCGAAACCCAGGGGCGGAGACTCTCCGGCCTCTTCCGTGGGCAACCCCGGGTTCCAGGCGGGCTGTGCCGGATTGACCACCGGCGCCTCGGCGACGCCCCCCCCATAGGGTTGATGCAGGGTGCCGTAGCCCTGCATCTGTTGCTGGATCCGCGCCGGTGTGGCCCGGTCGCCGAACCCGCCAGAGGGGGCAAAGCCGCCGCCCATCTGTCCCGAAGTCTGCGCGGTCGCGGTTGTCGGCGCCTGGGACAGTGGCATCCGCTCCTGTCCGCCAAACTCTCCGGCAGCAACGCCGGACGCCTGCGGTTCTGGCACGTCATTCTCATCCCGCTGTCCGGGACGCACATCTGCCAGCGCCCGGTGCAGGGAGCCGAACAGGAAATCGTGTACCAGGCGGCTGTCGCGGAAGCGCACCTCGTGTTTGGTGGGGTGCACATTGACGTCCACGGAGGCCGGATCCAGTTCCAGATACAACACGAAGGCGGGGTGGCGGCCGTGGTACAACACGTCGGCAAAGGCACGACGCACGGCGTGGCTCACTACCCGGTCGCGGATCGCGCGGCCGTTGACGTAGAAAAACTGCAGGTCGGCCTGGGAGCGGGAAAACGCCGGCTCCGCCACCCACCCCCACAGGCGCAGGCCGTTGCGCTCCATTTCGATATGCAGCGCATTCTGCATAAAGGCGGGCCCGCACAGCTGCGCCACGCGGCGCTCCTTTTCCGCCCGGCTGGTACCGCCACGCAGGTTGTGTACGCCTTTGCCGTTGTGGCGCAGGCTGATGGAGACGTCGAAGCGCGACAGGGCGAGACGTTTGATGGTGTCGTCGACGCGATTGAATTCGGTTTTTTCGGTGCGCAAAAATTTGCGGCGCGCGGGGGTGTTGAAAAACAGGTCGCGCACTTCGACGGTGGTGCCGCGGGGATGGGCGGCGGGGGCGAGCTGGGTTTCCATTTCGCGGCCTTCGGCGGATACGACCCAGCCTTTGCCGGTTTCTTCGCGGCTGCTGGTGAGGGTAAGCCTGGCGACGGAGGAGATACTGGCCAGCGCTTCACCGCGAAAGCCGAGGGTACTGACGGCTTCCAGATCTTCGAGGGCGTGAATTTTGGAGGTGGCGTGGCGGGCCAGTGCCAGGTGCAGGTCGTCTTTCTCGATGCCCTTACCGTTATCCCGCACCATCATGCGCTTCACGCCGCCCGCATCCAGGTCCACTTCCAGTCGCGTGGCGCCGGCGTCGAGGCTGTTTTCCAGCAGCTCTTTGATCACCGATGCAGGGCGCTCCACCACCTCACCGGCGGCGATCTGGTTGGCGAGTCTTGGGGACAGTAGCGCGATGTTTTCTGACATGGGAAAAATTGGTGCTTTGGGAGTTAACCCCAGCCACTTTTCATCAGGGGTTCTAAGTTAGTCTGTGGCGCCAGAGCACCGGGTATAAGTTTTTGGAATCGCTGTGAACCCATCCCTGGGCGCTGCGGCGCAAACATCCTGTTTGCGACGCTTCCAAAAACTTATCCCCGGCACTCTGGCTTCAATTCGGGATTATTTACTTCGTCAGTCGATAGTCGAAACCACGATTCTTTGATGCGAAGGCAGGATGCTGGGGATGGGTTTTCAAAAGCGTCGGCGACAGGGGCCGAAGGCGCCGCGTTGAAGCGGCCGGGCCACGTCGCCGTCGCAGCTTACATGGATGTACTTGCAGCGGTTTTGAAAACCCATCCCCAGCAACCTGCCGCCTCAACAGTAAACTACAGAGCCCGTGGCCGCAGCACAGAACCACACAATTCAACCAGAAGGAATGGTCAAAGTCTGCCCCACGCGGATCATGGAAGTCTGCATCCCATTGGCCTGTTTAAGCTCCGACACGGAAATGTTGTAGCGGGCCGCAATGCCGGACAGGGTATCACCCCGGGCAATCGTATGCTTGCGATCAATCCGGTCGGCGTTCGCCGCCAGCCAGCTGCCCGCCGGTGGCCGCCCGGTGAAGTGCGCCACTATACCGTCGCTGAGTTTTTCCGCCATGCGCTTCTGGAACGAAGGGTCGCGCAAGCGGCGGGCCTCCTGCGGGTTGGTGATAAACCCGGTTTCCACCAGAATCGACGGCACGTCCGGATTGCGCAGTACCGAGAAGTTCGCCTGCTCCACCTTCTTCTTGTGCAGATGGGTAAAGCTGCCGATAGCGCTCAATACACTACTGCCGATATCCAGGCTCGCATTCATGGTGGCGGTCATGGACAGGTCCAGTAACACGCCGGCCAGGGTATCGTCCTTGTCGCTCAGGCTCAGGCTGCCGGCACCGCCAATCAGGTCGGATTCGTTTTCCCGCTGGGCGAGAAAGCGAGCGGTCTCACTGGTGGCGCCGCGGGAGGATACGGCGTAGACACCGGCACCGCGGGCATCCTTACGGGTGAACGCATCGGCGTGCAGGGAGACAAATAGGTCGGCACGCATTTCGCGGCCTTTTTTCACCCGCCCGCGCAGGGGAATATAGTAATCCCCGGTGCGCACCAGCTTGGCGGTGAAGCCCGGCTGGCGTTCGATGGATTTGTGCAGATAGCGGGCGATGGCCAGCACTACGTCTTTTTCCCGCAGCCCACCGGGACCCAGAGCGCCGGGGTCTTCACCGCCGTGACCGGCATCGATGGCAATAACGATGTCCCGCTCACTGCCCACGTGCTCGATGGTTTTCTCTTCCACCTTGTCGCGGTCGTGCAGGTCCACCACCAATCGGTCGGGCTTGTTCTCAACGCGACGCAAGGCAAAGCTACGGGGGTTCACCGCCTGCTTGAGATCCAGTACCACCCGCAGATCGCGTTTGTTTTTTACCGCGTGGCGCACACCGGCGATGGGAGTATCAGTCAGAGGCAGGTCGTCGGTGGAGCCGCTAAGCCGGGAATCACTGATATCTATGACCACGCGATGTGGATTATCCAGGGTAAACAGTTTGTGCTCGGCGGGCCCGTCGAGGTCGAACACCAGGCGGGTGTGGTCCGGCGCGCGCCACAGGCGGACACCTTCCACTTCCGCGGCCATCGCCGGCAGCGCAGTGGCTGCCAATAGCAACGCATTCACCACGGCCACCAATCCCGGAATCAATCTGCGCACTCCCTGCGGCTGTCCTGCTCGGATCATTATTATCGCCCTGTCGATCTGTCCAATCTCTACTACTACCAGCAACTCACGCCGGAAATCATGTCACGGTTTTTTACCAGCCATCCTGCTGATCGGCGGCCGCCCCCCGATCACTCCCGGGGCCCTGTCGAGACGGCTGCATGAGACCCAACACCCGATTGCCAGTATCGCTCATTGCACGGACTGTGAGCGCCCTGCCAGTACCATGCAGATTCAGCACTACTTTCAGGTCCGGTTCCGGCAGTACGCCGACGCCGCGCTCCGACCACTCCACCAGACTCATATTGCCGGGGCCAAAATAGTCCCGCACCCCCATGTACTCCAGCTCTTCCGGGTCGCCCAGACGGTACAGGTCGAAATGGTAGACCCGACTGTCGCTGAACTCGTACGGCTCCACCAGAGTATACGTCGGACTTTTCACTGCGCCGCGATGGCCGAACGCACGCAGTACGCCGCGACTGAACGTGGTCTTGCCCGCACCCAGCTGGCCGCCGAGAAAGATCACCAGACCGCGTTCGAGTCCACTGTCACTGCAGGCCCGTCCCAGCACTTCACCGGCAGCAACGGTGGCAGCCTCATCGGCCAGATACAGCTCCCAGGGCGCCTCCAGAGGCTCACGCAAAGAATCGGTCATATCGATACCACCTCAATCCACCAGCCTGCGGATGTGCGACAGCAAGTCGGTAGCCAGTAGTCCCCGCTGCCCGCCTTCCGCGGCGGCGCGATTGCCCGCCTCACCGTGCAGCCAGACTGCCAGGCGCGCCGCTGCCGGCAGCGTCATGCCCTGAGCAATCAGCGCGGCGATCACGCCGGTGAGCAGGTCGCCCATACCGCCGGAGGCCATGCCCGGGTTGCCGCTGTTGATCAGGTCCACCCCATCGGCATGGGCGATCAGGGTGCCGGCGCCTTTAAGTATCACCACGCCGCTGAATTTCTGCTGAATCGCGCGCGCGGCGGCCACCGGGTCGGTAACAACTTCCGCCTTGCTGGTATTCAGCAGTCGTGCCGCTTCGCCGATATGCGGTGTCAGTACCCAATCGTCCCGCTGCACACCGGCCAGTACGCGACCGCCGGCGAGAATGTTCAGTGCGTCCGCATCCAGTACTAACGCCGCTTCGGTGCGACCGGCGCGGGCCAGTAACTGTTCACTCCAGGGGGATTGCCCCAGGCCGGGACCGACGGCGATCACGCTGGGCAATTCCAACAATGGCTCCAGCTCCTGACCGGATACCACCGGCCGCGCCATCACTTCCGGGCAGCGGGTGAGCGCGGCGGCCACATGCTCCGGACGACTGGCCAGCGAGACCAGACCGGCGCCGGCGCGAGCGGCGGCCTCCGAGGCCATCAGCGCGGCGCCGCCATAACCGTGATCACCACCCACCACCATCACATGGCCAAACTGGTTTTTGTAACTGTCTGCGGCGCGCACCGGCAATTGCTCGAGGCTGCCGCCATCGAAACGGTGCAGGTGGGCCGGCACCTTGTGGTAGACCGTATCGCTGGCGGAAAGGTCATCGAAAATCACCTCGCCAGTGAGCGCCGGGCCGCGCCCCAGGTACAGCCCGGTCTTGCGACCGATAAAAGTCACCGTCAGATCTGCCTGCACCGCTTCCCCGGCGGCGCCGCTGTCCGCATTCAGTCCGGAGGGAATATCCACCGCCAGCACCGGTGCCGCGGATGCGTTGATATGGGCCACCGCGGTATCTACCGGCGCGCGCAGCTCGCCGCTGAAACCGGTACCGAGCAGTGCGTCCACCAGTACGGCGTTACCGTCCGCAGTGGAGAGTTCAGCGAGATCCGACACCATGGTCGCGCCCTCGCGCTCGGCAAAGCGATAGGCCTCGAGGGCATCCCCCGTCAGTTTCTCCGGCGACACCGCGGTATACACCACCACCGGCAGTTTGCGCTGGGCGGCGAGCCCGGCGATCACGTAGCCGTCGCCGCCGTTGTTGCCCCCACCGCAGAACACCTGGATCCGGTTTACTTCCGGCCAGTGCGCCCGCAGGCGATCAAACGCGGCGCGACCGGCGCGCTTCATCAAAGTCAGCCCGGGAATCTGCTGCTGACTGATCAGCAGTCGGTCCAGTTCCTGTACAGCGGCGGCGGTGTAGAGTTTCTGCGGCGCGGTTGCGCCGGTGTGAGTCTGGCTATCCATAAAGTCCTAACGGTTTCCAACGGAGCGACCTGCGACTGTGGTCACTTTTTAAACTGTGGCAAAATAGCGCCAATTATAGCGTTTTCAGCCGCCAATTCGGCCCCCTATTCGTTCCCGACCAGTGAGTATCTTTCGTCCATGCCCTCCGAACCCTCCCCGACTATCGATCCCGCCCTGCTCACCGAGCTGGCCGCACAGATCCGCGTGTGGGGACGGGAGCTGGGTTTCCAACAGGTGGGGATTACCGACTGCCATCTGGAACAGCACGGCGAGCGCCTGCAGCAGTGGCTGGATGCGGGCTATAACGGCGATATGGAGTGGATGGGTGCTCACGGGGAAAAGCGCTGGCGACCGGAGCTGTTGGAAGAAGGTACCCTGCGGGTAATCAGCGTCCGCCTGGACTATCTTCCGCCGGACACCGAGCCGGTCAAAATCCTCAAAAGCCCGGACAAGGCCTACGTCTCCCGCTACGCCAACGGCCGCGATTACCACAAGCTGATCCGCAAACGGCTGGCGCAACTGGCACAGCAGGTCGACCGTTTCTGCGCCGAGCGCGACATCGCATCCAGCGGCCGCGCGTTTACTGACAGTGCACCGGTGATGGAGCGGGCACTGGCGGAAAAGGCGGGGCTGGGCTGGATCGGCAAGAACTGCATGGTCATCAACAGCCAGGCCGGCAGCTGGTTTTTCCTCGGTGAGATCTACACCAACCTGCCACTGCCTGTGGATAAAAGTACCGAGACCAATCAATGTGGCGAGTGCACCGCCTGCCTGAAGGTGTGCCCCACAGATGCGTTTGTGGGGGCCCACACCTTGGATGCCCGCCGCTGTATTTCCTATCTCACCATTGAGAACAAGGGTCCGATCCCGCTGGAGTTCCGCGAGCCCATAGGCAACCGGGTGTTCGGTTGCGACGATTGCCAGATCATCTGCCCCTGGAACAAGTTTGCCAAGCCCACAGCGGAGCAGGACTTTCACCCGCGGCATGGGCTGGACAGTGGCGAGCTGGTGGATCTGTTTCAGTGGACGGAGAAGGAGTTTCTGAAAAAGACCGAGGGTTCGGCGATACGCCGGATCGGGTTTGAGCGCTGGCAACGGAATCTGGCGGTTGCGCTGGGGAATGCCGACGCGACGCCTGAGGTCATTGCCGTTCTGGAGGGTGCCCTGGAGACGGCCACGCCGCTGGTGGCGGAGCATATTGAGTGGGCGCTGGAGCGGTTGCGCAGTGGGCGGCGGCGGAAGCGGAAGATCAAACGGGCTTGATCTCGTTCTGATGGCGCAGAGGTAGTTGGCTCTGTTGCTGATCCTGTGGCGGCGGAGCGCCGGGTATCTGTTTTCAAAACCGCTGTGAATACATCCCTGTACGCTGCGGCGGCGACGTCCCTGTCGCCGACGCTTTTGAAAACAGATCCCCGTCACTCCACCTTCAATTTTTACTTTCCTGCTTCGTAAGCCATATTCACCATGGATCAAATGAATTCTGCATTCAGGACGCTCTTACGAAGATATTCAGTTGAAAGCTAAGGCCGGGTGGCGGGGGCGGGTTTTCAGGAGCGTCGCAAACAGGATGTTTGCGCCGCAGCTTACATGGATGTATTCACAGCGGTCCTGAAAACCCGCCCCCGGTAGCCGGCCGCCACCGAACTGAGTAAAGAGCACCCATACCACCGCGCCCGAAGGCACCTCTCAGCCCATCCGGAAAAAGTGCTCCCGATAGTGCTTCAGCTCATTGATGGAATCGTGAATATCATCCAGCGCCAGATGCGATGAAGTCTTTTTCACCCCTTCCAGCACATCCGGCCGCCAGCGGCGCGCCAGTTCCTTGACGGAGCTTACGTCCAGATTGCGATAGTGGAAATACTGCTCCAGCAACGGCATGTACTTCACCAGAAAACGACGATCCTGACCGATGGAATTGCCACACATCGGCGACGCCCCCTCCGGCACCCACTGCTGCAGGAACTCGATCGTCTCCCGCTCCGCCTGGTGCTCGGAGATCTGCGACTCCCTCACCCGCGCCACCAGACCGGAACCACCGTGCTGCTCCGTATTCCAGTCATCCATCGCATTCAGCAGCGTATCGCTCTGGTGGATCGCCATCACCGGCCCCTCCGCCAGCACATTCAGGCGCGCATCCGTCACCACCGTCGCAATCTCGATGATGCGCTCTTTCTCGGGATCGAGGCCGGTCATTTCCAGATCGATCCAGATCAGATTATTCTGATCCACAATAGTCTCCTGTCTGTCCGCCCACTCCAGCGGAAGTCAGCGGGTAAAGGCCGGGCAAAATACGGCAAATGAAGCAAGGTACCGCAATCCCCTATTGATGCAAGTTATAATCCGCCACTTTCCATAAACCGAGCGATCTACTGGATCTATGAGCAAACGCAAACTCAACCGCCGCCAGCAATGGCGCATCGCCAAGATCCAGCAGGAGCGGGAAGCCCGCGCGCGCAAGAAAGAACAGACCCTGAGCCAGGCCGAGGAAGAAGGCGACCTCGGCGCGGAACAGACCGGGCTGGTAATCGCCAACTACGGCACCCAGGTGCTCGTGGAGAGCGAGGCCCAGAACCAGGCCCAGAATCAGGACGGAAGCGAGCTGCGACAGCGCTGCCATGTGCGCTCCAATATCGACACCCTGGTCACCGGCGACAGGGTAGCCTGGCGCCCCGCCACCGGCGAATCTACCGGCGGCCTCGGCGTGGTGGGTGCGCGGCTGCAGAGACACTCCGAACTGCAGCGCCCGGACCGCTACGGCGATATGAAAACCGTGGCCGCGAATATCGACCGCATCCTGATCGTCATCGCCCCCTACCCCGAACCCTTCGCCAACGCCATCGACCGCTATCTGGTGGCCGCGGAGACCACTGGTATCCAGCCGCTGTTACTGCTGAACAAAATCGACCTGATCGACGACACTAATCGCGCACATCTCGAAGAACTGCTGCGCCCCTACCCCGATCTAGGCTACCCGGTACTGCAGTTATCCACCAAAACCGGCGAAGGACTGGAACAGCTGCTCGACACCCTGGCCCAGGGCACCAGCGTATTTGTCGGCCAGTCCGGGGTGGGTAAATCCTCCCTGATCAACGGCCTGCTGCCCGGCACCGACGCCCGCATCGGCGAGCTGTCCGAAGCCACCGGCAAAGGTACCCACACCACCACCGCCGCGGAACTGTTTCATCTGCCCAGTGGCGGCGATCTGATAGACTCCCCGGGCATCCGCGAGTTCGGCCTCTGGCACATGAGCGAACAGGAGCTGATCGAAGGCTTCGCCGAATTTCGCCCATTTATCGGCCACTGCCGCTTCCGCGACTGTCGCCACCAGAGCGAACCCGGTTGCGCGATTCAGGAAGCACTGGAACGCGGCGACATCAGCCAACGACGTATGGACAGCTACCTGCACGTACGCAACAGCCTGGAAAATGAATAGGTCCAAATCAAAAGGAAATGGAAGTGAGTGATATCCCCCTGATTCTGGAACCGGAACAACTGGCACCACTGCTGGAACACGAAGAGGTCCGCGTCGTCGACCTCAGCAGCCCGCAGAACTACCTCGCCGGCCACATCCCCGGCGCCCTCGGCCTGCCGTTCCAGGCCCTGCTCGCGGGCACCCCGCCGGCGCCGGGCAAACTGCCGTCGATCGAACGTCTGACCCAGATCTTCCGCGCCATCGGCCTCACCCCCGACACCCACATCGTCGCCTGCGACGACGAAGGCGGCGGCTGGGCCGGACGCCTGCTGTGGACCCTGGAAGTCATCGGCCACAAAAAATACAGCTACCTGAACGGCGGCATGCACGCCTGGAAAGGCGCCGGCCTGCCGCTGTCAACCGACGACGTCAGCGTCACCCCCAGCGACATCGAAATCACCATCGCAGCCGACGCGCCAATGATCGACGCGGATCAGATCCAGCAGCGGCTGGACAGCCACGATCTGCAAATCTGGGACGCCCGCTCCCCCGGCGAATACAGCGGCGAAAAAGCCCTGGCCATGAAAGGCGGCCACATCCCCGGCGCGATCAACTGCGACTGGACCCAATTGATGGATCCACAGCGCGACCTGCGCATCCGCACCGATGCCAGAGAGTTTCTCGCAAAACTGGGTATCGACGGCAACAAACAAATCGCCACCCACTGCCAGAGCCACCACCGCTCCGCGTTTACTTGGCTGGTTGGCAAATCCCTCGGATTTCCGATTGTGGCCTATCCGGGCTCCTGGAGTGAGTGGGGTAACCTGCCGGATACGCCGGTGGAAAACTAAGTTCGTGCCACTGATTACTGGATTCCCACGTTCGCGGGAATGACGAGGCATCGATACGACGATTCCAAACTGACTAGCGAAGTAAAATCTTCAAAGCGAAGGCTGGGCGGCGGGGATTTGTTTTCGAAAGCGTCGGCGACAGGGACGTCGCCGACGCAGCCTACATGGATGTATTCACAGCGGTTTCGAAAACAAATACCCGGTGCCCAGCCGCCACAAAACGTGAACAAAAGGGGCCCCGAATCCTAGCGCCCCACAGGACCCGATCCCCCAATGCACCCGAAACTGTTTATCTTCCTGCAATACATCACCCCCCAACACCTGCTCTCTCGCGTCGCGGGGTGGCTGGCAGAAACCCGTATTGGCGGCATCAAAAATCCATTCACCAAATGGTTTGTGGAAAAATACAAAGTCGACATGCGTGAAGCGCAGGAAGAAGATTACACCGCCTACACCTGCTTCAACGACTTCTTCACCCGCGCCTTAAAAGACGACGCCCGCCCCATCGTCGAAGGCGAAAACACCATCGCCGGCTGCGCCGACGGCGCCATCAGCCAACTGGGCGAAATCCACAACGGACGCATCTTCCAGGCCAAAGGCCAGGACTACAGCCTGCTCGAACTCGTCGGCGGCGATCCCGAAATCGCAGCGCAGTTTACCGGTGGCAAATTCGCCACCGTTTATCTATCACCCAAAGACTACCACCGCGTACACATGCCCTTAGATGGCGTACTGCAACGCATGATCTACGTCCCCGGCGACCTCTTCTCCGTCAACACCACCACCGCCGCCCACGTCCCGCGCCTGTTCGCCCGCAATGAACGCCTCGTGTGCATCTTCGACACCGCCGCCGGCCCTATGGCCATGATCCTCGTCGGTGCCATGATCGTCGCTGCCATCGAAACCGTGTGGGCCGGACAGGTCGCCCCCATCAAGCGCCAGATCCGCACCACCCGCTACGACGAACAGAAACCCATCGCCCTGAAAAAAGGCGAAGAAATGGGCCGTTTCAAACTCGGCTCTACCGTGGTGTTGCTGTTCGGTGCCGACAAGGTGAACTGGCTCGAAGAGCTTGCCGCAGAAACACCGGTGAAAATGGGTGAGCATTTTGGGGATCTGATTTAACCGCAATCGAATTACCCGGTAGTCCCACCGAAGCACATAGTCAAAATCTAAGGTACCGATACCGGGTACTTGTTTGCGAGACCTTCTGCGAGAGGGATCTCGCAGAAGAGCCCCCATGGATGGGTTCACGGCGTGTCTCGCAAACAAGTACCCGGTAGCGGCACCGCCACCCAAACGTCGATCCTGCGTCCCACCACACTATCAGCAGAAAACATGCCCGCAGTTCCCATATTTATCCGCAACAACCCCAAACTCGCCTTCTTCGCACTGGTGGCGGTCGCCGCCTCCGGTTTCGGGCAGACATTTTTTATCGCCATTTTCGGCGGCGCCCTGCGGGAGGAATTCCAGTTGAGTAACAGCGCCTACGGCGCCAGTTACAGTGCCGCCACCCTGCTGTCCGCATTTGTATTACTCGGTGCCGGCACCCTGGTGGATCGTTGGCCGTTAAAACGCGTGGCCATATTCGGCACCGTCTTGTTGAGTGCGGGCTGCCTGACACTGGCACTGACACAGAGCGCGTGGATGTTACTGCCCGGATTTTTTCTGCTGCGCTTTGCCGGCCAGGGCTTTATGACCCATATGGGCATGACCACCGCGGGGCGCTACTTTACCGCCGATCGCGGCAAGGTGATTGCGCTCGCCGCGCTGGGCTTCCCCATCGCCGAAGCACTGTTACCCACCAGCGGCTCGCTGTTGATTCCGATCAGTGGCTGGCGCAGCGTGTGGATTATTGCCGTGGTGATACTGCTGCTACTGGTGCTGCCCACGCTGCTGTGGCTCGCGGGTGATGCAGGAAGGGAAGTCAAAAGCGCAGCGACAGAATCAACAGATAACGACCGCGATTTCACCCGCGCACAAGTGCTCAGAGACCGTGGCTTTTACTGTCTGTTGCCCGCTGCACTGATGACCCCATTTGTGGTGACGGCAATTCTGTTTCACCAGGGCGCTATTGCCGAGGGGCGGGGCTGGTCGTTGTCGGTGCTCGCCGGTGCATTTGGCGGTTACGCCGCAGGCCATTGGCTGGCACTGCTGTTTGCCGGCAGCCTCGTGGATCGCTTTGGCGCTCAGCGCAGCCTGCCGCTGGCATTGATCCCCATGGTCGCAGCGCTGTTGCTATTGGCTTTTGTCGAGCAGACGTGGGTGCCCTATGCGTATCTGAGCCTGATCGGCATCGCCCAGGCGGGCACCGGTACCGCCGGCAGTGCCTTGTGGCCCGAGCGATACGGTAGTAGCCACCTCGGCGCTATTCGCGCGGTTTCTCAATCGGCCATGGTACTTTCCACCGCAGCATCCCCGCTGCTGGCAGGATTTCTGCTGGATCGAGGCTGGTCGGTTACCGATCTGTCGCTGTTGCTGGTTTTGACCGTATCGGTCTCCAGTCTGCTCACCCTGTCAGCAGGGCGTACAAGTTATCAGCGCACCGAAGTGGTAATGAAATAATAAGGAGACGCCCTTGATTCAGGGCTGGGATTGGGGAATAAAGCGGGCAAGAAATGCCGGTATGCGCCGCTGAAACAGGTACTGGTCCCGCACCGCAGCGACATCAATACCGGGATACCGACCGGGATCCAGATCTTTGGCGATGGTGATAAAACCGGCATCGTGCAGGGACTTTTTCCCTTTATCTACCAGCTTCTGTTTACGCGCATCGTCTGCGGCCATATCGAATACGCGGGGCTTTGCGAGCAACTTTTTATCCGCATCCGTAACCAGCATCACTTTTGGTTTCAAACGCTTCTGATAGGTCTGCTCCAGCACCACGGCCACCTCTCCGGTGGAAAGCTCCACCTGCGTCCCGGTAGGGTAAAGCCCGATAGACTGGATAAACTCCACCACCAGCTGCCCCTGAAAAGCGGAGTCCCGCAATCCATACAGCTCGGCAACGGCCTTCGACGGCGACAGTGGAAATTCGGCACCGCGAGGATTGGTGGCCTCATCATAGAAAGTCACAATCCCACACAAGCGTGCCAACACGGGAATCTGCCCGCCGCGTAATCCGCGTGGGTAACCACTGCCGTCGTGCTGTTCTTTGTGGCACTGGACGATGGTCAGCACCTGCTGATCAATATTCGAATCCGACGACAATACCTTTACGCTGTAATCCACAAACCGCCGGTATTCCAGTTCTTCACGGGGCTCGCGTTTACTGGCTTTCAGTAGCTCGTCCGTCAGATACAGTTTTCCCACATCCTTCAGCAGGGTAGCCATACCAAGCTGCATCAGCTGCGTTCGTTGCAGTCCAATATGCCGCCCGAAGACGACCGCCCAGATCGCAGCACGGATCGAATGACTGTAGGTATGCTCGTCTTTCTCCCGCACCCGCGCGAGCCAGGAAAATGCATCCGGGCTGCGCAGGATACTGTCAACCATGCTGGTCACAACCTGGCCGACCGCGGCGGTTGGCAGTGGACGATCACTGCGCACCTGCACCATCACCTCGTGCATGCCGCGAATAATACGCTCGTGGAGGTGACGCGCTTTCGCCGCTTCACCGCGGGCAGGAGCCGGAGCCGCGTAGGTGGCGTGACGGATCTGTACCGGCTTGCAGTCAATCACCACCGGTACACGCCGACTGCTGCGTCCGACTGGCGCCGCTGCGGCCTGCTCGCTGGCCGCGCGGGTCAGTTTGCGCAGTTTGACCCCCACATCCCCGACCGTCTTGATCACGTCCACATAGACATAGCGGCAGTATTTCTGCAGCTGGCGGATCTCTTCCATGTCGCGGATATAGAAGCCCTGCAAAGCGAAGGGAGTACGCGTCCACGGGCGGTCCAGGCGGGACACAAACATGCCCCGCTGCAGGTCTTCAACGAATACCTTCGCTTGTTGGATTGCCACTTGATAGCTGCCGCGTATTTTTGTTCTGTATATACAATAGCTTCGGCCGGGTAACGGCAGGGCCGAGACACAAAAGCCCGGCTCTGGCAATGCCAGAGCCGGGACAATTGTCACACAAGTTTACTTGCTGGTAGACAGTATATTCGTGATATGCATCACGTAAAGCTGGTCAGTAAGTGCTTACTTACCAGTTTCGCTCCCGGTCACGGATGATATTGAGGAGACAGTTCCGCAACCGCTTCAAACATTGCACCGGCATGGGCGGGATCCACCTGCGGTGTAACGCCGTGACCAAGATTGAAAATATGGCCGCTGCCCTGGCCAAACGCAGCCAGACATGTGGCCACTTCTTGCCGGATACGCTCGGGGCTCGCCAGCAAAATCGCCGGATCCAGATTGCCCTGCAGCGCCACCTTGTCACCCACGCGGGCGCGCGCCTGGGCGATATCCGTGGTCCAATCCAGCCCCAACGCCGTCGCACCGGTATCCGCCATGGCCTCCAGCCACTGACCGCCGCCTTTGGTGAACAGAATCACCGGCACCGGACGGCCGTCGTGCTCCTTGATCAGCCCCTGCACGATACGCTCCATATACTGCAGGGAAAATTCGCGGTAGGCACTGTGACCCAGCGCCCCACCCCAGGTATCGAATATCTGTACCACTTGGGCACCGGCGCGGATCTGGGCGTTGAGGTAATCGATTACTGAATCCGCCAACACGCTCAGCAGCTGGTGCATGTCTTCGGGGCGGTTGTAGAGCATTTCCTTGGCGCGGGCAAAATCCCGGCTGGAGGCACCTTCGATCATGTAGGTGGCCAGGGTCCAGGGGCTGCCGGAAAAGCCGATCAGCGGCACGCGACCATTCAGTTCGTGGCGGATGGCGGTGACGGCGTCGGTGACGTAGCTGAGATCCCGGGCAGTATTCACGACTTCCAGCGCTGCGATATCGGCACTGGTGCGCACGGGCTTTTTGAATTTGGGGCCTTCTCCCTGCACAAAATACAGCCCGAGCCCCATGGCGTCGGGGATGGTGAGGATGTCGGAGAACAGGATGGCGGCATCCAGGGGGAACCGTTCCAGAGGTTGCATGGTGACTTCGCAGGCCAGTTCGGTATTGCGGCACAGGTCCATAAAGGAGCCGGCTTTTTCACGGGTGGCGCGGTATTCGGGCAGGTAGCGGCCGGCCTGGCGCATCATCCACATGGGTGTGCGGTCGACGGGCTGGCGCTGCAGGGCGTGGAGGAAACGGTCGTTTTTAAGCGGGGCGAACTGGGATTCGGACATGATCACAACGGCTGGGTAAATGGGCGGCCATTGTACTCATGGGAGGCGGAATAGGACAGATGTGTGGGTGACCGGGAGTTTATGCGGGTGGTTGGGGTGGGCTAGTGAGGTTTGGTGGTTCGCTTTCGGGAGGTCTAGTGGCGGCTTCGCTACCGGGTGCACCTTTGCGAAACACGCCGTGCACCCATCCTTGGGGGCTCTGCACCGCCATCCATGGCGGTGAAGGTTTCGCAAAGGTGCACCCGGTATCAAAGCCTTCGCATCTGGCTCAAGTGCAATTTGATAATACGGAGAAACCCGTCCGTGGTTCAGCTTAAGCGCTGAAGCCTGAATCAAAGGTACTGCTGCCGGTAAAAGGTTGCCAGACCTTCAAAAACAGGATGTTTTTGCAGAGCCCCCAGGGATGGGTTCACGGCGTGTCTGGCAACCTTTTACCGGCAGTAGTACCGCCACCTAACTCGCTAGCGGCACCACGGCACAGAAAGATGCCTCAGAGAGCTACGAAATTAGACTTCGAGGAAATCGAGAATACCCTCAGCAGCCTGACGCCCTTCCCAGATGGCAGTCACCACAAGGTCGGAACCCCGCACCATATCGCCACCGGCAAAGATTTTTTCGTTGGAAGTCTGGAACTTGTATTCCTGCTCTTCCGGCGCCACAACGCCACCCCAATCGGCAGTATCGATCTTGTGGTCACCGAACCACTCCGCAGGGCTCGGACGGAAGCCGAAGGCCACCAGTACCACATCCGCCGGCACAATTTCCTCGGAACCCGGAACCACCTCCGGACGACGACGACCATTCTCATCCGGCTCACCCAACTGGGTGGTCACCACCTTCACGCCTTCCACCTTGCCATCACCGACGATCTCCACCGGCTGACGGTTGAACAGGAATTTAACCCCCTCTTCCTTCGCATTCGCCACCTCACGGCGGGAACCGGGCATGTTTTCCTCATCGCGGCGGTAAGCACAGGTCACGCGCTTGGCACCCTGACGGATGGACGTACGGTTACAATCCATCGCGGTGTCACCACCACCGAGTACCACAACGCGCTTGCCTTCCACAGAAATGAAATCTTCCGGGCGCTTCTCCCAACCCATGTTGCGGTTCACGTTCGCCACCAAAAACGGCAACGCATCGTAAACACCGGGCAGGTCTTCACCGGGGAAACCGCCCTTCATGTAATTGTAAGTACCCATCCCCAGGAACACCGCATCGTAGTCTTCCATCAGCTGATCGAAGCTGATGTCCTTGCCGATCTCAGTTTCCAGGCAGAATTCCACACCCATCTCGGTAAAGATCGCACGACGCTGCTGCATCACGGATTTTTCCAGCTTGAATTCGGGAATACCGAAGGTCAGCAGGCCACCGATTTCCGGGTACTTGTCAAACACCACCGGCTGCACGCCATTGCGCACCAGCACGTCCGCACAGGCGAGGCCTGCGGGGCCGGCACCGACCACGGCGACGCGCTTGTCAGTTTTGGTGACGTGGCTCAGGTCCGGACGCCAGCCGAGGGCGAAGGCGGTATCGGTAATGTACTTTTCCGCATTGCCGATGGTTACCGCACCGAAGCCGTCGTTCAGGGTACAGGCCCCTTCACACAAGCGATCCTGTGGACACACGCGGCCGCAGACTTCCGGCAGGGAGTTGGTCTGGTGACACAACTCCGCCGCTTCCATCAGGTTGCCCTCACTGACCAGGCGCAACCAGTTGGGGATGTAGTTGTGTACCGGGCACTTCCACTCACAGTAGGGATTGCCGCAATCCAGGCAGCGGTGAGACTGGCTCGCCACCTGCTTTTCGGTGTACGGCTGGTAGATCTCCACAAACTGGTTGGTGCGGGTAATGATGTCTTTCTTGGCGGGGTCCACTCGGCCCACGTCGATAAACTGAAAATCGTTGTTCAGACGCTGTGACATAGGTAAATCTCCCCCTTATTCGCCGCGCTTGCGTACATCGGACAGCAGTCCGGCGAGGCTGGCAGCCTTGGGCTTCACCAACCAGAATTTATTGAGGTAATCGTCGAAGTTCTCCAGCAGTTCCTGCCCCCAGGCACTACCGGTTTCCGCGACGAATTCCTCGATCACTTCGCGCAGGTGGCTCTGGTATTCCTCCAGAGACTCACTGTTGATACGCCTAAGCTCGATCAGCTCGTGGTTGCACTTGTCGAAGAAGTCGCGATCCATATCCAACACGTAGGCAAAACCGCCAGTCATACCGGCGCCGAAGTTGACCCCGGTCTTGCCCAGCACCGCGATCATGCCGCCGGTCATGTATTCACAACAGTGATCGCCCGCGCCTTCCACCACCGCAAAGGCACCGGAGTTGCGCACCCCGAAGCGCTCACCGGCACAGCCGGAAGCGAACAGTTTGCCGCCGGTGGCACCATACAGGCAGGTGTTACCGACAATGCTGGTGTCGTTGGAGGCGAAAGCGCTGCCCTGGGGCGGACGGATCACAAGCTTGCCGCCGGCCATGCCTTTGCCCACGTAGTCGTTGGCATCGCCATCCAGAATCATCTCCAGGCCGCCGGCATTCCACACACCGAAAGACTGGCCGGCAACGCCGGACAGACGCAACTTGATCGGAGCCTCTACCATGCCCTGATTACCGTGACGTTTGGCGATCTCGCCGGACAGGCGCGCACCAATAGAGCGGTCGCAGTTGGTGACGTCAAAACTGAATTCACCACCGGACAGGCTTTCAATCGCCGGCAGGGTTTCTTCAACCATACGCTCCGCCAACTCACCCTTGTCCCAAGGCGCGTTCCTGGCCTGCTGACAGGTCTGTGGCTTGCTGTCGAGCAGCGCATCGGTGTGCAGCAGCGGCGACAGGTCCAGGGTTTTCTGCTTGGCGGTCTTGCCCTCGATCGCTTCCAGCAGATCCACGCGACCTACCAGCTCATCAAGGGAACGCACGCCGAGGCCCGCCATCCACTCGCGCACCTCTTCGGCCACAAACTTGAAGAAGTTCATCGCCATTTCCACGGTGCCGATATAGTGCTCGTCCCGCAGATCCTTGTTCTGGGTGGCGACACCGGTGGCACAGTTGTTCAGGTGACAAATGCGCAAGTACTTACAACCCAGCGCCACCATCGGCGCGGTGCCGAAGCCGAAACTCTCAGCGCCGAGAATCGCCGCCTTGACCACATCCAGGCCGCTCTTCAGGCCGCCATCGGTCTGAACCCGTACCTTGTCGCGCAGGTCGTTGGCACGCAGGGTCTGGTGGGTCTCCGCCAGCCCCAGTTCCCAGGGGGAACCGGCATAGCGGATGGAGGTGATCGGGCTCGCCGCGGTACCGCCGTCGTAACCGGAAATGGTGATCAGATCCGCATAGGCCTTGGCCACACCCGCGGCAATGGTGCCGACGCCGGGACGGGATACCAGCTTCACGGACACCAGCGCGTCCGGATTGACCTGTTTGAGGTCGTAGATCAGCTGCGCCAAGTCCTCAATAGAGTAGATATCGTGGTGCGGCGGCGGCGAGATCAGGGTCACGCCAGGCACGGAATAGCGCAGACGCGCGATCAGTTCGTTCACCTTGCCGCCGGGCAACTGGCCACCCTCACCGGGCTTGGCGCCCTGGGCGACCTTGATCTGCAGCACTTCCGCGTTCACCAGATAGTGCGGGGTGACGCCGAAACGGCCGGAGGCGATCTGTTTGATCTTGGAAACCTTGTCGGTGCCGAAACGCACCGGGTCTTCACCGCCCTCACCACTGTTGGAGCGTCCACCGAGGCGGTTCATGGCCTGGGCCAGGGCCTCGTGGGCCTCCGGCGACAGGGCGCCGAGGGACATCGCCGCGGAGTCGAAGCGGCGCAGAATATTTTCCGCCGGCTCCACTTCTTCCAGCGGAATCGGCTGGGCATCTTTCTTCAGCGCCAGCAGATCGCGCAGGGTGGCCACCGGACGCTGGTTCACTAGCGTGGCGTAATCGCGCCAGGCGCCGTAGTCGCCGGTGCGCACCGCCTGCTGCAGCGCCTTCACCACGTCCGGATTGAACGCGTGGTATTCCTCGCCGTAGACAAATTTGTGCAGGCCGCCGGGGGAAACTTTCTTACGCGACTTCCACGCCAGTTTGGCGCGGGCTCGCATATCGTCTTCCAGCTCACTGAAGCCCGCACCCACAACCCGCGCCGGTACGCCCGGGAAACACAGATCGATGACGTCGCGGGACAGGCCCACCACTTCATACAGCAGCGCACCGCGGTAGGAAGCAATGGCGGAGATACCCATCTTGGACAGGATCTTCAGCAGGCCTTTGATGATGCCGTTGCGGTAGTTCTTCTGCGCAGTAGCCGCATCCAGCAGCAACTCACCGGTTTCGATCAGGTGATTGATGATGCTGTAGGAGAAATACGGGTGCACCGCGGTGGCACCGACGCCAATCAGGCACGCCAGCTGGTGCGAGTCTCGCGCGGTGGCGGTATCCACCACGATATTGGAGTCACAGCGCAGACCGTTGTATACCAGGTGGTGATGCACCGCGCCGGTGGCGAGTAGCGCATCGATGGGCAGCTTGCCGTCTTCGATCTCGCGATCAGACAGCACCACGATGGCGGTGCCGTCGTTGCGCACGGAATCCGCCACATCTTTACACAGCTTCTCGATCGCCCCTTTCAAATCCAGCGCGGCCGGATCGTAGTTCAGGTCGAATACCTTCGCGGTAAACTCCTCGCGACCCAGATCCAGCAGCGCGGTGTACTTCATGTGTGAGAGCACAGGGGACGACAGGATCACACGATCGGCGTGCTCCTGGGTCTGCTCGAATACGGATTTTTCACGTCCCAGACAGGTCTCCAGGGACATGACGATGGTTTCCCGCAGCGGGTCGATGGGCGGGTTGGTAACCTGGGCAAACTGCTGACGGAAATAGTCGTACAGGCAGCGGTTGCCCTCGGACAGTACCGCCATCGGGGTGTCGTCGCCCATGGAGCCCACGGCTTCCTGACCGGCTTCCGCCAGCGGACGGATCACCTGATCGCGCTCTTCCAGAGAGGAGCTGAACAGCTTCTGGTAGACCTTGAACTGCTCCATGGAGAAGTTGTTGTCCACCGGCGCGGTGACCAGAGTGGAACGGATACGGCGCGCCTTTTCCTTCATCCACTTGCGGTAAGGCTGGCTGTCCTTGAGCTGGTTATCCACATCTTCGGTGTGGCGCAGCTCGCCCTTCAAAGTATCCACAGACAGGATCTGGCCCGGGCCCAGGCGGCCCTTGGCGACCACGTCCGCCGGATCGTAATGGTAAGTCCCCACTTCGGAGGCCACGGTAATGAAGTCGTCCTTGGTGATCACCCAGCGCGACGGACGCAGGCCGTTGCGGTCCAGGGTACATACCGCGTGGCGGCCGTCGGTCAGTACCAGGCCGGCGGGGCCGTCCCACGGCTCCATGTGCATAGAGTTGAATTCGTAAAACGCACGCAGGTCCGCATCCATGGTGTCCACGTTCTGCCACGCCGGCGGTACCAGCATGCGAATCGCGCGGTGCATGTCGATGCCACCCACGGTGAGCAGCTCGAGCATATTGTCGAGGCTGGAGGAGTCGGAGCCCTCGCGGTTAACCAGCGGCGCCAGTTCTGCCAGTTCCGGCACCAGATCGGTGATGAACTTGTTGGTGCGCGCCACGGACCAGTTGCGGTTGCCGGTGATGGTATTGATTTCACCGTTGTGGGCCAGCATACGGAACGGCTGCGCCAGCGGCCAACGCGGCATGGTGTTGGTGGAGAAGCGCTGGTGGAATACACAGATCGCGGTCTCCAGACGCGGATCCGCCAGGTCCGGGAAGAACGCCGGCAGGTCTGCCGGCATCATCAGGCCCTTGTAAGACAGCACCGAGGTGGAGAAGCTGGCGATATAGGTGGCATCGGTCAGCTGTTGCTCGGCCTTGCGGCGGGCTACAAACAGGCGCGCATTGAAGTGCACCTGATCGTAGGCGTCGCTGGCATTGTCGATCAGCAGGTGCTCGAAACGCGGCAGGGATTCGCGGGCGATGGGGCCCAGGCAGTCTTCGTTGGTGGGCACCACGCGCCAACCAACGACTTTCAGACCCTGCTCTTCCACCGCGCGCTCGAGAATGGCGCGCGCATCGGCCGCCTCGGACTCGTCCAGTGGCAGCATGATAGAACCGACGGCATACAGCGGGCTCAATTCGTGCCCGAAGGACTCCTGCGCCACGGTGCGCAGGAAGCTGTCCGGCTTCTGCAGCAGCAGGCCGCAGCCGTCGCCGGTTTTGCCGTCGGCGGCAATACCGCCGCGGTGCGTCATGCAGGTCAGCGACTCAATCGCCGTCTCCAACAACTTGTGACTGGTCTGCCCTTTCAGGTGGGCAATCAGACCGAAGCCGCAGTTATCTTTGAACTCATCCAATCGATACAGACCGCTACCCATAGAATTCCTCAAAGTGTTATTGCTATCCCCATTGCACCGTATGCCTTAATGCCACGAATGGTCAGTCTGACGTCCGGTTCACAGCCCTGAGGCCATGATGCGGGAACTATTTATCAAGTCTCGAGCCCGAGGTGCCGCAGATTCCACTGACTTTTTGCTACCCCTATGACAAAAAAAGCCCGCTTGCGGGGCTTCTTGTTACGCGCTCTGAATGCGCGTGCATTTGTTGTTGTCGGCTCACAATCCCGGCTTTCACCGAGGGGGCGCGCAATATTACTCGTGCCCCCCTGCGATTGCAAGAATTGCCAGATTTTTACGCTGTTTAGCGCGCCTTTAACCGATTTATCTTCTTTTAGATTGACTACTCGCTAAAGAATCCTCACACAGCAACAATTCGTGTCATTTCGTCACTCAGCGCCGCAGGCGCGCAGCGCTTCTATCAGCTGCTCTCTGGGGCTGTCGGCAACGACCCGGGCATCGCCGAGCGCGCGCAGTAGTACCAGACGCAGTTTGCCATCCTGTACCTTTTTATCCACAGACATGGCGGTCAGATAATCGTCTACCCCCATATTGGCGGGAGATTGTTGCGGAAGACTGGCTTTACTTAGCAGCACTGACAGGCGCGCCACGTCTTCCGCCTCTATCCAGCCGCGCAACTGGGAAAGTTTTGCCGCCATCACCATGCCCGCGGCGACGGCTTCACCGTGCAGCCAGTTGCCGTATCCCTGCACCGCCTCGATAGCGTGCCCGAACGTGTGGCCGAAATTGAGAATGGCACGGCGGCCGGACTCGCGCTCGTCCTCCGCCACCACTGCCGCCTTGTCCGCACAGCTGCGCTGTATCGCGTAGGCCAGCGCCTCGGGATCCCGCGCCAGCAGGCGATCCATATTCACTTCCAGCCAGGCAAAAAATTCGGCATCGCAGATCATGCCGTACTTGATGACTTCGGCGATGCCCGCTGAGAGTTCGCGGTCTGGCAATGTGGTGAGGGTGTCAATATCGATCAGCACCAGCTGCGGCTGGTAAAAGGCGCCGATCATGTTCTTGCCGAGCGGGTGATTGACCCCGGTCTTGCCACCCACAGAGGAATCCACCTGGGACAGCAGGGTTGTGGGGATCTGCACAAAGTCCACGCCGCGCTGATAGCAGGCCGCGGCAAAGCCGCTCATATCCCCGATGACACCGCCACCCAGCGCCACGATGGTGGTACTGCGATCGTGGCGCTTTTCCAGCAGGGTATCGAAAATGCGGTTGAGGGTGTCCAGGGTTTTGAACGCTTCGCCGTCTGGCAGCGCGACGGAATCGACCTTGTCGAACCCCGCGAGGCTCTCCAGTAAACCTTCAAGATACAGTGGCGCGATGGTTTCGTTGGTCACCACCAGAACCTGGCGGCCACGAATGTGGGTACGCAGAAATTCCGCATTACCGAGCAAGCCGGAACCAATCAGAATCGGGTAGCTGCGCTCTCCCAGGTCAACATTGAGGCTGTGCATAACGGACTCCCTTTTTTGCACACAGTTACTGCACACGATCGACAGGCGCAGCACTTTAGCACAGGCGAGCGGAAATTCCCGGGCGAGACACGCCCACCCCGGGAATGCACTTTACTCACACCGGTCAGGAAGAGAGCGGCCCCTGCTGCAAACGCTCCGCCACCAGGTTCGCCGCCTGACGCGGAGTACAGTCGTCGGTATCGCAGACCATGTCCGAGACCTCGAGATAGAACGCCTCGCGCTGCTGGAGGATCTCCTGCAACTTGGCCCGGGGGTCCGCCACCTGCAACAGCGGTCTATTGCTGTTTTTGGAAGTGCGTTCAACCAGCTGATCCAGACTGGCGCGCAGATAAACCACCATGCCGTTACCGATCAGTAGCTGTCGGTTTTCCGGCAGCAACACGATGCCACCGCCAGTGGCGATCACCTGCGGAATCCCGGTGCACAGATCGTGCAGTACTTCGTGCTCGCGGCGGCGAAACCCAGCCTCCCCCTCGACGTCGAATATCCAGGGAATATCGGCACCGGTGCGGTCTTCGAGCACTTTATCGGAATCGGCAAAAGGCAGCCCCAACTGGGCTGCCAGCAGTTTACCGATAGTGGACTTGCCGGCCCCCATGGGGCCGACCAGAAAGATTGGCTGAGTGATCACTTGCTGAAGGAGAGAAACTCGTCTTCCATAATGCGCGGTGTGATGAAAATCAGCAGCTCGCGCTTGTCATTCTGACGGGTGGTACGCTTGAACAGATGCCCGAGGAATGGAATATCCCCCAGTACCGGGACCTTGGTCTCCCCCTCCAGGGTCTGGGCTTCGAAAATACCGCCGAGTACGATGGTCTCACCGTTACCCACCAGTACCTTGGTCTGCAGGGAGTTGATATTGATCGCGGGAATCTCCCCACCAGTAATCACGTTGGTAAACAGCTCACCGACACTGTTCTGGTCGATGTTCAGGTTCATGATGATATTGTCATCCGGGGTGATCTGCGGCGTTACATTCAGCAGCAGCACCGCTTCCTTGAAGGTCACGGACGCCGCACCAGAGGAAGTCGCTTCCAGGTAGGGAATCTCCACACCGGAGCGAATGCTCGCTTCCTGCTTGTCCCCGGTGACCACCTTGGGCTGGGATACGATTTCCGCCTTGCCCACATCTTCCAGCGCAGACAGCTCCAGGCCGAGGTAGAAGTTATCCTTCAGGATTGCATAGGCAACATTTCCGGCTGACTCGCTCAAGCCTAAATCCACCAACATTGGCGAGTGACTACTGATCGGCGCACTCACATCCGGTACCGAGCCGACACCGGTCACATTGGATGACGATTGACCACCGGAGCCAATACCAATGGTGTCGTCATCGATATTGTGATCTTCGGTATAGTTCCAGCGCACACCCAGGTTGCGCATAAAATCGGTATTCGCGGTTACGATACGCGCTTCGATCATCACCTGGCGAATGGGGATATCGATGGCATTAATCAGCTCACGGAACTGGGCGATCTTGTCTTCGGTGTCCGTCAGGATGATGGTGTTGGTGCGATCATCGACGATGGCGCTGCCGCGAGCGGACAGAATACTGCGACCTTGCTGGTCTTCGTTGCCACCGGCGAAGTTGCCCTGGCCGAAGCCGCCACCACCGCCTTGGCCACCGCGATCACCGGCGAACAGGGTGAACAGCTCGCGGGCATCGGCGTAACGGATCTGGATGTACTCGGTGCGCAGGGGCGCCAGCTCTTCCAGCTGCTTGCGAGTTTCCAGTTCGCGACGTTCGCGCTCGGCGATCTCTGCGGCCGGCGCCACCATGATCACATTGCCTTCCTGACGCTTGTCGAGGCCCTTGGCCTTCAGGATCAGCTCCAGTGCCTGATCCCAGGGGACTCCGTCGAGGCGCAGGGTAATGCGGCCCTGTACGGTATCACTAGCGACCAGGTTGAGATCGGTAAAGTCTGCGATCAACTGCAGCACCGAGCGCACTTCGATGTCCTGGAAGTTCAGCGACAGTTTTTCACCGGTGAACTCGAATTCCTTTTTCTTCTCGCGCACTTCCGCCACGGTCAGTGGTTTCACCGACAGTACATATTCATTGTCCGCCTGGTAGGCGAGATAGTCGTAATCGCTATCGTTGGGATCGACGGAGATCACTGTGTTGCGCCCGTCGTAGTCGACGGTGACGCTGTTAACTGGTGTGGCAAAGTCGGTGACATCCAGGCGCTGGCGCAACTCCTGCGGCAGTTCGGCGCCGAGGAAAGTCAGTACAATCTTGCCCTTGGTGCGCTCCACATCGATGTTTACCGCGGGATCGGTCAGGCTGACGATCACCTTGCCTTCACCGCTTTCGCCGCGGCGGAAATCCACGTTATCGATGCCTACACTATCGGCGGGCTTGAACTGCGCGTTGCCGCCAATATTGGTGCTGGTATGTACCGGTGCCGCGGTAACGGCGGCTGTGGTGGCGGTATCCGCACCCACTTCGAGCACCACCTGATTCCCCACGCGCTCACTGGAATAAATCGGGAGTTCATCCAGGTTCAGAATCAGGCGGGTGCGATCATCGCTGGAAACAATTACCGCGCTGCGCGCTGCACCGATATCCAGCGTGTATTTTTTTTCCGGCAGCACGCTTTCCACACCGGCGAAATCCATCACGATCCGCGCCGGCTCCTCAATGGTGTAACCGGTGGGCTCCGGCGGCACGTCACTGAACGACAGGCGCAGCTGCAGGCGACTGCCCGGCAGCTCGGAGAACTGGATGTCGTTGAGCTGGCTGGCCAGCGCCTGTCCCGCCAGAGGCAGTAACATCACGCCCAACAGCAGCGCTTTCGCCCGCGACAGCAATTGCGCGGTACGCGCCAAACCTTTGGCGAGTTGCGTGGTGATCATTTTTAGTTGTCCTTATCTTCCAAAGTCAGTGCCCGCGGCCGTTCAATCCAGCCGCCGGTGCCGTCCGGCACAATTTCCAGTACATCAAGTTGCGATGTCGAAGCGTTGACTACCCGCCCGTGATTTTTGCCCAGATAGTTGCCAACGGTGATCCGGTGAATCCCCCCCTCACCGTCGTTGACCAGGGCCCATAACTGACCACCGCGGGACAGGGTGCCCACCATGGAGAGACCATCAAATGCGAAGCGCTCGAGGAGCTCTTTCTGCCGATTTTCATTGGGCGCCACGTCCAGTCTGCGCCCTACCAGTCTCTGGTCAGCTTCCAGCACCGGACGGGTAAACGGGCTGCGCTGGGCGGCCGCACTGTACACATACGGGCTGTAAGGCGTAAACGTGGGAATGGGCTCGATCTGCCCTTTGGGTTTGTGCTTTACCGCCGCCATTTTCTGGCGCAGATCGCTGTGGCTGCCGTCCAGGCTACAACCCGCCAGCGCCAGCAGTGCTGCGGTCAGAGCGAAGGTCTTTTTCATCCTTCTTCCCCCTGATCCTTGTAACGATAGGTTTTGGCGTTCACTACCATATTCAGCAGCGCACCGCCATCCTTCGACGTCTGGATATCATAATCATGCAGGGTAACAATCCGCGGCATCCCGGCGATGCCGCTGATGAAAGCCCCGAATTCGTGATAACCGCCCTGAACCTCTATGCGGATCGGCAGTTCAACATAGAACTCACCCACCTGCTCGCCTTCCAGAGCCACCTTCTGAATGGTCAGACCGCTGCCACGACCGAACTCATCAATGTCTTCCAGCAGCCCGGGGACCTCGGTGTCTTTCGGCAGCTGCTTGAGCAGTGCGCCAAAGGTCTCCTCCATCTCCACCAGCTGCTCGCGATACGCCTCCAGGTTGGCGGCTTCAAAGGATTTCTTTTCAAACTGGGTAAACAGTTCGTTTTCCTTGTTCTCCGCAAACGACAGCTGTTGGTAGCGATCCTTGATCAGAAAGAAGTAACCACCGCCCACCAGCACGGCAGCAATCACCACCAGCAGTGCGATGCGCCCGGCCAGCGGCCACACGCCCACGCGGGAGAAATCGATATCGTTGATATCCAGCTCATTGAGCTGCTTCAGGGTATCTTCCAGAGCCATTTTTATACCCCCCTGCCGTCAGCGTCGGCTTCATCTTCTTTCTTGCGGCCACTGACGTTCACGGTCATTTCAAATGCGCTGGCCTGCTCACCAAATTCCGGCTTCGCGGTCACCCCGGTCAGATTCGGCGACTGAAACCATTCAGACTGATCCAGGCTACGCATGAAGGAGGAAACCCGATTGTTGGATTCCGCCACCCCGGAAATCTTCACCGACTTGCCGGTGCGCTTGAGGTTGGTCAACCACAGGCCTTCCGGCGCCGCGCGGACCATTTCATCAAAGTAACGTACGGAAAGCGGGCGGTTGCCTTGCAGCTCTTGGATCACGCGCATGCGGTCAATCAATTCCTGGCGACGCTTCTTGAGATCCTTGATCTCGCGCACCTGCTTGTTCAGGGCATTGATTTCCGTCTGCAGCAGCTGGTTGCGTTCATTCTGGTTGGCGACCTGTGTATCGACGAACTTCATCCACATAAACACGGAAAAGGCCGCAGCAATCACTACCAGAACGGCGACCTGCTGAAACTCTTTCTGTTTCTGCGCGCGATATTCCTGACGCCAGGGGAGTAGGTTGATCTTTGCCATATCAGTAATCCTTCTCCCGCATGGCGAGGCCGGCGGCAATCATCAGCGACGGCGCCTCCGCGGCCAGTGCCTGGCGACTCACCCGCGAGGCGACACTCATGTCCCGGAACGGATTGGCCACCAGGGTCGGCTTATTGAGCTTTTGCCCCACGAGCTCTGCCAGCCCGTCCATGGCGGCGACGCCACCACCGAGCAGGATGTAGTCCACATCGCTGTAGGAGGTCGATGAGTAGAAAAATTGCAGGGAGCGGGTGACCTGCTGCACCACCGCATCGCGGAAGGGCTCCAGCACTTCCGGATAGTAGTCATCCGGCAGTCCGCTGCCACCCTGGCGCTTGGCCAGTGTCGCCTCTTCCGCAGACAGACCGTAACGGCGCTGGATTTCATCGGTGAGCTGACGCCCGCCGAACAGCTGCTCGCGAGTATACACGGTGCGACCATCCACCATGACCGACAGTGCACTCATGGTGGCACCGATATCGATGACCGCGACCACCAGCTGCTCCTGAGCCGGAAACTGGCTGTCCATCAGGGTATAGGCGCGCTCGATCGCATAGGCCTCAACGTCGACGACACCGGCCTGCAGATCCGCCTCACCCAGCGCGGAAACTCGCTGTTCGATGTTCTCGCTGCGACACGCGGCCAGCAACACTTCCGCCTGCCCCTCACCCCGCTCGGACACTCCCTGCACCTCAAAGTCGAGGTTCACCTCGTCCAGCGGGTACGGAATGTACTGATCGGCCTCCAGGGCAATCTGCGCTTCCAGCGCCTCGTCGGACAGGTCCGCGGGCATATCCAGGGTCTTGGTGATGACTGCTGAACCGGAAACGGCCACAGCTGCCTGGCGCAAACGGGTCTTGGAGCGGCGCACCACCTTGCGGATGGCTTCCGCGGTGGCAGCGACATCGTTGATATTTTTGTCCACTACCGCATTCGGAGGCAGAGGCTCTGTTGCATAGCTTTCCACGCGGTATTTGTCGCCATTGCGACTCAGTTCAAGCAACTTTACCGAGGTGGAGCTAATATCGAGCCCAAGCAGTGCCTTAGGCCCCTTATTGAGAAAAGGGAGCATCCCCATTTTTCTTATCTTTCCGTGGGTTATGGAAGATTGATGGTATAGCACTTTAAATTACCGTCGCAACCGGCTTTTGCATAGGTAACAGCGCACATTATTCGTATAATTGTCGAGCAACACCGATAATACTGTTCAATACGCACACACGAGCCGTAAGTAGAAGTTTCTAAATGACCGAAAAAGCCCGCAATCGCCTGTTGTCACTGCTGTGGCTCGCCCTCGCCGGCGCCGCTGCCGGCGCCATGGCCTTTTCCAGCCTCTATCTGTACCTGAAGCCCGGGTTGCCGTCGATAGAGCGCCTGCGCGATATCCGCCTGCAGACCCCATTGCGCATCTACTCCAGCGATATGCAACTGATCGGTGAGTTCGGAGAAAAGCGGCGCAGCCCGATCGACATTGAGCAGACACCGGAGATGTTCGTCAAGGCTATCCTCGCCGCTGAAGACGACGGCTTTTACTCCCACAGTGGCGTCTCCATCAAAGGCCTGATGCGCGCGGTACGCCAACTGGTAGCCAGCGGTTCCATCCAGTCCGGGGGCAGTACCCTCACCATGCAGGTGGCCCGCAATTTCTTCCTGAGCCGGGAACAGCGCTTTATCCGCAAGTTCAACGAGATCCTGCTGTCCCTGCAGATCGAACAGGAATTGAGCAAGGACGAGATTCTCGAACTCTATATCAACAAGATTTTTCTCGGCAACCGCGCCTACGGCTTCCAGGCCGCAGCCCATGTCTATTACGGCAAGGACATCAATGAGCTGAACCTGGCCCAATGGGCGATGATGGCGGGCCTGCCCAAAGCACCCTCCGCTTATAACCCCCTGGCCAACCCCACGCGCGCATTGGTACGTCGCAACTGGATCCTGAAGCGCATGCTCGAACTGGGCTATATCCGCCAGGACGAGTATAAAAACTCCATCACCGCCCCGGTGAGTGCGCGCTATCACGGCCGCGATCTCGACCTGAGTGCGCCCTATGTCGCCGAAATGGCCCGAAAAGAAGCGGTGGACCTGTTCGGAGATGCAGCCTATACCGATGGGTACCAGGTGGTCACTACCGTCGACAGCAAGCTGCAGGAGGCCGCGCGCAAAGCACTGCAGAAGGGCCTGGAAACTTACGACAGCCGCCACGGGTACCGCGGTCCGGAGCAACAACTTGATCCGGAGCTACTCTCCGACAGCGATCAGCTTGTGGATCTCCTGCACGAGATACCGGTACTTGGCGGCCTCGAACCCGCAGTGGTAACCGCCGTGGCGCCGCAAAAGCTGATCGTACAGCTACGCAATCGACGGGTTGTGGAGATCCCCTGGGAACACGGCCTCAGCAATCTGCGCCCGTACATTTCGGAAAATGCCCGCGGTGCACGCATCAAATCCGCGGAGGAGATGTTTGCCCCGGGGGATGTGGTACGACTGCGCCGCGTGGTGGTCAGTGCGGAAGAGGTTGCGCAAGAACTGGCAGAGGAAAACCAGTCAGAAACCGCGCAACAAATACAGATTGACAGCCCGAACGACGACCCGTTTGCCCAAAGTGACACAGAAGAGGAGGCCCAACAGCACGCCCCCCAGATGCGCGAAGAGTGGCATCTGACACAGGTCCCGGAGGCCCAGAGTGCTTTGATTTCACTGGCACCGGAAGACGGCGCGATCCGGGCACTGGTTGGTGGTTACGACTTTCGGCAGAGTCACTTCAACCGGGTTACTCAGGCGGCGCGTCAGCCCGGCTCCAACTTCAAACCTTTTATCTATTCTTCCGCCATCGAGAAGGGCTACACCGCGGCGAGTATCATCAATGACGCGCCGATCATTTTCGAGGAAACCAACCTCGCGGACGTGTGGCGGCCGGAAAACTCCAGCGGTGACTTTCTCGGGCCCATCCGTTTGCGGCAGGCCCTGTACCTGTCCAAAAACCTGGTGTCGATCCGCCTGCTTCAGGCCCTGGGTATCGATTATGCGCTCAATTTCGTGCAGAAATTCGGTTTTGATCGCGGCAAGCTCGCCCGCAACCTGACCATCGCACTGGGCAGCTCCGAGCTGACGCCACTGGAGATTGCCCGCGGCTATGCCGCCTTTGCCAATGGCGGCTTCCGGGTCGAACCCTACCTGGTGGACAAAGTCATGGATGTCCATGGCGACGCGGTCTATCAGGCACTGCCGTTGACGGTCTGCCGCAATTGTCCGGCACCGGGAGAAATCGACAGCAGCAACGCCGAACCGGAGCCGATCGATCTGCTTGCGGTACAGAAGGAGGCTGAACTGATCCCCCCTGAAGACGAACCGGTGGAGCTGCGTACCCTTCCCGTTGCGCCCCTGCACGCGGGAGAACAGGCGCGCCCACGGGCGCCGCGCGCGATCTCTGCGGAAACCGCCTATATCATGGACTCCATGCTCAAAGACGTGATCAAGAAGGGCACTGGCCGTAAAGCGCTGGTCATGGAGCGCGGCGATATCGCCGGTAAAACCGGTACTACCAACGGTCCGCGGGATGCCTGGTTCTCCGGCTACAGCCCGCACCTGGCAACCAGCGTCTGGGTCGGATTCGACTCCAACTCAGAGCTCGGTAAAAACGAGTATGGTGGCTCAGCCGCCCTGCCGATCTGGATTGACTACATGAGCACCGCCCTGGAAGGACGACCAGAGCGCCATCTGGCGCAGCCGGATAATATCGTCACCATGCGCATCAATCCGCGTACCGGTATGCGCACCTCCCGCGGCGGCATTTTCGAGATTTTTCGTGCCGACCGGGTACCGGGTCGGGAAACCTACGGTAACTACCCATCCATCTACTCGGATGGGCCGGACAGTGCATCGCCCTCCTCGTCTTCCAGCGAGCAGGCTCAGGAGTCGATTCCGGAAGAACTGTTCTGATCGACAGCTTTACGGGCCAGCAAACAAAAAGGCGCCAGCTCTTCCGAGCTGGCGCCTTTTTGTATATGAACGGATTGCTATTTGTATGGAATGATTTAGCAGAAGCGTATCGGCTCAGCGGCCTTTGCGGTACCGCAGGCAGGCCTCTTCCAGTGTCCCGAGATCGGGAATTACCGCCACTTCACCGGACAGTGCCACATGCATCAGCTCGCCCATGGCACATTCGCCTTCGCGCCCCGCCAGCTCTTCCGGGGTTACACGCACCAGTCGCGGCGTACCCTGCAGTACCAGGGCAAAAAATGGCAGGTCTCCATCGGGGTTGCCGCTGTTCAGCACCGCGATCCGACAGTGGCTGCGCAAGGCGGGCATCGGCTTGCCGCGCATCACCTCAAAAGCCAGCAACGGCAGGCGCAACTCCCGCCAATGAAGCTCGCCCATATACCATTCCGGCGCGTCAAAAGCGGAGACCGGGCTCTGCAGGGCAATGATTTCCGACAGGGTATCCACCGGTACCAGCAACTGACCATCCGCCAACGGCAGCAGCAGGCAGCTGACCTCCTGAGGCAGTTCTGTTGTGGGCAGGGCGTCAAGTCCGCTCATTCTCTACTCTCTCCACCGCCGTCGCGGATTTATACAGACAGCCGCGCTCAGTGCGCCACTTCCGCTTCCGTGTAATCTCGAATCGCGTTCAACAGTACTTCTTCCTGATAGGGTTTACCCAGATAGTGGTTGACCCCCAGTGACAGCGCGTGATCGCGGTGTTTTTTACCGGTTCGGGAAGTGATCATAATGATCGGGATGTCCCGCAGGCGGCCGCTGGAACGAATATGACGCGCCACTTCAAAGCCATCCATTCGCGGCATTTCAATATCCAGCAGGATCACATCCGGCATGAAATCCTGCAACTGGATGATCGCGTCCTGACCGTCTTTGGCGGTTGTGGCGCGGAACCCTTCCCGCTCGAGGAAGCGGGTGGTCACCTTGCGCACCGTTACCGAATCGTCCACCACCATGACCATCTTCTGTGGCTCCGGCTCTTCGCGGCCGGAAACTTCCGGCTCCACTTCCAGTACCGGCACTTCGGGTCGCGCCAGTAGCGCGGAATGCTTACGCAGGAGGGCGTGGGCATCGAGAATCACCACCACGGTACCGTCACCGGTTACGGTGGCTCCAGATACCCCCTGTACCCCGGCAAACTGGGCCCCGAGACTTTTCACCACGATCTCGCGGCTACCCATGATGGCATCGACCTGCAGCGCCATGGCAGTGTTTTCCGTGCGCACCAGTAGCACCGGCAGCTGCATGTCTTCCACATTCAGCTTGGGTTGGGCGCTGGACTGCAGCAGGTTGCCGAAATAATTCACCTGATAGGGCTCACCGGCATATTCGAAGCGCGCTTCCGGTGTGCGGTAGTAGTGCTCCAGCTCGAACGGGCTCAGGCGCACGATGCCTTCAATGGTGTTCAGCGGCAGCGCAAACAGGTCATCGCCCACTTTTACCATCAGCGCGCGGTTCACCGATACGGTGAACGGCAGGCGCACGACGAATTCTGTTCCTTCGCCAATCTGGGAGGCGATAGTGACATTACCACCGATCTGCTTGATCTCGGCGGACACCACATCCATACCCACACCGCGGCCGGAAATCTGCGTTACCTGATCGGCGGTACTGAAACCGGCCTGCAGAATAAACTGCATGATTTCACTATTGGACAGCTCCGCATCCGGGCGCATCAGGCCGCTTTCGATCGCTTTCTCGCGCACCCGCATCAGGTTGATACCGGCACCATCATCACTGATGGTGATCACCACTTCACTGCCCTCTCGGGCCAGATTGACAGCAATGCGGCCGCGCTCTTCCTTACCCGCGGCACGACGCTGTTCGGGATCTTCAATACCGTGGTCGACCGCGTTGCGCAGCATATGCTCCAGCGGTGCCACCATGCGCTCCAGCATGGAGCGGTCCAGCTCGCCCTCGACGTTGGAGAATACCAGATCCACCTGCTTGCCGAGCTCCGCGCTCACTTGGCGGACAATACGGCGCAGGCGCGGCACCAGGCGTGAGAAAGGCACCATGCGGCTGCGCATCAGCCCCTCCTGCAGCTCGGTATTTACCCGCGACTGCTGCAGCAACAGGGTTTCCGTATCCCGGGTTTTATTGCCCAGGGTCTGGCGCAGCTCCAGCAAGTCGGAGGTGGATTCCAGCAGTGAACGGGACAGCTGCTGAATGGACGAATAGCGGTCCATTTCCAGTGGATCGAAGTCGTCCTCCTGCTCTGCCAACTGCTCCTGACGGAACAGGATCTGCGCCTCGGTTTCTTTGTCCAGACGGCGCAGCTGCTCGTTGAGTCGGCTCAAGGTGGAGTCCATTTCGTCCAGCGCAATACCGAACTCACCTACCTGCTCTTCGAGGCGACCGCGGGAAATGGAGGTCTCCCCCGCGAGGTTTACCAGCTCTTCCAGCAACTCCGACGCTACCCGCACCATCTCCTGAGGCTGGTTGCGAGGCTGGCCGCTGTCGCGCTCACCCGGGGTGCGGGATTTGCGCACAAATGGCAGTACATTGCTGCCCGCTTCCGACGCAGCAGGTGCCGGTGTCAGGGGCGTAGTGGATGTGGAAATCGCGGGGGCGGATACCGCGGGTGCTTCCGGCGCATCCTGCGGTAAAACTTCACTCGCAGCTGTGCCTTCATCCGCTTCCGCGGGTGCTGTATTGGTAGATGCTTGGCTGGTTGGCGCCTGGCTCTCTGTGGATTCGATACCGTAATCCACTGGGCTCGCATTCTGTGCCAGCTGTTCGTCGGCCCAGCTCGTATCCAGTAATGCCGTGAACGACTGCAGTTGTTCACCGCCCAGCCAGGCGCGCGTGGTTTCCACCCCCGCCGCCAGACGATCGTAGATAGCGTGCGCATCGGCAAAGAACTCTGCCGAAGGCGTGCTGTCGCCCTGCATGTTCTCGATCACGGTTTCAAAGCGATGCGCCACTTCACCCAGCCCCATCAGGGCCGCCATCCGCGCACCGCCCTTGAAGGTGTGCAACACGCGCTTCAGCGCCTCTCCGTGGGAAGTATCGTCAGGCGCCTGCTCCCAGCCCTGAATCAGCTCTTCCAGCTCATCCACCAGATCTCCGGCTTCTTCCAGGAATACCTCGACTACATCCGGGTCGATTTCCGCCAGAGCGGCCTGCTGATCTGCTGTGGACACCTGCGACGGTTGTGCCACCGGGGTAACAGGTTCCACAACCTCGGCATCCAGCGGGGTGGACTCTGCCGGCGTGTCCGTTCGGGTTTCTGTCAGGGATTCTTCCAGCCACTGCATATCGCCGAGGCCAGCGTCATCCTCGAGCACCGTATGCTCCAGATTGAGCTCTGTACTGTCGACAGTGGGCGCAGCTTCACGATCGCCGGTATTGGCGGATTCTTGCCAGATCCCGTCTTCGTCTGCAGTCCCCGCTGGTTCTACATCGATGGCGTAGTCGCCAAAAGATGCGTCCTGAACCTCGTCTGCCTCTTCCGCCTCTTCGGACAAACCGAACGATTCCGGTGTCAGCGGTGGCAGGTCTTCATCTGCCAACCATTCGGAAACCGCAGGTGCATCGGAAACTGCAGGCACATCGGAAGCGGCGGCCATATGGGGCGTGAACGCTTGCGCATCATCGTCCGCCCCCGCACCTGCATCCTCCACCCTATCAACCGGGAACGGCGATTCGGGCGTTTCTTCCACGGGTTTCTCTGCCGCCAGCAGATCGTCAAAACTGAGGTCATCGAGGTGACTGGTGTCAGCAACGCTTTCTTCTACCGCTTCTGAAGCAGGTTCCGCGAATCCCTCGACGGCTTCGGTATCCACCGTATCGGCTTCGCCGTCACCCGGGAATGTCAATTCGCTGCTGTCGATGCCGTAATCGGCAAAGTCGAAATCCTCTTCTTCGCCGCTATCGTCACCCTGGGCCAGATAGCGCAGCGCTTCGCCCACCACATCGCTGACCTGGGGCAGGTCCTGGGCCGCAGCCACCGCGTCCACCAGATCCAGAAGCTCGTTGTGCCCCTGCTCAAGGGCGGCCCACAGTGCGGGCTCCTCCTCCAGGTGTCCATCGATGACCTGTCGGTAAACTGCCAGTAGCAGTTGCGACAATTCCTGCAGAGTGGGTAACTGTGCCTGCCCGGCTGCGTGCTGCAATACATCCAACTCTTCCGCCACCGGCAGCAGAATGGATTTATCCCCCGGATGGGCACGCCAGGCATTCAGCATCTCATCGGCATCCAGCAGTACTTTCATGCCGTCAGCCATAATGACTGCCAGCAACTGAGGATCTACCGCTTTCGGTTCGTTGGCTTCGCGCTCGCGAATCAGGTGGCCGACCGCACGCTCCTGCAGCTCTGCCACCCGCGCCAGAAATTGTTCGCCGCGCTCAATATGTAGCGCTTCGCTGTTGTAAATCTGTTGCAGCACGCCGTGCACATAGTCATTGGCATCGCTGATCAGCTCAAAGATGTCGGCGTCGATGGCCACCTGGTAGGTGCGTAGCTCTTTGACAAACCGCTCCAAAGGCGCCACCAGTTCCGCCACCGGCGTGACCTCTGCCATATGCGCAGAGCCCTTCAGCGTGTGCAGCGCTCGGTGCATGGGATCGGAGGGAATACCGTACAAGGGCGCGGCCTGCGCCATTTCCTGTAGGAATTCAGAAACCGTGGCCAGGTGGGTTTCCGCTTCCTGGGCGAAAATTTCCCACAGCTGTGTATTGTCGTCGTCGCTGTCGGCACTACTTTCATCAACACTTGCCGGGGCTTGTTCCGGCACGGCTGACGGCTTCGCCTGATCAGATTCCGCAAGCGCTGCCGGCACTTCCCCCTGGGAAAGCTGCTTTGCCCAGCCCTCCAGTTCGGCAGTGCGCGCGGCATCCGGATCGCCTTTTCCGGTACGGAAGCCATCGATCATCGGAGGCAGCTTTTCCAGTACCAGTTCGATCAGGCGAACATGTGCACGGGTGGGCGCGACGGTTTCGTCCAGCACCCGGTTGAGCATGTTCTCCACCGCCCAGGCAAGCTCACCTACATCCAGCGCTTCCACCATGCGGCCGGAGCCTTTGAGGGTGTGGAAACCGCGGCGGAACTCCACCAGGGCATCGTGATCATCAAAGTTTGCAGCCCATTGCGGGAAGTACAGATGGATGGCCTCCATCACCTCACCGGCTTCCTCGAGGAAGATCTCGACAATTTCGTCGTCGATAATACTGGCATCGTCATCCGCGTCCGCGGGGATATCGGACACCGCTACTTCAGTTACCTCGGATTCAGGCTGACTTTCGGGTGCCGGGTCTGCCGCAGCGGCGAGGCCGGCCAGGGGATCGGCGTCCTCAACGTTCTGGTAACCGTCAACCTCAAAGCCGCTGTACTGGCTTTCCGTCATTTGTTCGACTGCACCAGTTTCCGTCGGAGCTTCTATCAGGGCACCGGAATCGGCTTCAGAATGGCTTGTAACGGTTGTTTCAGGCTCGGAAGCCTGTTCATTTGCGTCGCCGGCAAACCAGCTGTCTTCCAGGAGGGAAGGCGCGTCTTCAGCGCTCGCGGTTTGCGGCTTATCTTCCGCTTCCGAATCCGCGGTCGGCGTTTCCCGACCGGCCTCCTCGCTGGCGTCCCAGCTGTCGAAACCGGCCGGAGCATCAGAAGCTTCGCTAGCACTGTGGTCGGCCGCGGGTAAATCCAGCTCGCCGCCCTCAGTAGCAAAATCGTCTTCGGCCTGGCTCACAGACTCGACTGCCAGCTCCCCATCCGTACCGGTTACGGCGTACCCCAGGGTTGCGACACTGTCTTCCGCCAGCGCCAGCAGCATGTCAGCGTCCTCAATGCCATCCGCACGGCGTTCGAGGTAGTACTCCACACTGGTGACCGCATCTGCGAGCGTGTCGAGCAGCTTCCAGTCGGGCTGCTCCCCGGCATTGATCAGGCGCTGTTCGATATAGGTTTTGCACGCACCGACAATCTCACCCGCACGCTGGTACCCCACCATTTCCAGCCCGCCGCACACTTCCTGCAGTCGCTTGGGCACCGCGGAAAGATGGCCGGTGTCCCAGTGGCTGGCGATGTACTCGACGACGGCTTCTTTAACGGTCTCGAGCCCGATACGCGCCTCTTTCAAGACGCGATCGGTGGCCTCGCCCATCAGCGGTGAGGCGTCATCCACCTTGCGGTCACGCTCTGCCGCGGCGGAGAGCCCGGCGTCCAGCTCCACCAGCTCGGAGGCAGCCTGCATCAACAGATCGTCGGGATTATCGCTGCGAGAGGCATCGCGCAGGTATTCGTAGACATTGCGGGCGCGGCCGCGCAGGCGGTCGAGACCCAGCACGCCCAGCGTATCGGCAACGCGCTTGCTCACCATCGACGTGTCGGAGAGGGGCGGGCGCTCGCTATTGGCGATACTGGGGTCGAGTGCCTCGCGCACCGTCGCCAGTTCTTCGCGCAGCGCAACCAGGGCGGTACCCATGGCTTCTGGCCCCATGGCCAGCGCGTCTTCGGTATCCGGACGCGGTGTGCCCGGCACCGCTTTATCCAGGCCGTACTGACGGTACAGGGCCTGCGTACGTGCCCCATTGGGGCCACACAGATAGACATAAAACAGCAGGTTGCGGATCAGGTCCCGATCTGGCGCCAGGTCGAGTACCCGTGCGCCCTGTCCCGCCAGCAGACGAAACTCCACGTCAATACGACGCAGTAGCTGGCGCAGGGCGGGCATGACGGTAATGCGGTGGTCGCTGATCCCCTCGAGGAGGCCGAGCAGAATTTCCCACAACTGGCGCCGGGGACTGCCACTGTAGAGCAACGCCATTTTTTCACTCACCTTGGTGAGGTAGGCGATGCTCTCGCGGCTGTTGACTTCGCGGATAAGGGAGGCAGCCGCGACGTGATACATTTTGCGCAGCTTGCCCACCAGTTCCTGAAGCTTGGCGGGATTACTCAACAACGGCTGGCGGTTACCGCTGCTCAGTTCCAGCGCAGTCAGATCCGGGCCGAACAGCGCCCCTTCTGTAATCAGTCGCTCGCGGCGCACAGCACGTAAATCGTTGAGTAGCGGCAACAACAGAACCGGGTTGTCGCGGCGCTGGAAGGCAATCTTTTCCAGATATAGCGGCAGCTCCAACAGCGCGCGCATCAGGAACTCGCGCGTCTCATCACTGTTTTCTACATCACCACTGGCCAGCGCGTGTACCAGCTGCTCCATTTCTTCGGCGAGCATGGCGGCGCCGGTCAGTTCTGCCATATGCAGACTGCCGTGTACCTGGTGAATCAGGTTGAGGCAGTTTTTCAGCAACCCACCCGCATCCTCGGCGGTCTCAGGCACAGAGGAATCCGAGGCAAACGTCTCAAGCTGCTGACGGGCCTGGGTCAACGTCTCGTTGATTTCACCTATCAGCCAATCCAGGGCGATAAAGTTGGGATTGTCGCGACTCACGGCCAGTCCTCGGTAATTCTGTTCGCTGCCGGCGGTGGCATTACTTCCCTACCGCCGCTTTTCACACCGTTGCAAAATGCCTTTAACAATGCTTTCTGTAACGGTGTGCCGCATTATCGTTATCGGTATTCGCGGTCAATCAGGCCAGCGCCTGTTCCTCGCGCTTGCGCTCTTCATCGGTTGGCGCTTCGTCAAAGGATTCCGCGGGCTCTTCGTCGAGCATCGGGAACTCGTCAGAGAGATCGGTCAAGTCGCCATCGTACAGCTCCGCTTCACTTTCCACGTCGTCGCTCTCCGGCAGTTTGAAGCCGGCAACGGAATCGCGCAGGGAGGAAGCGGTCTGGGCCAGGTTACCAATGGACTGGGCAGTGGCCTGGGTACCGGCGGAGGTCTGCGAGGTAATCTCCTGAATCACGTTCATCGTGTTGGAGATGTGGCCTGCAGAGGAGGCCTGCTGACGTGCCGCGTTGGAGATGTTCTGAATCAGGGACGCGAGGTTGGTGGATACACTCTCAATTTCTTCCAGAGCAACACCCGCATCCTGTGCCAGGCGAGCCCCGCGCACCACTTCGGTGGTGGTGGACTCCATCGAAACAACCGCCTCGTTGGTATCCGACTGAATCGCTTTTACCAGGCCTTCAATCTGCTTGGTTGCCGCAGCGGAGCGTTCTGCGAGGCGCTGTACCTCATCCGCAACCACCGCGAAGCCTCGACCGGCATCACCGGCCATGCTCGCCTGAATGGCGGCGTTGAGTGCCAGGATGTTGGTCTGGTCGGCAATGTCGTTAATCAGACTAACGATGTCACCAATCTCCTGGGAAGATTCACCCAGACGCTTGATCCGCTTGGAAGTGTCCTGAATCTGCTCGCGGATGGTATCCATGCCCTTGATGGTGTTCTGTACCACCTTGGCGCCGTTGCCCGCGATCTGTACCGAACGCTCCGCCACCTGGGCAGACTCGGCGGCGTTGGCAGATACCTGGTCAATGGTCACGGCCATTTCGTTCACCGCCGCGGAGGCGCCGGCAATTTCCTGCGCCTGGTGCTCGGAGGCCTCGGCCAGATGCAGGGCAGTCTGCTGGGTATCCTGTGACAGGTTGGATACTTCCTGGGTCGCAGTGTTAATCCGGCTTACCAGCACCCGCAGCTGGTCAATGGTGTAGTTGATGGAGTCTGCGATCGCACCGGTAAAGGCCTCGGTTACCGTCGCCGAGGTCGTGAGGTCACCGTCAGCGAGGTCGGCCAGTTCGTCCAGCAGCTGCATAATCGCCTGCTGGTTACGCTCATTGGTATCGGACTCTTCACGCAGACTGCGGCGGGTACCGGAGAATGCGGTGATCATCATGCCGAAGATCAACAGCACAAACACACCGGCAATAATGGCGATGGTCTGGTTGTTGGGCTGGCGCTCACCAGACAGACTCACAATGCGGTCGTTAAGGCTGGACAGTGACTCCAGCAGCTGCGGCGAAGAGGTCGCAATACCGTCGGCGGCCTGGCGGGTCGCAAACAGGGCCGGGGTGGATTCAAAAATCTCACGCACCGAAGAACTCACAAACTGGAACAGCTCGGTAATTTCATCCAGCGATTCGCGGGCCTCGGGGTCGGTCACGCGGGAAATTCCCATCACCACGTCGCCGCCTTTCATACCTTCAACCACTTTACCGAACAGGCTGGCATCGGTGTTGAACTGGTCGGCAGCGGATTCCGCATTTTCGCCACCCTGCAGCATCTTATCGATGTTCCGGCCGATACGTTCCGCACGCCAGACCTGCAGCTGCGCCTGCTCTACCTGGTTTGCCGGTGCATTGTTGGCCAGCAGGATTTCCACAATGTTGTTGTGCTCTGCCTGCAGTTCCGGCAGTGAGTCGTTCAGGGTACTCGCCACATCGTTCAGGAAGATGATCGAGTCTTTGTTGCCGATAATGGTGTCGGCCTGCTCACGCATCTGCCGCCAGACCTGACCGTAATTGGCCAGCTCACCATCCAGCGCTCTGCGGCTGCTGGCCTCCATTCCCTGCAGATCACCCCAGGTGGTATTCATCTGATTGACGACCCGCTCCAGCTCGGTGAATGCCTCTTCGTCACCGGCCGTCGCTGCCGGCGCTGCCGATACCAGCTGGTAGGACAGTGCGCGCAACTCCGCAACGTCCTGCAGATACTCTTTATCCTGGTCTGCCTGACTCTGTACCAGGTAGATGCTGACGATCAGCCCCGCCAGTGTGGCGAGTACCAGCAAACCCATAAACAGCGCGGCAGGGTTACTGCGCAACGCGGAAAATGAACTCTGGGAGCCTGTTTTCATAATTTACTCCTGGCGGACCTGCGATCCAGACCAATTCTTGTTATCACCTCTGCGGGCCGACAATCTACATTGGCCCAGATTTACCCCACGCCCGAACAGTGGCCAAGCCACCAGTCTACGGGCGCCCCCAAAACCGGCTTTAAACCGGTAACGGACATTGCTGCGACCGCCATCCCGAGCGGCCTTACAGCCCCACAACAAAGTGGAGCCCTGAATACGAGACGCGCAATCGGCGCCTCACCTCAGAATCGGTTTCCTTGCGACCCTCTGCCCACAGGGTACCGGCACTCAGTGCGCGGCGGCATCTGCAAACTGGAAATCGCCAATCAGCGCCTGCAGGTCAAACACCAGCCAGCGCCCCTGCTGGAGCACAAACTGACCATTGACCATGGGCGCGTAAGCTTCTGACAGGTCTGCCGGCGGCAACTGACCGTATTCGAGTGCAAGGTGCTGCATCCCGTGCAACTCATCCACAATCAAACCTGCGTAAATTTTGTCGTATTCCAGCACCAGTACCCGGCGGTTCTGACGCGGGCTGGTGAGGTGGCCGCCGAAAAACGCGGCGAGATCGAAGAGCGGCAACAGGCGACCACGCACATTGGCCACGCCGCGCACCCAGGGCTTAGCTCCGGGTATGAAGGTATATTGGGGCACCTCCAGCAGCTCCACCACGTCATCCATGGCGGCCACGAAGCGTTGCCCTAGAAGAGAAAAGCCGATGCCCGTCCAGTAGGGTTTGACTTCCTGGCGGGCAGGCAGCCCCTGTGCCTGCGCTTTTGCGCGGTTGGCAATCTCTACCAGCGCGAGATAAGGGGTATCAGTTGCATCCACGGAGAGTACGCCGGCCTCAGGCCAACACCTCCTCAATCGTGCCGAGCAACTTGCTCTCGTCTACCGGCTTGGTCAGGTAGGCGCGAGCGCCCTGGCGCATGCCCCAGACCCGGTCGGTGTCCTGATCTTTGGTAGTGACGATAACGATGGGGATCGCCTTGGTGCCGTCACCCTTGCTCAGCTGACGGGTAGCCTGGAAGCCGTTCAGGCCCGGCATCACGATATCCATCAGGATAACGTCGGGGCGGTGTTCACGAGCCACATCCACACCATTTTCGCCATTGGCAGCGGTCAGCACCGCGTGGCCGTTCTTTTCCAGAATGGTGGTGAGTTTGTGCGTTTCAGTAGGCGAGTCATCGACGATTAGCACTCTGGCCATCTTTATCCCCCGAGATAGTATTTCCGCCGAGCCAGATTGGTTTGCACGACACCGGCGGTTGTTGTTGGTACCGGCCGCTTCTTTTGCCGCCTTCCGTACGACAAGCGCGACCACACACTTTGTTATTCAATGCTGGCGAATTCCGAATCTGCTCACCTTGAGCGCCTGATTCAGGCATCGCGGCTGCCCGCCATGATATGACGGGCGCTTGACGGCGTAGTCTACGCCATTTTTGCCAAGAATTTCACACCCCTGACGTGATGGAGCCTTCAGCCAGGTAAAACAAAGCCTTCAGCGCGATAAATCAACGCCCTCAGGCAGCGTGATGCGGCTTCGCATGCGCCGAAATAGCACCGAGCAGCTCACTTTTACTGAAAGGCTTGGTCAAATATTGATCGCAACCAACCACGCGCCCCTTGGCTTTATCGAACAGCCCATCCTTACTCGACAGCATCACCACCGGCGTACTGCGGAATTCACTGTTGTTTTTGATCAACGCGCAGGTCTGGTAGCCATCCAGACGCGGCATCATGATATCGACAAAAATGATGTCCGGACGCGAATCTGCAATTTTCGCCAGTGCATCGAAGCCATCGGTAGCGGTCACCACCGCACAGCCGGCCTTTTGCAGCAGCGTCTCGGCGGTGCGACGAATGGTTTTACTATCGTCGATCACCATCACGGTGAGACTTTCCCAGTTCAGCTCCATAGTGTTCCAAAATCCCCAGATTACTTATTTTTTAAGCGCCGTTTTGCGAGACAGGGCGTAACTACAGACAAACGTCATAGATAGTCCAGGTCCCGCACCTGTCACAGCGCTTTTTGTACAACCGCATGACGGGGTCCGATCATCGCAAAGTGGCCGCGGCCAGCGGGCGCAGATCAGATGGAAACTTTTAACACAGAAGACACAGTGAATCTAGCGACGACACTGGGCAGCAAAGAGCATCGATCGTTATGTGAACAGTGCCGCATTTCGTCCCCGGAGCCGCCATTCAGCCGGGCCATCGCTCAACACAACCGGATTGGCACCAACCCAGGCTTGCAGCAGGCGCAGTCTACTCTTATTTTATTCCGCCCCCTGCCCAGCAATGGATACCGATTTATGGCCCGCACCCTCGGCGTAGTGATGGACCCCATCACCAATATCACATTCAAGAAAGACACCTCTCTTGCCCTGCTCCTCGCCGCCGCCAAGCGCGGATTCGAGCTGGTATATTTCGAACAGGGTGACCTTTATCTCGACGGCAGCAAGCCCATGGGTAGCGCCCGCCCACTGAAAGTGTTCGACAACCCGGATAACTGGTTCGAACTGGGCGATGCCACCCCCATGCACCTCGGCGAATTGGACGTGATGTTGATGCGCGTCGACCCGCCCTTTGACAACGAGTACATCTACTCCACCTACATTCTGGAAGCAGCGGAACGCGCCGGTACCCTGGTGGTCAACAAACCCCAGTCCCTGCGCGACTGCAATGAAAAAATCTTCGCCACCCACTTCGCCGATTGTTGCCCACCGTTGATTGTCAGCCGCGATATGCAGCGCCTGCGGGAATTCCACAGCACCCACAGCGATGTCATCTTCAAACCGCTCGACGGCATGGGCGGCAGTGGAATCTTTCACGTGCGCGCCGACGGTGCCAACATTGGCGCCATTCTCGAAACCCTCACCGACGACGGCCAGCGCCAGATCATGGGCCAGCGCTATATCCCCGAGATCAAACAGGGCGACAAGCGCATCCTGATGATCGACGGCGAACCGGTGCCCTACTGCTTGGCACGCATACCCCAGGGCGGAGAAACCCGCGGCAATCTCGCCGCCGGCGGCAAAGGCGAAGCGCGTCCACTGAGTGAACGCGACCAGTGGATTGCGGCACAGGTAGGCCCGACGCTGAAAGAAAAAGGACTGCTGTTTGTGGGCCTGGATGTGATCGGCGATTACCTCACCGAAGTCAATGTCACCAGCCCCACCTGCGTGCGTGAAATCGATGCCGCCTACGACACCGATATCGGCGGACTCTTGATGCGCGCGATCACAGACCGGCTGGCGCAAAAAGGGTAAACTGGCGCATTATTAAGTTTTGGCAGTCCGCCAACCGCAGTAAAAAGCAATAATCAGAATGACCGCAGCAGCCAGCCAATCGCCATCAAAAGCAGGTGCCGCCCCCGTGTCGGGAAACGCCCACAGCGCGTCGCCCGCCCAGGGCGACCGTATTACATTTGCGCTGTTTCTGGCCTGCGCACTGCACGCGCTGCTGATTTTCGGCATTGCCTTTACCGCACCGGAAGCGAGCCAGGCACCTCCCACGCTCGAGGTCACCCTGGCTCAACACCGCGCTGCAAACGCGCCCGAAAATGCAGACTATCTCGCCCAACACAACCAACAGGCGAGTGGCAGCGCCGACACACCCCGGGAACTGTCCACAGACCGCCGTGCAGAAATTGCAGATACCCGAATTCGCAAGGTAAACCCCTTGCCACAACAACAGGCCGCGCGCCCCGCAGACCAACGCCGCCAACTGATCACCACCATTGGTGACAGCCCGCAACAGGCCCCGGAACTGCCAGCAGAAGACCAGCGTTCAAAACAGAAGCGCGGCGACGCCCCCAGTGATCTGCCGCCGTCCAATCCCGAAATCGCCAGCCTGCAGGCACGACTGGACAAAATCCGCCAGACCATTGCCCAGCGCCCGCGGGTGCGTCGCTTGACCTCCGTCGCCACCAAAGCCTCTGCCGATGCCGCCTATCTACACGACTGGCGTCAGAAGGTGGAAGCCATCGGCAACGAGAACTTTCCACAGGAAGCCCTGCAGCGACAGATCACCGGTGACCTGCGCATGATGGTGCGACTGCTGCCCACGGGCGCCGTCGAAGAAGTGGTGATTCTGAAATCTTCGGGCGAGCGTATTCTGGATGATGCCGCCCAGCAGATCGTGCGACTCGCCGCGCCCTTTGCCCCTTTCCCGGCGGAAATCCGCAAGCAGGCGGACCGACTGGAAATCATCCGCACCTGGCGCTTCGAGATGACCGGTTTCTCCACCGACGCCGGACGCGGCTGATCAAAACCAGAACAGATCGGCCCGACTGACCATGACGTACAACCGGGTTTCCCGCTAAACTAACCCCCATGCATAACCCCAATCTCGACAGCGATCTCACCCACGGCAGCCTGCGCGGCCAGTTCCTGCTCGCCATGCCCGCCATGGAAGATCCCCGCTTCCAGAAAACCGTGACGTTCATCTGTGAGCACCGCGCCGACGGCGCCATGGGCATTGTGGTCAACGCCCCAAGCAATGTGTCCTGGCGGGAAGTGTTCGAGCAACTGTCCCTGAAAGACGTCAGTCAGCGGGGCGAAGAACCGGTACTGATGGGCGGCCCCGTCTCCCAGGAACAGGGATTCGTGCTGCACGGCCGCGGCATGCAGTTTGCCTCCACCGCTGAAGTCACCGACGAAATCAGCCTTACCGCGTCCAAAGACATCCTCGAATCCCTCGCCGCCGGACGCGGCCCCGACGACGTCCTGCTGGCCCTCGGCTATGCGGGCTGGGGCCCCGGCCAACTGGAGGAAGAACTCACCGACAACGCCTGGCTGACCCTGCCGGCGGAACCGGAAATCCTGTTCGCCACCCCGTGCGAAAAACGCTGGCAGACCGCCGCCGCCCGCCACGGTATCGATCTCAGCGGGATCAGCTCCCAGTCCGGCCACGCCTGATGAGTGCCACGACCGCCCTCGCCTTCGACTTCGGCACCGGCTCCATCGGCCTCGCCTACGGCCAGAGCCTCACCGGCAGCGCCCGCGAGCTGGCGCCACTGCCGGCAAAAGACGGCAAGCCGGACTGGGTTCAGGTGGAAAAAATCCTCCAGGAATGGCGCCCCAACGTCCTGCTGGTGGGCCTGCCCCTGAATATGGATGGCACAGAAAGTGACTTTTGCGCCCGTGCGCGCAAGTTCGGCAACCGCTTACACGGCCGTTTCGGCCTGCCGGTGGAATACGCCGATGAACGCCTCAGCACCCGCGCCGCCAAAGACGAAGCTCGCGAGCGCGGCCACCGCGGCGATTACGCCGACAACCCCATCGACTCCATCGCCGCGCGCATCTTTCTCGAGGACTGGTTGCGGCAGCAGCCCTGAGCGCAAAGTCGCACCGCATTTCCCTGCCCCCAGTCTCTCTCAAACTGTTAGACTTGCCGCCGAATTTTCAATCGACTTTTCAACCGCATGTCTGACAACGCCGTTTCACAATCCGCCCTCTCCCGCATCGTCATCGCCACCCGCCAGAGCGCCCTCGCCCTGTGGCAGGCCAATTTCGTCAAACAACAGCTGGAGTTGCACCACCCGCAACTGGAAGTGGAACTGCTGCCCCTGACCAGCCGTGGCGACCAGCTGCTGGACATTCCTCTCAGCAAAGTGGGCGGCAAAGGCCTGTTCGTGAAAGAGCTGGAAAGAGCAATGCTGGACGGGGAAGCGGATATCGCCGTGCACTCCATGAAAGACGTACCAATGGAGTTCCCCGAAGGCCTGCACCTGCCGGTGATCTGCGAGCGCGAAGACCCGCGCGACGCCTTTGTGAGCAATCACTACAAAACCCTCGACGACCTGCCCAAGGGTGCCGTAGTCGGCACATCGAGCCTGCGCCGCCAGTGCCAGGTACTGGCCCGCCGTCCGGATCTGGAAGTGAAGTTCCTGCGCGGCAACGTCAACACCCGTCTCGCCAAAATGGACGCCGGTGAGTACGACGCCATCATCCTCGCCGCCGCCGGTCTGCTGCGCCTGGAGATGCACGACCGCATCGCCGACTTCATCGCCCCGGAAATCCTGCTGCCCGCCGGCGGCCAGGGCGCCGTGGGTATCGAATCCCGCCGCGACCCGGCGCTGGATGCACTGCTCGCCCCCCTGCACCACACCGAAACCAGCCACCGTCTGATCGCCGAGCGCGCACTGGTACGCCGCCTCAACGGCAGCTGCCAGGTGCCCATCGGCTGCTATGCCACCCTGCAAAGTGGAGAGGGTGGAGAGGGCGAAGACCAGCTACATGTACGCGGCCTGGTAGGCAGCCCGGATGGCGAAACCATGCTGCACTCTGAAGTGCACGGCCCGGTCAGCGAAGCCGACGCCCTCGGCGTGCGCCTCGCGGAGCAACTGCTGCAGGCAGGGGCCGACAAGGTCCTCGCCGCGCTGTAAACAAAACAACCAATCTAAAACGACATTGTCAGCCAGCCCAGCCAATATGAGCCAGTCACTGCAGGGAAAGCACATCCTGATCACCCGCCCGGCACACCAGAGTGCCGGCTGGCAACAGGTGCTCGCCGCGGAAGGTGCCATCAGCCACAGCATCCCCCTGCTCGCCATTGTGCCCATCACCGCAGACAGTGACCCGGAGGGCGCGCAGGCGATCAAAAATCGCATTCTGGATTTTGATCAGTACGACCACGCGATTTTCGTATCTATAAATGCCGTGCAGTACGGCTTCGACTGGCTCGACGACTACTGGCCGCAACTGCCCCAGGGCCCCCGCTATTACGCCATTGGCGCCGCCACCGCCCGCGCTATTCAAGACCGCGGTGCCGAGCCCAGGGCAGACAGCGAACACAACACCATGGATTCCGAGGCACTGCTGGCCCTGCCCTCGCTGCAACAGTCAGCGGATCAGCGCGTGATCATCTTCCGCGGTCGCGGCGGCCGCACCCTGATGGGCGACACCCTGCGACAGCGCGGCGCCCGGGTGGACTACTGCGAGTTGTATCAGCGCCAGTTACCCGCAGAAGCCGAGTCGGCACTGCGCGACTACAACCAGCCCGTCGACGCCATTACCGTGCACAGCGGCGAAACCCTCGACAACCTGCATCATTGCCTGCAGGCCACAAAGCGCGAAGACCTGCGCACCCTGCCCCTGATCTGCCCCAGCGTACGTGTCGCCACCCGCGCCCACGATCTCGGTTTTGCCCGCGCCGAGGCCGCGATCAATGCCGGAGACAGCGCCATGCTCGCCGCCCTGCGAGAGGCTCTCGCCGCCGGATAACTCAGACATAACGCACAAGGCGGTAAAATATTTCATTTGCGCGCCAGACTCCGTATAAACAACCGCATCAGTCGCTATAATTTGGCGACAAAATTCTTTCGGCACCCGGGTCTACAAGGCGCCCGACCGCGCAACGGCGCCTCCCGCGAGCAAACGAATCCCTGAGCGACACATCATGAGCGATAAAAAAACCCCGACGCCCGGCAGCCAGAGTAAACCCGAGAAGCAGGTGCCGCCGACGAAGGACGTCCCGCTGGTGACAGAGAAGGTTGAGCCGGACCAGGCTGCCGGCGAAAAAGCCGGATCGAAGAGCAATTTCGCCAAAGCGGATCAGGCGCGGGGGAAAGACAGTAACGGAGACAAGGGCGGAAATGGCGGCGGCAAGCAGGGTAAAGCCGCCAAAGCCCCCCGCAAAGGCCATGGCTGGCTCTGGTTCTGGCTGTTTATCCTATTGCTGATCGCGGCCGCCGTCGCCGCCTGGTACTTCCTTCCCGCGGTACGCCAGCAGGTCGACCCACACCTGCGGGAGGTCCCGGTTGTGGGCAAGTTTTTTGACAGCCACACCGCCCTTGCCGGCGACACATCGCGCAACAATGCAAGCGCCGCGGACACTGCGGATACCCGCGTCACGGACAGACAATCCAGCTCCGACACCGCGACGCCCACCGCCGACAGCGGTTCCGACACTACCCGCTCCGCGGAATCCGGCACTGACACATCGGGCAACGACCGCGAAACAGGCACAGATCAAAATACAGACCAAAGAACTGCGCAGCCCGATCAATCCGCACGTCAGGCCAGCCCGCCGACACAACAACCAGGCGCTACATCGCCGACACCACCACCGGCGGTCGACCACACCAAGGAGTTGCGCCAACAGCTGGAGCAACAGGCGCAGACCATCGCCCGCCTGCAACAGCAACTCGCCGGGCTGCAGCGCAATGTCACCGCCCAGGGCAATCGCCTCAGCCAGCTCGGTAATGCCAGCCGCGAAGACTGGCAACTGGCGGAAGCAGACTACCTGCTGCGCCTTGCCGGCCAGCGCCTGAAGCTGGAACAGAACAGCCGCGCGGCCCTCGGCCTGGTACAGGAAGTGGACAAGATCCTGCGCAACCTGGACCTGCCGGACCTGTACGGCGTACGCCAACAACTGGCCGGGGATCTCACCGCCCTCAAGCTGGTGGAAAATGTCGATCGTGAAGGGTTATACCTGCGCCTGCGGGCGCTGGAAGAGCAGATGGTCAAACTCAACATCCAACCCCAGTTCGACCTCGCCAAACAGGCAGACATCGCCGCCGGTGAAAACGCCGCCCCCGGCAAAGACAACGTCGAGTCCAGCTGGAACAATTTTGTCAATTTCCTCAAGGGCTCCATCCGCATCCGCGACGCCGAGGTGGACCCGGTGCTGCTCTCCCCCCAGAGTGAAAGCCGTTTCCGCCAGGGACTCCAGCTCAGTATGGAACAGGCGGAACTGGCGCTGCTACGCGCGGATGAAACCGTTTATCAGGACGCGCTGCAACGCGCCACCAAACTGCTGCAGGAATATGGCGTCGACAACCGTCAACGTCAGGTCATCCTGAAAGAACTGCAGGAACTGTCCGGAGTGACGGTGGCCACAGAGCTGCCAGACCTCAGCGCATCCCAGACCGCCCTGCGCAATTACATCGACCGCATGCACAAAATGTCCTCCGGCCAGGATGACAGCAGCAGTCGCATTCCGGGGGGCAGCCAGTGAAACGTTTCCTCTTTTTTGCCCTGGTACTGCTCCTCGGCGGCGCCGCCCTCACCGAAGCAATCCGCTCCTACCCCGGCTACCTGATGCTGATGATCGGTGGCGACGCCGGTAAACAGATCGAAATGAACCTGTGGGTGGCGGTCGGCGCTCTGGCTCTGGGCATTCTCGCCCTGTTCCTGTTCTTCTGGCTCCTGCGCAGTATCGCCCGCGCCATCGAAGGCGGGTTCAGTCGCATCCGCTTTGGCCGCAGCCGCATGGCCCGGCGCAGGCTTACTAACGGGCTGGTGGAATACATGGAAGGCAACTGGGCCCGCGCCCGTCGCCTGCTGCTGAAAAGTGCCGCGCGCTCCGATGCGCCCATCATCAACTACCTCGCCGCCGCCCGCAGTGCTTTTGAACTGGGCTACCGGGATGAAGCCAACGAACTGCTGGCGAAAGCGGAAGCCACCGGTGACGACACCCAGCTCGCCGTCGCCATCAGCCAGGCGCGTATGCAGCTGCTGGATCAGCACTACGAACAGTGCATTGCCAGCCTGCGTCGCGCCATGCAGGAAGAACCCAACCACCCTGCACTCCTGCAGCTGTTGCGCCAGGCCTACCACCACATCGGCGAATGGAACGGACTGCGGGAGCTGCTGCCGCGGTTGGAAAAGCACGCCAACATGCCCGAGTCGCAACTTCAGCAGCTGGAACTCGAGGTATACCAGCATCTGCTGAAAGATGCCGCCGATCACAAAGACCGGGAAAAGCTGCGGGAGATCTGGCAGAGCCTGAACGGCCGCTGGCAACGCAATATCGAACTGCGCAATCAATACGGCGCCATGTTGCACAAAGTTGGGGACGATGTAGAAGCAGAAAAACATCTGCGCTGGATTCTCAACCGGGAGTGGCGTGCAGACACGGTGCGCCTGTATGGGCACCTCAGCGGTGCCGACGCGAGCCACCAGCTGGGCGTCGCCGATGGCTGGCAGAAAGAGTACGGTGAAAATGCCGACCTGCTCACCTGCCTTGGCCGGTTGTGCCTGCGCAATGAAATCTGGGGTAAAGCCCGCCAGTACTTTGAGAAAAGTCTGCTTTTGCGCTCAGATCCCGCCACCTCGGCGGAACTGGCACGGTTACTGTTTGCCTTAGGAGAGAAAGAGCAGGCCGCACGACTGTATGAGCAGGGGCTGTTACAAGCGGTATCCGACCTACCCGAGCTCCCCCTGCCGGGCCAGGGTTCCAAGCTCCTGAATGCCCGGGCGTCATAACCCGGGCACAACCGCATATAAACCATAACGGAGACACAATCGCTTTATGTGGTACAACAAACGAAGTTATCCGAATCCAGTCCATCAGGCCTCCCATAAATTTACAAATCCTTTGCTCAATCTCTCCCTCGCTTTTGCACTACTCGCCGCCACTCTCCTCACTACGCCCGCAACCGTCGCACAAGCAATAACACTCAAACCCCAGGACGCCCTGCTCAGCCACTACGACTATCCATACCCGGTTAAAACGTTCGAAGTGACCGCACAGCAGCGCCCACTGCGTATGGCGTATATGGATGTAGCACCAGAGAAAGACGCCAATGGAGAGACCGTCCTGCTACTGCACGGCAAGAACTTCTCTGGCGCCTACTGGGCGCGCACCATCAAGAACCTCACAAACCAGGGATACCGGGTGATTGCGCCCGATCAGATCGGCTTCGGCAAGTCCAGCAAACCGGAAGGGTTTCAGTTTTCCTTCCAGGCACTGGCAGATAACAGCAAGGCTCTACTGGATGCGCTGGGCGTAGAACGTGTGATGGTAGCCGGGCACTCCATGGGCGGCATGCTCGCCACCCGGTTCGCACTGATGTTTCCGGATACGGTGGAAAAACTGGTCCTGATCAACCCCATCGGCCTGGAGGACTGGAAACGCACCACACCCTATCAACCCATCGATCAGGCCATCGCCCAGGAAAAGCAGCAAACCCCGGCAACGGTCAAAAACTATATGACCGCCGCCTATTTCGATGGCAAATGGAAGGCGGAGTACAACCCGCTACTGGCAATTCAGGCCGGATGGACCATCGGCCCCGATGCGGACCGCATCGCAGAGATCGACGCCCTCACTTCCGATATGGTGTTCACTCAGCCGGTGCTGTATGAATTTGGTGATCTCAACGCGCCCACGCTATTGATTATTGGCACCCGCGACCGCACCGCGATTGGCCGCAATCGCGCCCCGGATTCCATCCGCCCGCAACTGGGCCGCTATGATCGCCTGGGGAAACTGACTGCAGACGCCATTCCCAATGCACAGCTCGTGGAACTGGACAACATCGGTCATGTACCGCAGTTTGAAGATTTTGATCGCTATATGATGGCGTTTAGTGAATTTCTGAAAAACGATAGGGAATGAACCATCCCCGAGGAAATTCAACCCGGTACAAGGAAGTACCGGGCTCCAACCGTATGGGGAAAATCAGCGACTCAAAAACTACAGGCGACTTTCTTGTGTCGCCGCTACTGAAACGACCGTGTTGTTCTCTACCGTCACCACCACCAGGAACATACCGCCAATATCTCCTCGTAGCTTATAAGTGAGGACTTCGCGCTTGACAGGGTCATTCCCAACCCCCTCGTCCACCGCAATGGTCTCCACCTCCTGATACATCGGCGCCCCCGCAATTGCGATCACCTCAGACTTACTCTTGCCAGTAGAGATCAGTTTTCCACTGGCCAGCCGAAAACTACCCGCCGCATTGACACTCAACGCATACAAGATTGCAGTCAATAAAACCAAGAGATTCAATTTTTTCATGTCATCTACCCTCGCCGTTAAACCGCTCGAACACAACTGGAAGCATCATTCTGTCCCCTGTTCGCTAATGCGCACCACCTCCTGGTGCTTCTCAGTTGCCCACTCGTGACACAAGTCCGATAAAAACTGAGTAAGATCCGCCTCCGATATATCAGGTGGTATAAAAATCCCCGCACGTCTTCGCTTTCCTTCCGGCCCCACATAAAATGTCGACCAGTTACCCCGGATTTTTTCTATCAGTACTTCTCTACCGAAAACATTGTATCTGTATATACTCATAGTGAACCCCCATTATCGCGCCCCGTTGTGAGCAACGCACTGCTGTAGCTGACGCCAGTAGTAACCACACAATACGCACCAGAATGGAATCAACTAATGCCCTGCATCAGGATAAAGAGAACTCATACGCCTCTTTTATTAGTGGTTCAATCTTCCTTAGCTCATTAAGAGTTCCAACTTTAGCCACATGTGTGACCTGTTTTCCATCATCAACGATTTTAATAAAAATAGGACTATTAATCTCTCTTCCAAGATGAATAGCAACACGAACCGCGTCTTTCATTACTGAAAGATCGACAAATATCCGGGAACTCCGAAACAGGACATACCTATCCCTGGCAACAGTCTCAACTTTTCCCAGCTGATTAACTAATTTTTCTATAGCACCATAAACTTCGACGACTGATTCCGGCCTACCTCTTATCACATCCTCGCGATTTCCAGTGCCACAAGCATGCCTCTGGTTTTTACGCGTAAACTCTCTGTCGCATTTAGGGCATCGCCACATTTTTTATTCCTATTCGTGTATTTTCGCGCTGATACCGAGAAAACTAGTTTCTCTACGATGCGGCACTTATCCCAATGCTCTACCATTCCGCGCGTTCACGCGAATCATCGCCACTTTTACTAAAATAATCTTATGATTAAGAGAAGATTCTGAGCATAAGAACTAAGCCACAGTAACCTAAACCGGCCAAAGCAGGCAATGTGGACAAAGCAAAACCTGGTGCTCGCCACAAAACATTATTATGATATGCCAACCAAAATATCATACGGCCTACTACAAACACCCCTGAATAAATTGGCAGCAAGCTAAGGTACTGGTAAGGAAGAAGAACAGACAAGGCAAGAGTATTAATGGCGAAGACCACAATCTGCTCATGAGTATTGGATAATACTCTCAGATCAACTGCCATACCCTTAGAGTTCGCTATTACTTTTGTTGGGTCTTCAGATGGGTTTCCATAACGTTGAGAGCCGACTCGCAAAATTGTTGCCAAAAAAAGGATCGATGGAAAAACAAGACATTCTATTCCGAGCCTGACGCGCTCAATCAACACCACTTCCTGGGTGATTTTAGGGAACATATAATAGAGCGCAGAGAACAAAAACAGTGTTCCCAGAAGTCCAACGGCCATCCCCCGCTTTACGGTTTTATTATTTGACTCCTGGCTCAAATTACAAATTCCTTATATAGCGAAAAGTATTTCAAGGTACTCTCAGCATGAAAATTTATCGACTATTGCCTGTACTATTTCTCCATTGATTTAACGCCGATCAACACACGCGGTTTTTAAGTGAAGGTAAAACGCAACGGAAAATCCATCGCCGTGAGGACTGGCTTTGTTATACGCTGCCCTCACTCTCAACGACGAGTACTCGCACCTCACCTCTTGGATGGGCCACGTGCTCCGTACCGACCGAAGCAAAGAATATGTCTCCTACCTCCATCACGGCTACTTCTTCAGCACCATTTAACCGGTAGTACATATCTACTACACCATCTAAAACGACGAAGACTTCTTCTCCGTCGTTTACGTGCCATTTGTATGGCTTATCTGTCCAATGTAGCTTTGTGGTGATTCCCTGCATGTTTGCAATATGCTTTGATCCCCAAGCACGATCGGCGGTGAAATCCTTACTTCTTACAATTTCCATATTTAAATACTTGCTAATTTCTCAGAGTTTAGGTTGTGTATAACGCCGCAATTACGCGCTTGTCGCGTGCATTGCATTCTTAGCAAAGACCACTAAGCCTACCTTTTCGGGTAGCAGTAATGGTTGGTCTGGATAGACCCTTTGCATTAATGAATGAAAAAAACCGGAAAAATCAGTACTAAACAAACCTTCATTCTTGCTCAATTTCGTGAAGGAAACGCTCTAGAATGTTCCGGCTTTGAGCCAACTTTTCCGCTTTCTGATCGGAAAGGTGGATTTGCTCGTGCAAGACATTGCGCAGCTCATCACACGGCTCGAAAACTGAACCCTCCCCTCTCACACAGGGTAAAAATTTATGGATTGTCGCTAGGGTCATACCTGCCGATCCCAGCAGCTTTATGCGCTCAACCGTCTGCACCTCATCTTGCGCGTAATCACGATACCCACTGCTCGTACGCTTCGGCTTCAGCAGCCCCTCAGCTTCATAGTAACGAAGCATTCGAAGGCTCACACCCGTACGTTTTGATAGCTCCCCTATCCGCATCTCATTTTCCCTTCTTGACTCTAACAGCACTGTCAGGGTTTAGGATAGCCAGAATTCAATCAGGAGCCAATGACATGCCAACCAAATCCAGTGATTACCAACCCCGTATCAATGGGCATCCAGTCACCCTTTCCGAAATGAGCCCCTTGGCGTTTGCCGGGTTTGCACACTTCACCGCCATGCAGGTGCGTGACGGAAAAATCAAAGGGCTGGATCTTCACCTGGAACGCCTACGAGAAGCTTCTATGGCGTTTTTTGGAAGAGCGCTGCCCGATGAAAAACTGCAGTCCCATATCAGAACAGTCGTTGATGAAGGAGAAAAAGATCTGTCACTAACCGTTACCATCTTCTCTCACCATGGCGAGTTCAACGCCAATAGCATGGATGTAGAGCCTTCAGTCCTTGTCCGCACAGGCGCGCAGTCCGATGGACCCACAGGCCCCTTGAGACTGAGTGCTGTGGAGCATGAACGACCTCTAGCAGCCATTAAGCATGTGGGAGAAGCCGGCAAGACCTACTATCTGCATCAAGCCATACGCCAGGGCTTCGATGATGCGGCCTTCGTGGATAGGCATGGATGCCTAAGCGAAGCGACAATATGGAACCTGGTTTTTTGGGATGGTGAAACCGTGATCTGGCCCAAGGCTGACATACTGAAAGGCACCATGATGGGCATAATTCAGCGTCAACTTGAACGCCTTAATATTCCACAGCGTCACGAAGCCATCACATTTAAACGTCTAGGAGAACTGTCTGGCGCTGCCGTGATGAATTCATGGACACCCGGAATTCCAGTAACCGCCATAGCTTCTAATGTCCTCGAGGAAAAAAAGCCGTTCATCAACCTGCTCCACAAGGCCTACGAGGCTGAGCCCGCCAATTTACCTTAAGGATAGCTCGCTTGCTGACAATTCACAGGTGAGAGAAATTTCGACATGGCTGGATGGAAAGTTGGGGTGCGCGCCCCAACTTTCCTTGCTTGAAGGCCGCCTATAGTCAGTAGAAACATATGTTCTAGTTCTTGCAAGACTACTCAACCTCTGCACCAAACAATTTCTAACGTTCGGCTCACGCGCCGGCTTGTAGCCGCGAAGCGGCGGGAAATTGGTCTCTGTGCAACCGATTGTTAAGTGTCTTGGATTCATATTGCGGCTCGCTCGTCACAACGGCCCAGTTCAAAGTTACCGATTTTGAACTCCACTATCCTCTCCCTGAACATTTAACGCCGCAGACACACGCTTGTCGCGTGCTCTGCCTTATATGGTATTTACCACTAATCTCGGCCAGATTTCCAACGATCTTTTGATGAAAACGCGTGTAGCTTATCCCAGACCAAGTTTTTAACAAATCCCGCAGCAAGACACCAATCCGACAATTCCGGCGCATCAGGCAAATTGGAGCGAGGGACGCGCGGAAATTTGGTCCGCCTGCCGCCGCTCGTTACGAGTGATACGCTATGATGAGCTCAGGGTGCCCGGTGTGCTCATCGAATTGCTCTCGAAGTAAAGTAAATCCTGTAGCGCAGAAAGATGGGCGTCCGATGTAGGGCCGAAGGCTAGAACGAACTACAACAATTTGTTGAGTGATTCCAGGCTATCAGGCCCACCATCGAACCGAATACAATCGACAGATTCATCCTCCCAAAGGGCCGCGGATGTTGTGTGGAGGTGAACAGAAACCCTTGAAGTGGTCAGTCCATTAAGCAAACCGGCTGGCACCCAAACCATGCCGGTGCTCCTCAGAATATTGGGAACCGGACTCCCACACACTGAACAAAAGTCAGTCTGATAACCGCTTGGCTTTTGATAAGACCTGATCTCATCTTGACCAGACACCCAACGAAAACTGTTGCCCGGCACAAAAGTAGCAGCATTAGCGGCCGCCCCTGTAGCTTTTCGGCACAGCGAACAATGACATTGATAGAGGTTCGGTATCTCCCCATCGATTTCGAACTGCACGTTTCCGCAGAGACATTCACCTTGCATCGATCAACCCTTTGATATTTAGCACCGCGCTTAGCGGAAAATATGGACGCGCAGCGGATTACTTGTCCGACCGCAGAACATTTTTACGAGTGATACTCCATGATCAGTTCAGGGTGGCCAGTATGCTCGTCGATTTGCTCATCAAGGAAAATAAACCCATGTTTTTCATAGAAATTGATGCTAGGAACATTCTCTTTGTAAACGGAGAGTTGCAAGCTCTCTCGCCTGTTTTTAGCGTCATTAAGCAAGGCTGTTCCAATTCCCTTGCCTTGTGATTCTGGAGTCACAAAGATCGCAGCCAAAGTGTTTCCGTATAGGCTATAGAATCCGTTAATTTTCTCCTCATATTCCAGTACAAATGTCTCCGATGCAGGAATGTATACATCCCGCATCTCACTGACCTTTGACTCCCAAAAATTAGGTTCGATGAAGTTATGAGCTTCGATCGACGCAGCAAGCCAAATCGCTAAGACTTGATCAACATCGGCTTGCCTATACTCGCGAATCATTTGACTATTTCCTATTACTCATACCATCTGGCTCATTTGCGCCACTTTACGCTCAAATGGAGCTACTTGTTAATCGCTTTCACATAGCACGGAATGAAGTAAATCAGGAATCCAGTCTGGCTTGAACTGAGAAGCTTTTTCTTCGCGCATTTCAGCTAAACTCCACCATCTCCATTCTTGAATAGTACACTTTTCCTCATCCGTCCATTTCGCTGGAGATACCTCTGCACCTGAAGGCCATTTAACCAAGAAGTATTTTTCGAGCCAGCGAGCTGGTACCGACCTCGCTACTGCGTATACTTCATCACGATCTCTTAGCACCTCTCCAACTTCCTGTATTAGCCCCGTTTCCTCATACAGCTCACGCTTCGCAGCATCGACATAGCCTTCACCAGGCTTCAGCTCTCCTCCCACTGTTGCCCAAAACGGTGGCTGGTGCTCGTCATTGTAAAAAAACAGCAATAACCGTCCTGATTCGTCAACGATTATGAGCCGTGATGATTTTCTTGTTTCCATTGTCTAAAACTCCATGACCGCTTCGAACTCTTAGCGCCGCTCAACACGCGCGGTTTTGGAATGGAGGCGTAGCCGCAATGTAAAAACCGTCGCCGTGACTGGCATGATTAGGCCTCACTACCGCTAAGGGCTTTACTCACGTACTCGATTGCCTCCGGCATGCCGTCGAGAACCGCAACTGCCAAACTAAAGTCTTGGTGCTTAGACATTTCTGTAGGCACTGCCACACAATCGATACCAGCCCGGAACGCAGCTTCAAGCCCATGCTGAGTATCTTCAATTGCCAGACACTCAGCAGCGGAGACACCGAGCTGCTGGAGCGCCAGCAAATAGCAGTCAGGCGCAGGCTTACTTGCTCGGACGTCATCTCCTGAGACGACAGCAGAGAAATAGTCCTTAAACTCGTTGACCCGTAGCGTTGTTTGAACACCACGCGCGCTGGCGCCCGTCACAACAGCTAGCTTCAACCCTGCGCTGTGAAAGCAAGATATGGCCTCTTCTGCTCCTGGCATCAAAGGAAACGCTTGCCGATCAAGATACTCTCGTGTTGCGGCGTTCTTCGCCTCCGCGAGCTGTTCCGGTGGATCATCGATACTTAACCTCTGTACCAAGTCTACGGCATTGGCAGGTGTTGGTACGCCTGCATAGCGCGCCTTGTACTGCTGCTCCGTTAAAGTAAAACCGTAGCGTTGAAGAACTCGCGCCCACATGCTGTAGTGGATGGGCTCGGAGTTGACGAGCGTGCCGTCGTGGTCAAATAGAACTGCGCGAAGTTGCATATGGTTTCCGAGAGACATAATTTGTGAAGCACCGAGTAGCCGGGAGCCGTTACCGGCCCCAGGCCTCTAAGAACCGTACGTGCGGGTTTCCTCGCATACGGCTCAAGCCCCTCAAAGGTTCAGGCTGAACCCGGTGATTTGACTCATTATCAATTCTGTCCTGCACCTTACGATGCCAAGATGCATCCTGCAATATGGTGAGCCGCAGCTGTGCCTGGACATAATTGCAACGCTCTAGCCAAACCACCTTCGCAATACGTCGCTAAGGCGGGGGAAGATCAACGTCGGCTGCATTGCTTGGTTATAACTAGTCCTTGGTGTCACCACCCTTGTCCCTCCTGTATTGCTCATCAGCCTTAATTAGAAGATGCCCAATAAATCCTACGAATAAAACGGTTACAAAATAGAAAAGCATTGGGTTATCTTCAAAAGAAACTTCATACGTTCTTGTGACTAACTTCCCCGAGAAAATTGAAGCAACTAAAGCAATGAAAATTGTGACTGCAAATACTAAGCTACCCTTCCAGTCTTTGGACTGTTTTTCTTTTTGATGTGCTACTTCTTTAAGCCTATTTAAAAGCTCTTCATCTTCTTCTCTAGGGTTTTCAATCCTAAGTTGAATTTTATCTCTAATTTCCTTGGCCCTTTCAGGATACAGGTTTGTATCCACACTTTCTGCGGCTTCATAAAGTTCCTGTAGGCTGTACTTTTCGTAATCAGGTTTTCTGTTCATTGCAGGTTATAACGCCGAGCTCTAGGGCAGACCACGCTATGTGCCTTTTATGCGAAAATGCGAGCGTATCGAGTCGCATAAAAGGTGCATAGCGTGGGATGTCCCTCAGGAGCGAATTGTTAGAGCTAGACCTCGCCGCGGCTGAAATCTTTGATTTGATCTCCGAAAATAGAGGCCGCCTCCGTTTCTAGGCGCTCTTTCAAGCCGACAACCTCCAAGCAATCATTGCCAGCATCAGCAGCTTCATCTTCATCTTCATCTTCATCTTCATCTTCATCTTCATCTTCATCAGTAGAGTTCTCTGCTATATCCTTTAAGCGCTGAATTTCTCTTGAAAGAGACTCTAAAACGACCCTGGTTTCCCAGTCTAAAAGTGAAGTTTTAAGCTCTCGTAGAACACTCATTATGAAACCTGCTTCTTAAATACCTTTTGACACTTCATGGCCAATTTAGAAAGAAGCCCCTTGTAGTGGTCAACTCTTTTTGGCCACCGAACTCTGAGCATTCCAATATTTCTCTTCCGCCACATTCGGCGGCATTCCATCATTTTTCTGATGGGGGCGTATTTGGCTGTAGTAGCCAATGATGTAACTCGTGATTCCCTGTTTAGCCGCAGGGAAGGACTTGTAGCCGGTTTCCGGAACCCACTCTGTTTTGAGACTCCGGAAAAAGCGCTCTGTCGGTGCGTTGTCCCAGCAGTTGCCGCGACGGCTCAGGCTCTGCGTCATTCTGTAGCGCCACAGTTGTTGTCGGAACGCGAGGCTTGTGTACTGACATCCCTGGTCCGAGTGGAACATGATGCCTTCCGGTTGCCCTCGTGATTCGTAGGCCATCGTAAGCGCCTTTTTAACCAGGGCGGTGTCAGGCGATAACGATAGCGCCCAACCAACCGGCTTACGCGCAAAGAAATCTATAACTACCGCCAGATACGCCCACCGGGCACCTGTCCAGATATACGTGATATCGCCGGCCCAAGCCTTGTTTGGTGCAGCAACGTTAAACTCCCGATCCAGATGATTCGGAACATCAACGTGTGGTTGCTCAGCCTTCTTGTACCGATGATTTGGAAGCTGGGTGCTCTCCAAACCGAGTAGCTTCATTCGCTTTGCAGCGCGGTACCGGCTGAGCGGTGTACCGCCCTGTGTTACGATCTTCGAGATGGTTCTTGCCCCTGCAGAACCGTTGCTAACTTTATGAGCTGCCTTCACTAACGCCTGTAGTCGCACCTCTTCTGGCTTTGGCTCGGACGACCTGTCACGCCAGCTCCGATAGCTGCTCCGGTGTACATCAAATACGTCGCACAACCGCTGAACGGCATAGCTCCCCTGCAATCGCTCGATTATTTTGAACTGTTCAGCGAGTCCGACATCAAGAGAGCTGTAGCCTTTTTTAGGATTTCTTTCTCCTCTTCGACTCGCTTAAGCTTCCGTTCTAGCTCTTGGATGCGGATCTGATCTGGAGTAATAGCCACGCCCTCCGGCGCCTTGCCGCCTCGCTCTGCCCGGAGCTTCCGTATCCACGACTCCATCGTGGATTTACTGACTCCCATGGCTTCGCAAGCCTCTTTCACGGTGTAGTTCTGGTCGACTACCAGCTGGGCTGCCTCGAGCCTGAACTCGGGGTCAAATCGCTTCTTTTTTGACTTGGTCATTAATTCACCTGATCTCGTTGAGCATGATAATATCACTCAAAGTCAGGTGGCCAAATTCAGTGTGCCACTACAGCGCTCACCGGCGGACAATGCTAAGCACCTTTGTGCGAAAATGGGAGCGCAGCGACCAGCACAAAGGTGCTTAGCGTTGGCCGTCCGGTGCAGCGCTTGGTTAGCCACGCTACTTGAACCAGCGCTCATACAGAACCGTATGGCAGCGCGCTGCTATGCAGCCGAACACCCATATTAAAACACCGAAGAAACCAATTAGAGTCCAAACACCCAGCGCCACAAGGGAGAACCCATCCTTGTTTGTCGCGTCTATAGCTTGCGGCAAAACATCCTTAATCATTAGACCCCAGTAACCCGCGACCATGAAAGATGCGGCGCCAATTATTACTGCCCATACACTTTTCAGGCTCGAAAACGACTTTCTTTCTTTTTCCTTGGTGCCGCCAATTGCTGAATTTTCAAAACTCATAATCAATCTCCATATTTTGGCTTTTGGGTGGCTAACGCCGCGCTCAGGGGCGGCTAAATTTGTGTGCTTGATTGCGCAAAAATGGGAGCGGAGCGACCGCGCAATAAAGTGCGCAAAGTTAGCCGTCCGCTGCAGCGCTTGGTTAGTTGCGATCAAGGCCTAGTGGTATGCTGTTTACTTGATCAGCATACGCGTTTCTAAAACTAAACTGCCCCAGAAGACCAGATCCGCCGTTTATCAGCTTGAGGAACATGGCAGCATGGGAGTACAACCTTCTGTCTTTGCTTCTGCATGATAAATTTAGATAACCCTCCCAATACTCCCCGACGAGATTGTAATCAATATTCAACTTGCGCTCTGAAGATACAAAATTAAACTGCATGGACCCCGTTATCTTGTGGGCATTTTGACTCAATACAACTGAAAACGTACTTACGCTTTCAGAATCTTCATCTCGATACTCCGCGTACCAACTTCCAGAAATGTCAGCTCCTTGATACCGAAACCCTTGATACCAAGGAATGATTATTTTCACCCAAAATTCTTTAACCAGAAAGATAAGGCATGCGGTAAGCACACCAGATAAGACACCGATCAGAATCGTCTCTTGAATGCTCATATAACTCTCATGCAACTAACGCCCAGCGCAGGCGCAGCCAGCGCGGAGCGCATTTTGTGTTAATGTTTGAGCGACAGCGAGTAACACAAAAGGTGCGTAGCGTTGGCTGTCGCTCTGCCGCTGTTTGTTATGCATTTGCGATACCCGAGAGCTCAGACAGAGCATCTTCAAGTGCTGCAACAAGTGCTCTATAGGTCTCAATTTTTAATGTTGTTGATTTTTGAACGGAATTATCTAAACGGGCTTTAACTGTTGCCATATTTACTTTGTATTTATGAAAAAAGAGTGTTGATTTCTCCACATCTTTGGCACTAGAAAAGCAATCAATATTTGAAGTAATTAGATCATAAAGAAAATCACCAACAACAACTTCACAATATTGTGTTTCTCCGAAAGTTGCATTATTTTTATCGAGAACAACATGATCAATAAGATCGCTCTTGATCAATTCTAGGTGTTTTACAGCCATGGATGCTATCAACTTGGATTTAGCTCTCCGCTTAAGGCAATCAATGAATTCCTTGATCGCGAGAGCAATAATGGCACCTATAAAACCTATTAAAATTTTTTCCCACATTACTTTCTATTGCCTATGCATAACGCCCAGCGCAGGCGCAGCCAGCGCGGAGCATATTTTGTGTTAATGTTTGAGCGCCAGCGAGTAACACAAAAGGTGCGTAGCGTTGGCTGTCGCTCTGCCGCTGATTGTTAAGTGGGGGCTAGCACCCACCATCTCCCCCACCTCCACAGTCTCCGCCACTACCATGTCCGCCGCTATCGCCGCCAAAATACACTCCGCCATTGGTACGTTGGTTCACACCAAATTTCACAATAACCCAAAGAATGCTAGATATGAGAAAGCCAGTAAAGATGATTGGGGCGAAAACTGAATTGAGTGAATCATTTGAGGACAGCTCTATAAACTGCCAAGAACCTAGAAGACCCGCCAGGTTAAATATAAATGACTTCATCGGTACTCCTTTACTCACTTAACGCCTTGCTCAGCGGCGGCTTACTTTATGCACTTTTTGCGCAACAGTGGACGCGTAGCGGCCGCGCAAAAAGTGCATAAAGTAAGACGTCGGCTGCAGCAAATTGTTAGGCTTATTTTTCACTATGCGCCCGCTGCTCTAGCAATTTTTGCAAAGTTCGACTAACTATCTTAGATGTAAGTTGATGATCTATTTGACAAGTTGTAAAGCTTGCGCTCATTAATTCAGCAGGATAGCCAATTTCAGAAGTAACTTCTTTACCTGCTTCTATAAATTCTGAAAGTAAAATATAAGAACGGCCAGAAACTACAGAATCTGCAGACTCAATATTCCTAAAATAAGGAATTTCCTGAATAGTTTTTGTCTTATCCGCATACTCCATACCTGCTTCAGCGAGATGCTTCAACTCAGACTCACTTAAGTTTTCTATTGAGACTTTATTTAAAAGAAACTCTCCGCGCTCTTGAATAGCAACTTCTCGCGCTTGGTTTTTCTGCCTCATAAAATTTTTAACATACTCGTAATCCAAAATTTCTACCACTTCTTGACTCTCGATTAAACCAAAAGGGAAGGCATAAAGTCTCTTGGTACAGTCTCGCCAAATGGTTGTTGTCGCATTCGAGGCGATCGAAACGAGTAATGTAATCGTAAAAACTAAGACTTTCATCGATAGAGCCTAACGCCGCGCACAGGGGCGGCTTACTTTATGCGCGTTTTGCGCGAAAATGGGAGCGCAGCGACCAGCGCAAGACGTGCATAAAGTAAGCCGTCCCTTTGCTGCGCTTTGTTAGGCAGCGGTGCCAGAGTGCGCTGCTATAACCTGCCATTGCCCAGTATCCTTTGACCAAACGCGAGTAAATGTAAAGTTCCCGCCAGCTGGCTTACCTGAATATGTACCTTCTATATTTGCTTTAACGGATACAACAGCTGTATTTTGGCCACTTAGCAATATCTTTTGATCGCTTAATTCTATCGATGTTATCTTAAGTGAGCCACTTTCATGCGCCTCTAGATCCATACTTTTATTCAAGCGTTGGCCGAAGTGATTAGTGAAAATTAGGTTTTCAGCCAAATATTTATTGAGGCTATTTACATCTGAAGAAAGCATTGCTACGCGAAGATTTTCCTCTTCCTTCATTACTTCCGCTTCTAGAATTTCGCTCATAAAATCATTCCTTGATTCTGCCTAACGCCCGCAGCACGGGCAAAATTGGAGCGCAGCGGAAATTTTGTCCCAGTGCCTGCGATTGTTATGCATCATCTGCCTCGTGCTTGGCCTGCCAGAAAGATATCTGATAGTCCATCAGGTCATCTTCATTGTCTGGTACGTAGAACTCCACTATGCACGGCTTTTCAGGAAAGAGCGCTCTGAGTTTCAGCTCATAGATTTCCTTGAGAGTCTTGCCGATGACGAGCAGCTTGTCCTTCGCAATGTCGGTGCAGCCGTAGTGCTGGATATCTGCTATATGCAGATGGTTGATCACCCACTCTACGGACTTTGGCGTACTACCTTTCTGCGACTCGAACCCTCGGACAGAGTCTTTGGAGAATCCCTCCGTGAATATGTAGTCCTCGAACTCGACGAAATTTGGCCAAAATATGGATGCGTAACCTACAGCGAGCTTAAAGTTGCCTTCACAGCCTACCCATGACTCAAGGTCAATTCCTTTCCCACTATTCCATGCCGCCAATTCGTCTTTCATGCTTTCTGGTATTTCCATGATCCCTCATGCATAACGCCCGCAACAGGGGCGACCAATGCTATGCACGTTTTGTGCGAAACTGGGAGCGCAGCGACCCGCACAAAATGTGCATAGCGTTGGGCGTCCCGCGGAGGCCCGAAGGGCCGGAGCTTACTGCTTGCGCTTGTTAAGTTTTGGGTGTACCTGGGACTCATCATACTGCCTGTTGAAGCAATCCTGAAACTGGCTGTACTCAATCCCCTCTGTTTTAAGAAGCTCCATCATTGAACACTGTGTATATAGAGTGGCAGCCTTCTCAATCTCATTTGCTGATGATTTGCTTGATAGATTAGAAAGCTCGTTTTCAACACAAGATTTAGAGCTTCTTACCACGTAATCTATACACTGCTTAGACTCAAACTCAATTCCTGGCTTTATACATGCCAAGAAATTTTTATTTCCTTCGCAGAAGTAACTTGCAGATTTCTCAGTTACTACATTTATCTCTACTGCCGTAGAGGTTAAGGGAATTGCTATCATGAGAATCAGTATATTTACGAACTTCATATTTACCTCGTGGAAACTTAACGCCGCAATCAGTCGCGGCTTACTTTGTGCGCTTTTTGCACGAAAATGGGAGCGCAGCGACCGTGCAAAAAGTGCACAAAGTAAGCCGTCGGCTGCATTGCTTTGTTAGCACTGACGCTGCCTATTTTCTTTGTTTAAGTCTTTGATGCCCGGAGCATTAGCCACAAGCTTTTTTCCTAAAGCATTGGGTAATCCGATGAATAGGGTTGCACTACTATCCCAGCATACAATTTCAAACTGGGAATCTTGAAGCTGTTTTTCTGGCTCCCCTTCCCAGAACTCGGGATTTCCATCTGCAAATGGTTTGTCTGTGGTAAATGGCTCAGTTCCTTTTGGAAATGCTGAAAGTACAGACCAAACAAACTGATAGTCAAATTCTTTAAGCTTTGCGGTTAGCTCTTCACCAAGCACCCATGAGGGATCATCCAGCTCTGGCCAAGCTCCTTCTATATCGGAGATATGCCAATCATAATTTTTTAGATCGATTTCAAGCCAACGAGCCACATCAGTCATGCTCGTATAGAAATCAACTTCCGATGTGTTTTCCTGTATGTAGTTCATGGTTCGTTTTGAGTGCTAACGCCCAGCGCAGGCGCAGCCAGCGCGGAGCGCATTTTGTGTTAATGTTTGAGCGCCAGCGAGTAACACAAAAGGTGCGTAGCGTTGACTGTCGCTCTGCCGCTGTTTGTTAAGCACGGTGACGGTACTCCACCTTGGTCCCCACAATGTGGTCATGGGCGCATCGCTTATCTTTTCTAAAAATTAACAACTTATTGATTAAGTCCAATGGGGAAAGGATTGCAAAAATTATTTTTACCACTGGCCGATATAGGATTAGTGTATTGAACTTGGGGATTTCTCCCTCTGAATCTCTGATTGAAATTCCGACTAATTTTTTTCCAATCGTTTGGCCATAATCGATCAAAAGATAGCCGTTAAGAACTAAAAATACTAAATAGCTATAAATTAACGCAAAGACAGGGTATAGAATTGGGTTGCTCTCTGCATATTGTGGTCCGAAAAAAATTGCAACAGGAATAAATGAGAGCGCAATAATGGTTCCATCAATAATTGCCGCCAGCAATCGTTCACCTCTACCCGCAACTCCAACTTTTGGAACAGGAATCTCTTCTGGGTGGGATAACTTTCTTTGATTTATACAATCTAGAATGAATTTGGCTCTGTCGGGGTAAGACTTTTTATTTACACCAAAGTACGCTTCATTCAGTTCTTGCAAATTGTAACTTTTAAAATCTGGACAATTGTTCATTGCTACCTACTAATTATTGCTTAACGCCGAGCTCTGGGGCAGCCTGCTTTATGCGGCTTTTATGCGAAAATGCGAGCGTAGCGAGCCGCATAAAAGGTGCATAAAGTAGGCTGTCCCTCAGCAGCGAATTGTTAGTTGCTGGCTACCTGAACTGTGCTTCGTAGGCAGCAACATGTGCAGGAAACAATTGATTGTATACCGAGCTATCTATGCCGAGAACATTGACATATATGGATAACTCGCCCATATCTTTGGAGTAATCTTCAATCCCTATACCGCCGCTCGGCTCGAGAGTTACCCCAGATTCTGAAATCACAGTTAACTTCAGCTCCGAAATTCTTTGGAAATCTTGGGTACAGAAGAGCTCTTGATATTTAAAGTAGTGTTCATTGGGGATTAACTCACCGAAAGCTACCCCCATCGGAGGATCTCCATTCTCCAAAAGAGTTTCTCCTAATAATTCATTTCTTGCGAATAGCTTAAATTTCATGTGCAACTAACGCCCGCAACAGGGGCGACCAATGCTATGCACATTTTGTGCGAAATTGGGAGCGCAGCGACCCGCACAAAATGTGCATAGCGTTGGGCGTCCCGCGGAGGCCCGAAGGGCCGGAGCATCCTGCTTGCGTTTGTTAAGCATTTACTAGGTGCCAGGGTCGATAGCAGTTATGTTTTCAGCACTTTTTAGAATTTTTTCCAGCTGCTTTGAATCTAAGCCTTTTGCGTGAATCACTTTTTTGTCTTTTGTTTGGATGATAATTTCACGGCTATTTTTAACCTTTAAGAACGCAATTATGACAGATGCCAACGATACCCACATGGACGCGTTTACGATTACATCGATTGCTCCCGAGGACGCCATAACTGCGCCAGAGCGATTCTCTGTAATTCTGTATTTGACATTATTCTCGTTGAGCAGAGTAAGGATTGGACCAAAGCTCTTTTTGAATACATTTATTGGCACACATTCAATGGTTTCCATCAGTACTCTCCTTCAGATGCTTAACGCCGCAATCAGCCGCGGCTTACTTTGTGTGCTTTTTGCACGATAATGGGAGCGCAGCGACCGTGCAAAAGGTGCACAAAGTAAGACGTCGGCTGCATTGCTTGGTTATGCCGGACCAGGGCTACTGAGGTCCACCGGATAACCCGAGAGTATTTCAACATACTCGCTCTCTGCGCCTAATTTTACGAAAATTGAAATGCGAGCCTCTTTTACACCCGGACCCGGCTTTTCAAACTTGCTGCTTATATTTAGATCAAAGTTTCTAGAATGAGGATTTCTTTCAAGATAGCTCTTAAACAACGCGTAATCCCGCAAGCCTTGATCGGACAACTTTAATTCATAGATATTAGTATTTCCGATTTTCTCTTTTTCCTCATAAATTAGAGGAAACGAGAAAGCTCCATCTGGAAACGATAATTCAAGGCTGTTACCTATTTCAGACAACTCAAGTCCACCATCAACCTTAGCCCGAGCTTTAATTTCCACAGCATCGACATAGCGCAACTCTTCAATACTAAAGGAACGATACTCCAAAATTGTAGACAGGGGAACGTGTGCGCACGCTCCCAGAAATACAGTGATTGCCGCAACCAATATAATTTTTTTCATAACTCTCTTGGCATAACGCCGCGCTCAGCCGCAGCTTACTTTGGGCGCTTTGTTGCGCGAAAATAGGAGCGTAGCGACTGCGCAACAAAGTGCCCAAAGTAAGATGTCGGTTGCAGCGCCTGGTTATGGCTGACGCGCTCCGAGGTACCTACGGGCACCGAATGCGCCGAAGCTCCTTAAAATGAGGAAAGAACTTCCAGCTTCCCCCAACCAATTATTCTCTTACTGGCACTCCACGTTACTGCAGCGGAGTTGCCGCGGTTCCTACGGACTTAAACGAAAGCACTAGGAACGAAACTGCTTGATTTTATCATGACAAATAGCCAAATACTGCGAGCCAAAGCAGTGCTCATAATTACACGCTGGTACAGACAACCATTTTTACGGGCCGGCACCATAACGCCGCGCTCAGGGGCGGCTTACGCTGTGCGCATTTTGCGCGAAAATGGGAGCGTAGCGACCGCGCAAAAGGTGCACAGCGTAAGACGTCCCCTGCAGCGCTTTGTTAGCGCGATGACGCAATGACAAACTTCGCTACATGTGCGAACTGGCCGCAACCACTTAACCCAACCGAATTACGCAGCGGGCCCAGCTTGGAATGCAAGCTTTCCGCAACCGCCGCACCGAACCTGGCAATGACTCTCAGAGCCGCTTCCAGAAAATGCTTTTAGAATCTATACCACCGAATTCTAAACGAACACATTTTGTACCAGCGTTTCAGCGATTTTACTTTGAAGCGCTGAACTTTCTGATCATTGCCGACCGCTCATTTTCTTTTTTAAAAGCGGCGACACTCATAAAAAACGCTAACGCCGCAATCAGCCGCGGCCAAGTTTGGGCGCTTTTTGCGCAATAATGGGAGCGCAGCGACCGCGCAAAAAGTGCGCAAAGTTGGCCGTCGGCTGCATTGCCTGGTTAACAAGCTTCCTCAAGCTGCGGACTTTCAGAACCCCACTGATAGATCTTTTTACCATTGTCTAGCGTCATATAAAATGGTGGAAATACTACGAAGCTTAGCATGAATATGTAGAAATGATTGCCATCGAATATCTGAGAAGCTAATACCAAACCGATTCCGATTAATGCGGCCGATAAACATAGACGGATTAAAAAATTTGCAACAATGATGCATGGATACTTAGACACGGCTAATGCGATATCTCTATCTTCTATAGTGGATAGTATTTCCACAGCTTTGTGAGAGAAGTTCCATGCAGCTATCCCCATTCCCATGTATAACACAAGTAAAAACGCCCTCAGAGACTCGACCGTATTAAACTCGAGGTTGAGTATTGGCAATTGGGGGAGTTTTTCAGGGTCAGCTGTACCAGATAGGTAGTAGAAAACTCCGGAAATTATTAATCCAGTAAAAACGGCTCTCTGACAGAGCTTCAATGATTCCCTGAAATTCAAAATTTTTATTTCTACTAACGGAGTCAATTCTGCGATCCTGATTGTTAACGCCGCTAAGCACGCGCGGCTGCGAAATGGAGGCGAAGCCGCAATGTAGTAGACGTCGCCGTGACTGGCATGGTTAGGGCTTTTCAGCATCTAATATTTCTCATGGGTTGCCAGCGATGCTATATGCCTCACTTCATTTGCATTGCTCTTGATACGGCGAGCTTCTGACTCAAATGTTTCGATGTTGGACACACCATTTTCCTCACCAAGCTTAGTGACAGCAATGACTATGCGGAATAGCACCCACGCTGCATCAATTGCTAGATCGACGATATTTTCTTCAATCTGAGCATCACCTGCCTCTCGATTCCTGACCTCGCCATCCCACCGAGGATTGCGAATAAACATTGCGGTACCTCCAAGTGGAACAAGGTATCCATGAAACAACGAGTGACGATAACTCATAAGGTCTTTTGCTGCCCCGGCCGCAACGGCGAGCACTTCATTTGCTTTCGCGCTAAGATCCTCGCTTCCGCTGGAGAGAACACCCACCCATTTATAAGCCGACGTTTTGTCTGTTGAAGGCCTATTGCCTGCAACCTGCTCCTTTTCAAGCGCCCATACAGCACGCTCCAGATGAGATTCAAACATTCCCCATGCTACAGCGAATACACCAATTTTGTGCTGTATCTCAACAGGAATGCCAAGCTCCTGAATTTTCACGCTAACCAGTAGGGCGTTACGTGTATGCTTCGGTAGTTCCATTGGCCCTCCTGGTGCCCTAACATTTATATCGTGATGATGCCTATATATAGGCACAATATCTATATATAGGAATAAATGTCTATATCTAGCCATTTATTCCTATGTGTAACCATCTAAACTTCAATACTGAAATCAACATCTTGGCACTCGTCCACCAGTCCCTCCTTGATCCTGTGTCCAAGTCCCAGCCCAACAGCTATCGCTCTCGTGGTTATCCAGGACCGTGTACCAGGGCTGTATCTGGCACCGGCAGATTTCAGCAATTGTTGATATTCCAGCTCTCGCATAAATACTTTTACCGCAACCGCGTCGACTCGCCTTCTCGCACTGCGGCTTCTTTCACTACTGCCCGGTGCGGCTTTGGGGCGCTCATCTACGATCAGTTCGACGGTGGTATAAATTTTTGATCCGCAATCGGACTGTCGGTAACGCACTGCGCAGAGTCTTTCCCCGTAGCGCCGTTGATACGCCTTGGATCCCCTGTCGCCAGGTTTTATTGTTTTGGTAACTTCCATTTGCCCTCCATGGCATGAACGCATTATTAGATCCCGAGCTTGTCCCAGATTTCATCTATCCGCTGTGTCACTTCCGGATCCTTGACGATGGGCCGGCCCCATTCACGGGTGGTTTCCCCCTCCCATTTATTGGTGGCATCAAATCCGATTTTTGATCCCAGGCCGGAAACCGGTGAGGCGAAGTCGAGATAGTCGATCGGGGTGTTTTCCACCATCACAGTGTCCCTTGCCGGGTCCATGCGGGTGGTCATGGCCCAGATGACGTCGTTCCAGTCTCTGGCGTTTACATCGTCGTCGGTAACGATCACGAATTTGGTGTACATAAACTGACGCAGGAAGGACCAGACCCCCATCATCACGCGCTTGGCGTGGCCGGCGTACTGCTTCTTCATGGTGACCACCGCCAGCCGGTAGGAGCAGCCTTCTGGCGGCAGGTAGAAGTCGATGATTTCCGGGAACTGCTTGCGTAGGATGGGTACAAAGACTTCGTTCAGTGCCTCCCCCAGTACCGCGGGCTCATCCGGTGGGCGGCCGGTGTAGGTGCTGTGGTAGATGGGGTCTTTGCGGTGGGTGATTTTTTCCACGGTGAATACCGGGAAGCGGTCTACTTCGTTGTAGTAGCCGGTATGGTCGCCGTAGGGGCCTTCGTCAGCCATGTCTTCGGGGTAGATGTAGCCTTCCAGCACATATTCCGCGCTGGCGGGTACCTGCAGGTTGCTCAGTCTGGCTTCGGCCACCTCGGTCTTGCCACCGCGCAGGAGGCCGGCGAAGGCGTATTCGGACAGGGTATCCGGCACTGGGGTGACGGCGCCGAGAATGGTGGCGGGATCGGCGCCGAGGGCGACGGCAACCGGGAAGGGTTCACCGGGGTACTGCTGCTGCCATTCCCGGAAATCCAGCGCGCCGCCGCGGTGGGAGAGCCAGCGCATGATCAGGCGATTCTTGCCGATCAACTGCATACGGTAGATGCCCAGGTTCTGGCGTTTCTTTTCCGGGCCGCGGGTGATTACCAGGGGCCAGGTGACCAGGGGCGCGGCGTCGCCGGGCCAGCAGGTCTGTATGGGCAGTTTGGTGAGGTCCACTTCATCAGCATCCAGCTCCACCTTCTGGCAGTCCGCTTTGCTGACCACTTTGGGGCCCATGTTCATCACCTGTTTGAAGATGGGCAGTTTTTCCCAGGCGTCGCGGATGCCCTCCGGCGGCTGCGGCTCTTTCAGGAAGGCCAGCAGCTCGCCCACTTCGCGCAGCTCGGAGACGGATTCGCGCCCCATGCCGAGGGCAACCCGCTCGGGGGTGCCAAACAGATTGGCCAGTACCGGGGTGTCGTAACCGGTGGGGTTTTCAAACAGGAGCGCGGGGCCGCCGGCGCGCAGTACGCGGTCGGCAATTTCTGTCATTTCCAGGTAGGGGCTGACGGGGTGTTTGATACGCTTCAGGAGGCCGCGCTTTTCCAGTAGCTGGATAAAGTCGCGCAGATCTTTGTATTTCATGCTTTCCCGGTCGGTGACTAATGTGCAGCGGCCAGTGTAAAGCAGACGGAGCGAAATGGGGAATTCGCACTAATGGTGTGCACAGCGAAGGGGAAAGAGCCGTGAGGCAAGCAGGGAAGGTTTTGAGAACAACCCGCAGCGGCTGCTGCGGGTTGTGGAATTCTCAGGCTTGAATGACCAGGCCCGGAATTAATGCTTCGAAGCGGTTGCTTAGAAGCGGGGGCGACGCGGACGGTCTTCGCGCGGACGGGCTTCGTTTACACGAATATTGCGCCCGGACAGCGGCTGGTCATTCATTTCTTCGATTGCCTTACGCGCTTCGTCGTCGTTCGGCATTTCTACGAAACCAAAACCTTTAGAACGGCCAGTTTCCCGGTCGGTGATAACAGTAGCCCGGGAGATTTCACCGAATGCACCAAACGCTTCGTGCAGTTCGTCAGAGGTTACGCCGTAGGCCAGATTTCCGATATAGATATTCACAAAAAAGTCTCACATGAGTTCAGTGGGCTGTCGAGCATTCACAAATGAGTAACCAGCGCCACCACGTTACTCACTTGAGATTGGTCCTTATTCAGCCGGCTTCACAGCCACCTGAGACCAATTCGGTTAGTGTTGAAAGTATGATCAACACTGTAATGATGGCCTTTATATGCCTATCGCGAGGCCATTTCAACTGAATTCGGCGCAATTTCACGCCTTATTCGTCCTATTGCAATTTTTGTTCAGCCCATACAAATAAGGGCCGGCAAATCGTGCCAGCCCTTATCTTGTCAGCGAATTATTTCCGTTTCATGGACAGGAAGAATTCGTCGTTGGTTTTGAAGTCTTTGAGTTTGTCGATCAAAAACTCCGTAGCCGCCATATCTTCCATATCGTGCAACAATTTGCGCAGGATCCACACCCGCTGCAGCTCGCCTTCCGGCATCAGCAGCTCTTCACGGCGGGTGCCCGAGCGGCGCACATTGATCGCGGGGTAGATACGCTTCTCAGCGATCTTGCGATCCAGCTGCAGCTCCATGTTACCGGTACCTTTGAACTCCTCGAAGATGACTTCATCCATCTTCGAACCGGTGTCCACCAGGGCGGTGGCGATAATGGAAAGGCTGCCACCTTCCTCGATATTACGCGCCGCACCGAAGAAGCGTTTCGGGCGCTCCAGGGCGTGGGCATCCACACCACCGGTCAGCACCTTGCCGGAGCTCGGCACGGTGGTGTTGTACGCGCGTGCCAGACGGGTGATGGAGTCCAGCAGGATCACGACGTCTTTCTTGTGTTCTACCAGGCGCTTGGCCTTCTCGATCACCATCTCTGCCACCTGTACGTGACGGGCCGGCGGCTCGTCGAAGGTGGAGGCAACCACTTCACCGCGCACGGAGCGCTGCATTTCGGTCACTTCTTCCGGGCGCTCATCGATCAGCAGTACGATCAGGTGGCACTCCGGATTGTTGCGGGTGATGGCCTGCGCGATGTTCTGCAGCATGATGGTCTTACCCGCCTTGGGCGGCGCAACAATCAGGCCACGCTGGCCTTTGCCGATGGGGGCAACCAGGTCGATGATGCGGCCGATCAGGTCCTCAGACGAGCCGTTGCCACACTCGAGGCCGAGGCGGTCGTTGGGGAACAGCGGGGTGAGGTTTTCAAACAGGATCTTGCTGCGGGCGTTTTCCGGCTTGTCGAAGTTGATCTCGCTGACCTTCAACAGGGCGAAGTAGCGTTCACCTTCTTTGGGGGGGCGGATCTTTCCGGAAATGGTGTCGCCGGTGCGGAGGTTGAAGCGGCGAATCTGACTGGGAGAAACATAAATGTCATCGGGGCCGGCGAGGTAGGAGGAGTCGGCCGAACGTAAAAAACCGAAGCCATCCTGAAGAATCTCCAACACCCCGTCGCCGTAGATGTCTTCACCGCTTTTGGCGTGGCGCTTGAGGATATTGAAAATGATGTCCTGTTTGCGCGAGCGGGCGAGGTTTTCGAGCCCCATGCCTTTGGCAATTTCGATCAGGTCTTCAATGGGTTTGGTTTTTAATTCAGAAAGGTTCATACCAATTGCTTTATTAAGGTTTCTTCTATCAGTTGGCGCGGACGCACCGGAACGTTTAGCGGAGGGAGTTGAAGTATTGATAAGTACAGCCCGTAATGGATTGCCGACGGTTAGACTGACCGCACGCACCTCTTCGAAAACGAAGCATCTCAAAAAAGAGCACTCCCGGAAAACGAAGCACCGCTCGCATTGGCACACATTCACTGCGGCAAAGGTGCCTGGGAGATAGTTCGATTTGAGGAGTTGGCGCGCCGGAATGGCTGTGTCGACAGCGGGGTTGGCGACTTGATTCAGTTCTGAACTGAACAGTTACTTTGATTACTAGGCAGTATAACGGTAGTTCGGCATCCTGCAAGGCTTAATTTGATTTACCCGGCGAATGGTACACCGCGCGGAAGCCGGGAACACCAGTAGTGCCCCCGGCCCACTGGATCAGCCGATCTGGCTGTCGATGAACTCGGTCAACTGGGCGCGGGACAGCGCACCGACCTTGGTGCCTTCCACGTTGCCACCCTTGAACAGCAGCAGAGTCGGAATACCGCGCACATTGTACTTGGCCGGGGACTCCTTGTTGGCGTCTACATCGACCTTGACGATCTTCAGCTGGTCGCCGTAGTGGCCCGCCAGATCTTCCAGTACCGGGGCGATCATCTTGCAGGGGCCGCACCACTGGGCCCAGAAGTCCACCAGTACCGGACCTTCGGCTTTCAGTACTTCGGCTTCAAATTCTGCATCGGTAACGTTGACGATGTTCGCGCTCATAATGGTTTCCTGTCGTTCTGTTGCTTCTGGCCCACAGGCCATGCCGGCAGACATGATAAGTATGGCCAGCTGACCCCGCAAGGCTATTGATTCTCGGGCTTTCGCCATTCCCCCCTTTATGGGGTCAGGCCGGGTACTTTCAAGGGCTTTTGCGCAAGGGCCTTCACGCCGGGCTCTCACGCAAGGGTCCAGGTGGCCGGTATTTACCCCGACACCAGAAAGCGCTGCAGGATTTCGTCCACATAGTCATATCCAAATGGGGTGGTGACAATGCGGGTCTCCAGTGGCGCTACCAGCTCCATCTGCTGTAACCGCTGCCACTCCGCCGCGATCACCGCCAGGGGTAACCCGGTCAGGGATTCAAAGCTCTCCGCCGGCACCCCCGCCTCCAGGCGCAGGGTGTTCATCAGGAACTCCAGTGGCCGGTCCTCCGGCGCGATAGCGGAAGCTTTTGGCAGCGGGAAATCCGACGCGCTATCGGTGGTCGATTCGTCTGCTGCGGCCCCATGCCCCAGAGACAGGTAGTCCCGCGGTGTGCGGGTGCGACGGGTGCGGATGATGCGCCCCTCTTCCGGCAACGTGAACTTGCCATGGGCGCCGGCCCCAATGCCGATATAGTCGGCAAAGGCCCAGTAGTTGAGGTTGTGGCGCGACGCCAGCCCACCACGGGCGTAGGCGGAAACCTCGTAGCGGTCATAGCCGACACTGGCGAGATACGCTCTGCCCGACTGCTGGATTGCGGCGATGGCTTCAGAGCCCGGTGTCACCGGGGGTGCGGAGTAAAATGCGGTATTGGGCTCGATGGTGAGCTGATACCAGGAGATATGCTCGGCCCCCAGTTCCACCGCCCGCGCCAGATCCTTCAGCGCATCGATTTCCGACTGCCCGGGCAGCCCGTGCATCAGGTCCAGGTTGATATTGTCGAAGCCGGCTTTTCTGGCGCTACTGGCGGCTATCTCGGCTTCCGGCCCGGAGTGGATCCGGCCCAGGTTCTGTAGCTGCAGCGGATCGAAGCTCTGCACACCGATGGACAGCCGGTTGACCCCGGCCTCCCGGTAGCCGGCGAACTTGGCCTGCTCGAAGGTGCCCGGATTGGCCTCCAGCGTAATCTCGATATCCGGCTCGAAGCCCACCAGTTTTTCGGCCATCGACAGAATCCTGCCGATGGCACGGGCGGAGAACAGGCTCGGGGTGCCGCCGCCGAAAAAGATCGACCCCAACCTGCGCCCCTGTATCCAGGGCAGCTGGCTGCGGAGATCCCGCTCCAGCTGATCGACGTATTCCACTTCCGGCAGCGAACCGCTGCTGGGCTCGGCACCGGCGGCATGATTGGGTATGTGAGCGCCCGCGGCGACCTGATGAGCGCCCGCGGCGACCTGATGAGAGTTAAAATCACAGTAGGGACATTTGCGCACACACCAGGGAATATGCACATACAGGCTCAGCGGGGGCAGTTTCAGTTCACTGCCTGTCTGGGTCAGATCACGCACCAAGCATCTGCTCCCGCCACAGCTGTTCAAACTTTTCTACCGCCCGGGCGCGGTGGCTGAGGCGGTTTTTCACCTCGCGTTCCAGTTGCGCAGAAGTCATATTCTCGGACTCCACGAAGAACAGCGGATCATAGCCAAAGCCGTGGCTGCCCTCCGGGTGGAGCAGAATCCGACCACGCCAGGCGGCGGTACAGACCAGGGGGGTGGGGTCATCCGCACTGCGCACAAATGCCAGCGCACAATGAAAACTCGCGGTCCGGTCTTTTTCTTCCACACCTTCCAGCGCCGCGAGCAACTTGCGGTTGTTGTCTTCATCACTGGCGCCCGTGCCGGCGTAGCGCGCGGAGTAAATGCCCGGCGCCCCGCCAAGGGCATCGACGGCCAGCCCGGAATCGTCTGCCAGCGCCGGCAGGTTGCTGGCGCGGCTGGCGTGGCGGGCCTTGATCAGCGCATTTTCGATAAAGCTGAGACCGGTTTCTTCCGCTTCCTGATCGATAAAGTCCGACTGCGGATAAACCGCTATCTGCCAACCGGAAAATAGCTGTGAAAATTCTTTCAATTTGCCGGCGTTACCGCTGGCAAGCACGATCTTGTCCATGGGGCTGGGGCTCAGAAATTCGGGAGTGAAAAATAAAAACAGCGAGCATCCGACTTACGGAGGCCCGCCGTGCAATAGACTGCTTGCTTCCGCAAAAATACTGTCAGTTTTTGTGTAGCTGACGGCGGAAGGTCACCTGGTGGTCACTGCCATCAGGCAGTGTCAGGTCGACTTTGAAAGTCAGTGTTTCTTCGTGCTCGAAGCGCAGCGGAGCGAGGTAATACACCGCTTTATTATCGCGGATCTCTTTGAAGTCCAGCTGGCGCGACTGCTGTATCAGGTTGGTGGCGGTACCGGAAACCGCGGCACTGGTACCCTGAATTTCCCCGATCTTGGCAACGGAAATATTGACGAAGGCGCGATCCCGGGCACGAACCAGATTGTATTTGCGTGCGATCTCCGGCGGGATGAAATCACTATTGAACACCGAGTAGGTTACCCGGTAGTCACCAAAGTCCTGATGACTGGTGATGACCTTGGCATCCTGCGCCGCAGCCGCCGCTGCCCACAACAACAGGGCTATGGAAATAAATGCAGCAAACACCTTTTTCACGGCGTCCTCCTTTTATATTGAACCGAGAGCGCGACGGCCTCATTTACGGACGGCGCGTAAAACAACTAATTACAACCATTCTAGCGAGTCAGATGGTAAATCGCCGTTTCTCCGAACAGATTTGGTAAAAAATCTTTGAAAAGTCCGGCTACCGGGGACTCTGATACCACCTGGCGATGGAGTATCTGCCAGTTGTGTTGCTGGCAGAGCACTTCAAAGTCTTTGAAAGTACAAAAGTGAATATTGGGCGTGTCGTACCATTCATAGGGTAATAAGTCGGACACCGGCATACGCCCGGAAACCGCTAGGTGCCAGCGCGCCTTCCATTGCCCGAAATTGGGGAAGGTAATAATGCATTCGCGCCCTACCCGCAGCATCTCCTCCACTACAAGATGCGGGAAACGCAGTGTCTGCAGCGCCTGGGTCATCACCACGGTATCAAAACTGTGGTCGGCAAAATTGCCGAGACCGGTATCCAGGTTCTGCTCCACGACATTCACGCCGCGTTCGACACACTTCTGAATCTGTGCCGGATCGATTTCCAGTCCGTAGCCGGATACCTGCTTTTCCTGCGACAGCCGCTCCAGCAACACGCCGTCGCCACACCCCAGGTCCAGCACCCGGGAGCCGGAGGCAACCCAGTCGTGAATGATATCGAGATCACGACGCAACATCGGTCGCCTCCCTGTCACGGTTCTTTGATGACATTTCTTTGGCCACGTTGTTCATATAGGCGGAAAACACCTGTTCGTAGCGGGCGTTGGGCAGCAGGAAGGCGTCGTGTCCCATGGGGGAATCCACTTCGGCGTAGCTTACCGGTTTGTTTGCGTGGATCAGCGCATCGGCAATTTCCCGCGAGCGTTCCGGCGCAAAACGCCAGTCGGAGGTAAATGACACCAGGAAGAATTTGCACTGTGCGTGTGAGAAGGCCTTTACCGGGTCGTCGTCGTACTCCCGCGCCAGGTCGAAATAATCCAGCGCGCGGGTCATCAGGATATAGGTATTGGGATCGAAGCTGCCGGAGAAACTGTCCCCCTGGTAGCGCAGGTAACTCTGCACCTGAAATTCCACCAGTTCTTCCACACCCTGCTCGAAGGTTCCGGAGCGCAGTTCGCGGCCGAATTTTTTCCCCAGACCGTCATCAGACAAATAGGTGATGTGGCCGATCATGCGCGCTACCGCGAGGCCGTGACGCGGCAGGGTCTCCTGTTCCTGATAACGCCCGTCGCGGAAATCCGGGTCCGAGGTGATCGCCTGACGGGCGGTTTCGTTAAAGGCAATATTCTGCGCGGTCAGCTTCATTGCCGACGCGATCACTACGCAGTGGCGCAGCCGCTGGGGATATTCCAGCGCCCAGCGCATTGCCTGCATACCACCGAGGCTGCCGCCCACCACCGCGGCCCAGGTTTCAATCCCCAGGTGATCGGCAAGCAGCGCCTGGCTGTGCACCCAGTCCCGCGCGCGCAGTGGCGGGAAGTCCGGCCCCCAGGGTTTACCGGTTTCAGGGTTGATGGACGACGGCCCGGTAGAGCCGTGACAACCGCCGAGGTTGTTCACTCCCACCACAAAAAACTTATTAGTGTCGATGGGCTTGCCCGGGCCGATATAGTGATCCCACCAGCCGGGCCGTTTGTCTGTCGCGCTGTGGTAACCGGCAACATGGTGGTGGCCGGAGAGTGCATGGCAGATCAGTATCGCGTTGCTCTTGTCCTCGTTCAGGGTGCCGTAGGTTTCGTACACCAGCTTGAAGCCGTCCAGCACCCGGCCACAGGCCAGCTTGAAGGGCCCATCGAAGGCGTAACTCTGCGGTTTAACGATGCCCACAGAGTTGGCCGGCAGCGAAGCCGGTTTGGGGGAATCTGAAGGTTGCGCTTCCTTGGTCAAAATCTTTCGCGTGTCGTTGGTTGGCGGGGCGCCAAGTTTACGAAAGGTAAGCATGGGAAGATAGAGGGAGGGAAAGACGGAGGGCAGGCTGCCCGAGTACAAGGGTGAAAGTCCGGGTAGAAGGGTAAAAGTCCGGGGCGGCAAGATACCGCCCCGCATTCAGACCTTATGGCGTCGCGGGCGCCTTCAGCGGCGTCACGTTGTTGGAAACAGTGCTGGCCACGGGCGCCGGGGCGATACTTTCGGGCGCCGAACCGGTCTGTTTGAGCAGGTCTTCCAGCGCGCCCAGCGCGTTGTGATTGCGTACCAGCTCCTCTTCCAGTGCGCGCAGGTCGGTGCGCTTGCTCTGGGTTTTCTGCTTCAGCTCCGTCAGCTTGATCAGGTGGCGGTTCAGCAGGAGTTTCTGATACTGCACATGCTGCTTCAAGGGCTCCAGCACCTGATCCAGCCAGCCATCGGCAGCCGAAATCATCTGGCTGTAAAGACGACCGACTTCATTGGCCAGGGTGGCAACAAAACGCTCGGTCAGCCGATTGCGGCGCGCCAGCAGCAGTTGTGGTGAACGGCGCAACTGCGCGGCCTGGCGGTGCAACCCCCGCAACGCCGCGCGGAATACGTCAATTTCAAAATGATGCTCGGCAGAAACCACGTTGTTGAGGCTGGAACGACCGTAGACCGCGTCGACGAGTCGATTGGCCTGATCGACCTCCCGCTCCAGATTACCCAGCTGCTGCTCCACTCCCCCCATAAAGCTGTCAATTGCTCGCGCCAGCCCCAGCGGAGACCAGCGCTCATTGAGGGCGTAGCGGGTTTCTTCGACCAGCTGTTGCAGTTGCTGGCTGGAAACCGGAGCCAACAAGGAGGCACGCTGACGGGCGAGCATCCGCTGGCTGGATTTCAGGGTCAGCAACTCCTGATGACAGTACTTGTGCTGCTCTTTGGCGGTCTTATGTAACTGCTTCAGTTCATCCAGCTGCTCCTGGGTGGTGACGCCCTGTCGCTGCAGATGATCCAGGGTTGCACGGCCACTGTTGAGACGGCGCTTGAGCAGATCGCGGGTATCTGCCATCAACGTCAGTGCCTGATGCAGTGAACGGTGGTTGGCCACTTTCTGGCGGTGTTCCAGCAGGCGCTGCACCAACAGTGATTCAAAATCCCCGAACCGACTCTGCTGCAGTATCAGCGGATCGCTTTGGGCTCGGGCCAGCAGCGCTTTCTTGGCCGACACGCCCACGACATTTTCCTGCGGCAGGTCCAGCAATTTGCTGACCTCTGCCCGCATCTTGCGCAGCATCTGATCGGCGTCTTCATCCGGATCATCCCACAGCACGTCGATCTTGTTCAGCAGCGCCATCACTGCGGTGCCGCGATGCTGGCGCAGGGGTACCAAGTGGGTTTCCCACATGTTCAGGTCGGTACCACTGACACCGGCATCCGCCGACAACAGGAAAGCAACGGCCTGGGCACCCGGCAGTGTGGACAGGGTCAGCTCCGGCTCGTTACCCAGCGCATTCAATCCGGGGGTATCGATGATGCGCAGCCCCTGTGCCAGCAGTGGGTGCGGCAGGGAGATCAGCGCATAGCGCCAGGCCGGGATCTGCACCATGTTGCCGTTGCCATCGAGGTGGCGGCGATCGAATCCGTAGCGGGCAGCCTCTTCCGGGGTCACCGCCTTGCTCGCCGCGACCTTCATCAACGCCTCGCGGGTGGCATCCGCATCGTCCGGGTCAAAATTGAAATTCACCCACTTCTGCGGAATACGGCGGAAACTTTCCAGGCTGGTATTAGTGGCCAGGGTTTCGATGGGCAGCAAGCGGACAGAAGCACCTTGCCCCCCATCGGAGAAAATCTCCGTGGGGCACATGGTGGTGCGACCGGGGCGCGAGGGCAGCAGACGCTTGCCGTAGGTGTGCGACAACAGCGCATTGATCAGCTCGGTTTTCCCGCGGGAGAACTCCCCCACCAGCGCCACCGTGAACTGATCATCAATCAACAGTTGGCGCGCCTGCTGCACCACCTGACGGGCGCCGGCAGAATTGGGGAAGTGTTCCTCCAGCCAGTGACTGAAGGTATCGAGCTGGCTGTCCAGAGCCTTCTTCCAGCGGTCATAATCGGCAATGTGCTGGCGCAATGTCGCATCTTCCATGTTGGGTGTTCTTGTTATTACTGCTTGGATTTAAAAGTCCCACCCATTTTCGGGTATGGGACCGACAAGTTAAAGACCGTTGATGTCTTTTCGTGCGCCGTTGGGCGCTATCGCTGAGAAAGGCACAGAAAATGGCAGGATAGTCAGGATGCGAGAAGGTGAGGAGGCCCGGAAGGCAGAGGGTAAAGGTGACGCTCCGAGGCGGGGCCGAGCAAGCAGCCCCGTTGATCCGGCGGAAGAAACCCTGTCAGAACGGAATATGCCAGAACAGGTTGTAAACGATCTGAGGCATATGCGCACTCTGCGCAAAACCTACCAGCAGCTTGTCCACCACGGTAAGCAGGATAAAGACAAAGATCGGACTGATATCAATCACCCCCAGTGGTGGAATGATTTTACGCACCGGGGCATAGACCGGCTCCAGCAGCTGCTGCAGCAACATCAACGCCGGATGGCTGCTCTGTGGCGCCACCCAGCTGACCACGATGGAGATCAGCATGCCCACAAACAGAACGGCGATCAGTGTCATCAGACACCCGAGCAGAGACCACAGCAGTGCTGATAGCGGGTTGAGGATGGCGCCACCGGCAAGGAAGCCTGCGCCCATGATCATGACCCACCCCACCAGCAGCGCCAGCACAATGGAAGCCATATCCAGCCCGAACAGGCCCGGCACCACCTTGCGCAGGGGGCGCAGCAGGGGATTGGTGATTTTTACAATGCCCTGGGAGATGGGATTGTAAAAATCCGCCCGCGCCAGCTGCAGCATAAAGCGCAGGATGACGGTAAACAGAAACAGAATGCCGATTGTGGCGAGAATGAAAACGCCGATATTGCTGAAGGTGTTGACCATCGAAAGTCCCTGTTACGTCTTGAATAAAGTGCGTGGTAAACCCGGCACAGGGTTATTCTGTTTTCCCGCCGGGTTTTTGATGCGTGTTAGGCTGATGCCAGGACTCATTTATCCAGCTCTTTTGCCATCTCCGCCGCTCTGGCTGCGCAATCGCGCATGGCGTGCTCTACCAATTCCGGCAATCCACCCTCCTGGAAGCGCTTCACCGCGCGTTCGGTGGTGCCATTGGGCGACATGACGTTCTGTTTAAGCTGTGCCACATCGACATCCGCAGCCACCGCAAGTTTCGCTGCGCCCAGGGCGGTTTGCAAGGTGAGGCGTTCCGCGTCGGCGCGGCTCATGCCCGCCTTCTCTGCCGCATCAATCATGGATTCCATAAACTGAAAGTAGTACGCCGGACCGGAACCGGACACCGCAATCACCTGATCGATGCCGGATTCTTCTTCCACCCAGATCGCGATGCCGACGGCGTCTGCCATCTGCGTGGCAACGGACTTCTGCTCATCCGTCACCCCCTCACCCGCGTACAGGCCAGTAACCCCGGTGCCGACGAGCGCCGGCGTATTGGGCATCGCGCGGATAATCGGCACGCCGGCACCCAGCCAACGCTGGTAGGCGGCCAGTGGAATACCAGCGGCGAGCGTAATCACCAACGGTTTGCGAGTACTCACCTCATCGGCAATGGTGTCACACAGTTCCTTCATCATCTGCGGCTTTACCGACAACACCACCACATCCGCATCCCGGATTGCAGCGAGATTATCGGTGCTGCCGCGTACGCCAGTCTTGCCGGTAAATTCCTTGAGCTTTTCCGCGTTGCGGCCGGTCGCGACAATGCTGTCTGCCGGGTAGCCACTGGCCACCATGCCACCGATCACCGCGCCCGCCATATTGCCGGCGCCGCCGATAAAGACCATTTTGTGCTGAGACATGTATACCTCTGAATACTGAATAGGTTTATGTGCGCGCGCCGAAGATATCGGTACCGATTCTTACGATAGTCGCACCGCTGAAGATCGCCGCTTCCATATCCCCGGACATCCCCATGGACAGTGTATCCAGTTCGGCATCCGGCAACTGTTCGCGCAGTTGATCCAGCAACGCCGCCAACTGCCTGAACGGTGTGCGCTGATCCTCGTCACCGATGCGACGGGCGGGGATCGCCATCAGGCCGCGCAAGCGCAGATTGGGCAGTGCCACCACCGCTTCGGCAAGCGCCGGCAGCTTCTCTGGCGCAACTCCGGACTTGCTGTCTTCGTCATCGATATTGACCTGCAGGCAGATATTCAGCGGCGGCATGCCCGCAGCGCGTTGCTCCGACAGTCGCCGCGCGATTTTTAACCGATCGACACTGTGCATCCAGTGGAAGTGCTCCGCCACATCGCGACTTTTGTTGGACTGCAGCGGGCCGATGAAATGCCAGGTGATGTCGCAATCCGTCAGCGCTGACTGTTTTTCCAGCGCCTCCTGCAGATAGTTCTCGCCAAAATGGCGCTGACCCGCGTCATAGGCGGCTCTCAGATCCGCCGCCGGACGGGTTTTCGACACTGCCAGCAGGGTGACAGAATCGTCCGCTCGGTCACAGCTGCGACAGGCTGTGACAATTCGCTCAGAGACAGCATTGAGGTTTTCGGCGATCGACCCTTTGCGCATATACTGGGACCCTTCTCCGCTCCGGCCAGATAGTGCCAGTGTTTGAAAACCGCGCATTCTACGCGACTGCCCGGAAGCACCCCAAGAACAATAAGGTAGCAGTATGGACATTACAGAACTCCTCGCCTTCAGTGCCAAGCAAAACGCCTCTGACCTGCACCTCTCCGCCGGCCTCCCCCCCATGATCCGGGTAGACGGCGACGTGCGCCGTATCAACCTGCCGCCCATGGAGCACAAGCAGGTGCACTCCCTGATCTACGAGATCATGAACGACAAGCAGCGCAAGGATTACGAAGAGTTCCTCGAGACCGACTTCTCCTTCGAAGTCCCGGGCGTCGCCCGCTTCCGTGTCAACGCCTTCAACCACAACCGCGGCGCCGGCGCGGTATTCCGGACCATTCCCTCCGAGGTACTCACCATGGAAGACCTGGGGATGGGCCAGGTGTTCAAACAGATCTCCGATACTCCACGCGGCCTAGTCCTGGTCACCGGCCCCACCGGCTCCGGTAAGTCCACCACCCTCGCCGCGATGATGGACTACATCAACGACAACAAATACGAGCACGTCCTCACCATCGAGGACCCGATCGAATTCGTGCACGAATCCAAAAAGTGCCTGGTCAACCAGCGGGAAGTCCACCGCGACACCCACGGCTTCGCCGAAGCCCTGCGCTCCGCCCTGCGTGAAGACCCCGACATCATCCTCGTGGGTGAGATGCGCGACCTCGAAACCATCCGCCTCGCACTCACCGCCGCAGAAACCGGCCACCTGGTATTCGGCACCCTGCACACCACCTCCGCCGCCAAAACCATCGACCGGGTGGTGGACGTATTCCCCGCACAGGAGAAAGCCATGGTGCGCTCCATGCTCTCGGAATCCCTGCAGGCAGTAATCTCCCAGACCCTGCTCAAACGCAACGGCGGCGGCCGTGTCGCCGCCCACGAAATCATGCGCGGCACCTCCGCTATCCGTAACCTCATCCGCGAAGACAAAATCGCCCAGATGTACTCCGCCATCCAGACCGGCGCCAGCGTCGGCATGCAGACCATGGACCAGTGCCTGCAGGATCTGGTGGAAAAACGCATCATCAGCCGCGAAGTTGCGCGCGAGAAAGCGAAGATGCCGGAGAACTTCTAAGGCTCATCAACTGGATCCCGGCTCAGGGCCGGGATGACGAAACAGAGTCATTCCGGACCAGATCCGGAATCTAGAAGCTACAAAGTACAAAACTACAAATCGAAGGCCGGGCGCCGGGTGCGGGTTTTCAGGATCGTCGCAAACAGGATGTTTGCGCCGAAGCGCCCAGGGATGGGTTCACAGCGGTCCTGAAAACCCGCACCCGGTGACCGGCCGCCACCGGACTGCAAAAAACCTCCGGGGCCAATAAAGAACACGCAAAAAAGCGGTAACAACAATGGAAATCGAACGCCTCCTGCAACTCGTCACCGAAAAAGGTGCCTCCGACCTCTTCATCACCGCTGGGGTCCCGCCGTCCATCAAACTGAACGGCAAAGTCCTCCCCGCCAGCAGCAGCGCCCTCACCCCCGAAAAAGCACGGGAAATGGTCGTCGGCATCATGAACGAAAAGCAGCGGCGCGAATTTGCCGAGAACAAAGAACTCAACTTCGCCATCTCCGTACGCAACGTCGGCCGTTTCCGGGTCTCCGCCTTCTTCCAGCGCAACCTCGTCGGCATGGTGCTGCGCCGGATCGAAACCCGCATCCCCACCATCGACGGCCTCGGCCTGCCCGAACAGCTCAAAGAGCTCGCCATGACCAAACGCGGCCTGATCATTTTTGTCGGCGCCACCGGTACCGGTAAATCCACCTCGCTCGCCTCCATGATCGGCCACCGCAACGAAAACTCGAAAGGGCACATCATCTCCATCGAAGACCCAATCGAATTCGTGCACCAGCACCGCGGCTGTATCGTCACCCAGCGCGAAGTCGGCCTTGATACCGAATCCTTCGAGACCGCCCTCAAAAATACCCTGCGTCAGGCCCCCGACGTCATCCTGATTGGCGAGGTGCGTTCGCGGGAAACCATGGACCACGCCATCGCCTTCGCCGAAACCGGCCACCTGTGCCTGTGTACCCTGCACGCCAACAACGCCAACCAGGCGCTGGACCGGATCATTCACTTCTTCCCGGCGGACCGGCACCAACAACTGTGGATGGACCTGTCCCTCAACCTGCAGGCCATGGTCGCCCAGCAGCTGGTACCAACGCCGGATGGCGACGGCCGCCGCGCCTGTCTCGAGATCATGATCAACACCCCGCTGATGTCAGACCTGATCCGCAAAGGCGAAGTCCACAAAATGAAGGAGCTGATGAAGCGTTCCAACGAACAGGGCATGCAGACCTTCGACCAGGCCCTGTACGAACTCTACGACCGCGGCGAAATCACCTACGAAGACGCCCTCGCCCACGCCGACTCCGCCAACGACCTGCGCCTGATGATCAAGCTCAAATCCGAATCGGATGCCGAGTACCTCAACAGCGCCGCCGACGAACTGAGCCTCGCCGGCGACACCGACACCAGCGGTGGCCCACAAATCTACTAATACAACCCACCCCGGGGCCGCGGGGCTCCAGCTCCGCAAGCGGGCCACCGGCCCACCCCACTCACTGAATACTGGTGCATGCTGCCATGAGTAAGAAAGTTTTGATCACCGGCGGCAGTCGCGGCATTGGCGCCGCCACCGCCAAACTACTCGCCAGCCGCGGCTACGATATCTGTATCAGTTATCGCGAGCGCACATCTGCCGCTGATTCTGTGCTGGAATCGATCCGCTCCCACGGCGTGAAAGCCATTGCGGTACAGGCAGATATTTCCCATGAAAGCGACGTGGTCAATCTGTTTCGCAATGTGGATGAACAGCTCGGGCCGCTCACGGCGCTGGTCAACAATGCCGGTATGCTGTTGCAACAGACCCGCGTCGAGCAAATGACCGCCGAGCGTATCAACCGCATACTGCAAACCAACGTCACCGGCACCCTGCTCTGTTGTCGCGAAGCGATTAAACGCATGTCTACCAGACATGGCGGCAATGGCGGTTCAATCGTGAACGTCTCGTCAGGCGCAGCCCGCAGCGGTTCGCCCAATGAATATATCGATTACGCCGCCAGCAAAGGTGCGGTAGATACCCTGACAATCGGACTCAGCAAAGAAATTGCGCGGGAGGGTATTCGGGTCAATAGTGTGCGCCCGGGGCTTATCGATACCGAGATGCACAGTGACGGGGGGGAGCCCGGCCGTATCGCTCGACTGAAACCGGCGATACCACTGGGACGCGGTGGAAAAGATACCGAGGTAGCCGCGGCAATTGCCTGGTTACTCAGTGATGAAGCGAGTTTCACCACCGGGTCCTTTATCGACACGACGGGCGGGCTTTGACCGGCGGACTTTAACGAGCGCGTTTTGATACGTCCGTATCAGGCCAGTTCAGACAGCAGCGTCTTGATACTACCCAGCAACCGGCGTGAAACCGGTGGTGCCAACTCAATACCACTCAGCGTCACTTCGTGCCCGCCCGTGGTTTTACGCAAACCGGTGATGTAATCCACCGCCACAATGGCGCTGCGGTGTACCCGCACAAAGCGCTCGCCAAATTCCGCTTCCAGTTCTTTCAGGGATTCATCCAGCACCGTCTCGCCGCTACTGTGATGGGCAATGACGTATTTGTCTTCGGCCACAAAGCAGCGGATATCGTCTACATCCAGCAACTGGACGCCGCGACGGCTTACCGCCTTGATCTGGCGGCGGCCGCTTGCGGAGGTTGAGCGGACGGAATCGGTTTGCAGTAGCTGCGGTTTGCTCAGTCTTCGCGCCTGGGCAATCGCCTGTGCCAGTTGCTCCACATTGACGGGCTTGAGCAGGTAACCGGATGGAGCAACCGCAAAGGCAGGGAGCGCAAACTGGTCGTGGGCGGTGCAGAATATGATCGCGGGCGGGTTCGGACGTTTGCAGATTTGTTCGGCGAGTTGGAGCCCGTTTTGTCCGGGCATTTCGATATCCAGTAACAACAGGTCCGGGTCGAGTGAATCCAGCTGTTGTAACGCGCTTTCACCATCGGCAGCTTCTCCCAGCAGTTGGCAACCATCAATAGCCTGCAACTGGCGGGCCAGCCTGGCCCGCGCCAGCGGTTCATCGTCGACAATCAGCACCCCCAGGTCATTCAGACCCGAAGCCGTGGAAGCGTCACTCACAGGACAGCCTCCTCGCTGACCGCCGCGGTTTGCGCCGGTTGCTTTTTTGATCCGGTTTCTACTGTCACGTTCACTGGCAAGCGCAATTCCACGCGGTATTTTCCGTCGTGAACACCGGCACTGAACCGGTAGCGATTGCCGTAAAACGCATTGAGACGTTGGCGAATATTTTCCATCGCCATACCGTTGCCCTGCTGAATGTTACTGGTATTACCTGCATCAGCGAGCGCACTTTCTGTCTCGGAAACTGCAATAGGGTTTTGTATCGACAATAGCAGTTCACCAGGCGCGTCGCCAATGACATTTTTGCGAATAACGATTTGAATCGTGCCACCCGTGCGCAGTCGTGCCACACCATGCAAAACTGCATTTTCCAGCAGTGGTTGCAGCAGCATGGCGGGGATTGCTAATTGCGCGGGCAATTCATCGACCTGCCACTCCTGTTGCAGGCGATCCCCCAGTCGAAGCGACTCGATTTCCAGGTAGCGTTTTGCCAGCACAATTTCCTCGGTGAGTGGTGCCAGCTTGGTATCGGACAGAGATGCGCGAAACAGGGCGCAGAGATCTTCCACCAGTTTTTCTGCCCGCTCCGCATCCACGGCAATCAGGCTGGCGAGACTGTTCATACTGTTGAACAGAAAGTGTGGCCGGATGCGGGACTGCAACGCTTCGATCCGCGCGCCCAGTTCCGCCTGCTGCTGATTATGCAGCTGCTGCTGAACGTAGGCGTAACGGAGCACCACACCGGCGCAGATGGCACCGACGAGGAAGTTGGCCAGCAGTGCCCAGTAGTCGATCCTGCTACCAGTCATATCCGCCATCCACCAGTGCTGGGCCACCAGCACGCTCGCCACGACCACCAGCACGGTGGTAAAACTGAGCGCAGCGGCGAGTTTGTGCGACAGACGGGCGAGGTGCGGACGCAGGCGACAGAGGATGGCGGCGGAAGGGAGGATCACCCACTGGATTGTCAGAGAGATCAGCCCCAGGCGCTGCCAGTTGAAGGGATGCAGACCATCGGTGGCCAGCACCAGTACCAGAGCCAGCAGTTCGCCCATCAGAACCAGGGCGGCGATGGCGGTCACACTGCACAGATCGGGCAGGAACGGGATATCATCCCGATCTACACCCTCACCCGTCGCGCGGTCCATTTGTACGGCGCGCGCAGAATCTTTGCCCGAGGGGGCAATTTCGCGAATTTGCTGCGTTATAATGCCCGCCGCTTGCGTGGACCGGGAAGACGTCATACCACGTTATCTTTATTCTGGTTCCGCTCTCAAGACAGTGAAGATACCGCCATCCCGGATCGACTTCCATATCACAACCCACATTCAACCAGAGGCAGCATGAGCAACGATAACTCCTCCGCAAATAATCCCGCAGCCAAGCTCTGGGGCGGCCGCTTCAGCGAAGCCACCGATGCGTTCGTGGAGCGCTTTACCGCCTCGGTGATGTTTGACCAGCGCATGGCCTTAGAGGATATCCAGGGCTCCCTGGCGCACGCGCAGATGCTGTCGGAAGTGGGCGTACTGACTGAGGACGAGTTCACCCAGATCGCCGGCGGTCTCAAGGATATCGCCGGGGAAATCGAGGCCGGCGAGTTCCCCTGGTCGGTGGAACTGGAAGACGTGCACATGAATATCGAGGCGCGCCTGACCCAACGGATCGGCGCCACTGGTAAAAAGCTGCACACCGGCCGTTCGCGCAACGACCAGGTGGCCACCGATATCCGCCTGTGGCTACGCAACCGTATCGACCTGATCGGCGCCGAGCTGACCCGTCTGCAAACCGGCCTCGTTGACCTGGCCGAGCAGGAAGCGGACACCATCATGCCCGGCTTTACCCATCTGCAGAGCGCGCAACCGGTCACCTTCGGTCATCACCTGCTGGCCTGGAACGAGATGCTGACCCGGGATTACGAGCGCCTGATGGACTGCCGCAAGCGCGTCAACCGCTCGCCGCTCGGCGCCGCCGCCCTGGCCGGTACCAGCTATCCGATCAACCGCGCGCGCACCGCCGAGCTGCTGGGCTTTGACGCCCCCACCGAGAATTCCCTGGATTCCGTGAGCGACCGCGATTTCGCGATCGAATTCTGTGCCTTCTCCGCGCTGCTGCTGACGCACCTCAGCCGCGCCAGTGAAGAGCTGGTGCTATGGACCTCCAGCCAGTTCGACTTTATCGACCTGCCGGATCGTTTCTGCACCGGTTCCTCCATCATGCCACAGAAGAAAAACCCGGATGTACCGGAACTGGTGCGCGGCAAGACCGGTCGCGTCAACGGCCACCTGATCGCCCTGCTGACCCTGATGAAGAGCCAGCCGCTGGCCTACAACAAGGACAACCAGGAAGACAAAGAGCCGCTCTTTGATGCCGCCGATACCGCGCTCGACTGCCTGCGCGCCTTCGCCGACATGGCCCCGGCACTGAAGCCGAAGAAAGAAAACATGCTCGCCGCTGCCGGCAAAGGCTTCTCCACCGCCACCGACCTCGCCGATTACCTGGTGCGCAAGGGCGTTACCTTCCGCGATGCCCATGAAATCGTCGGCCAGTCGGTGGCGTTCGCGATCGAGAAGGAGTGCGACCTCGCCGACCTCAGCCTGGCGGAACTGCAGAAATTCTCCGACACCATTGGCGATGACGTGTTCGACGTGCTCACCCTGGAAGGCTCCGTCGCCGCCCGCGACCATATCGGCGGCACCGCGCCGAATCAGGTGCGCGCCGCCTGTGCGCGTGCGCGCAAGTTGATCGGCGCCCGATAAACCCCGTTGGCAGCGGGCCGCCCGGCTCGCTGCCACAATTCGCCATAATTCATCCCGTCACCGCCACCTTCTCTGGAAAATGACCCGCTAGACTTCTCCCGATAAAAAAGGGAGAGCCTACCAATGCGCAAATACCTGTTTCTCGGCATCAGCGCGTTCGCCATTGCCATCTACCTCACCAATGCCTCGTGGCTCGCAGGCACTCGCTCCGGTAAACCGACACTGATAGCCCACCGCGGGGTCTACCAGACCTACAACCGGGAAAACCTCGGCCGCGACGACTGCACCGCGATCCGCGTATTTCAGCCCGAACACCAGTACCTGGAGAACACCCTCGCCTCCATGCAGGCGGCATTCGATGCCGGTGCGGACATTGTCGAAATCGATGTACACCCCACCACCGACGGCGAATTTGCCGTATTCCACGACTGGACCCTGGACTGTCGCACCGAGGGCAAAGGCACCACCCGCGAGCACACAATGGAATATCTGAAAACCCTGGATATTGGCTACGGCTACACCCCGGATGGCGGCAAGACGTTTCCGTTTCGCGGCAAAGGGGTTGGGCTGATGCCAACACTGGAAGAGGTCTACCGCGCATTCCCCGACAGGGAATTTCTGATCAACATCAAAAGCGGGCGCCCGCAAGAAGCCGTGCAGTTGGACAACTACCTGCGTGAAAGGAACCTGCCGACCCGGGGCAAGTTAAGAGTTTACGGCAGCGAAAAGGTCATGGAGAAAATCCGCAAGCTGCGGCCGGACGCCTGGGTATTCAGCCGCGACAGCGTCAAGCAATGCACCTACCGCTACCTGATGCTGGGCTGGAGCGGCTATGTACCGGAAGCCTGTCGCAACGGCGCCGTAGTCGCACCCAATACCTGGCACTGGGCACTATGGGGCTGGCCGAATCGATTTTTACAGCGTATGGAAGATGCGGGCAGCCTGGTGATGGTCTTGGACTTTAAGCACCGAAGTCCCGGCGGTGTGCACGGTATCTACACCCCGGAACAAATTGATTTTCTATCGACCGATTACCGCGGCGCGCTGTGGGTGGAAAAGATCGAAGTGATCGGTCCGTATGCAAAAACTAAGTTCGGGCTCGAAAATTAGACAGTGCGCCGAAAGCTGAAGCGAAGGCGACGATGCCGGGGAAGCCTTTGTGAGACCTTCACCGCCATGAATGGCGGTACAGAGCCCCCAGGGACGGGTTAAGGGGGGGCTCCTAGCTCGTGTCTCACAAAGGTTTCCCCGGCAGCGGCGCCGCCACGGAGGGATCTACGAAGCTCATTGGATCCCTGCTTAGATGATCTCAAACCTTAACATTTCAGGTTTCGTCCGAACCTTCGTCCTGCTCCTGAATTTCCGTCACCACCTTCTGCACCAGTTTCACCCGCCCGGACTGCACCAGTGCATCGCGCAACACATACTCGATCTGCGCGTTCAGGCTGCGCAGATCGTCGTCCGCCCAGCGCTGCATTGCGGCTAGCACCTGCTCATTGATACGTAGTGGAAAGGCTTTCTTTTTTGCCATGACCGATCAGTACAGGCTGCCGCTGTTGATCACCGGCTGCGCCTGCTGTTCTCCGCAGATCACGACCATCAGGTTGTTCACCATATTCGCCTTGCGCTCCTCATCCAGCTCCAACTCGTGAGATTCCGCCAGGGTGGAAATCGCATCGGTCACCATCTCCACCGCGCCCTGCACAATCAGTTTACGTGCCGCCAATACCGCACCCGCCTGCTGTTTGCGCAACATCGCCTGGGCGATTTCCGGTGCGTAAGCCAGGTGGCTGATGCGCGCTTCAATGACCTGAATGCCCGCACGGCCGAGACGCTCCTGCACCTGATCGCGAATCTTTTCCGCGATGCTGACGGGATCGCCGCGCAGGGAAATGGCTTCATCGCTGTGATTATCGTAGGGATATTCATTGGCCACGTTGCGCAGCGCCGCCTCGCTCTGGATGGTGACAAAGCTCTCGTAGTCATCCACCTCGAAATAGGCTTCAGCGGAGTCCACCACCTTCCATACCACCACCGTGGCGATCTCGATCGGATTGCCGTTGGCATCGTTGACCTTGAGTTTGCCACTTTCGAAATTGCGCACCCGCAGGGAAATCGGCGTGCGTTTGAAAATCAGTGGATTGGCCCAGCGCAGGCCGGTGATATGTTCGGTACCCACATATTTACCGAACAGCTGCAGGATCTTGCCCTGATTGGGGGCCACCATAAACAGGCCGTGCCAGCAGAAGGCGACAATCAACGTCGCCAGCCCCCATCCTGCCACCCCGGCAAATTCCGCCGCCACCAGGCTCCGTCCCAGCATGCCGATGGCGAATACCTGCAGTGCCAGCAGCACCGCCAACATGCCGTAGCCGTTCACTGTAAAGGCGCGTTTTTCCTTGATCATTCGGAACTCCTTGTGCGTTATCTCAGTTTGCTTGTGCGCTATATCAGCTTGAAATCTCTTTCAAGTGACATCATTTTGATATCAATCTAGCATCAGAAGAACGGATTGGCCAGACTTTCGCGCACACAGCCAGGTACGGATGCAGGCGCACCCATCTACAGAAGCGGTGAAATCAGCGGGAGGTTTTCAGGGGCAACGGGCCTGCCGGGAGCCGGCAGGGCCCGTGAAATCGGGGCGGACAGGTCCGGCGTTTATAGCCCCAGCGCAACAGGTGCGCCCTGCTGTTCAGTCAGCACGCGATCCAACAGGGTCGGCAGGTCTTCGCCGGTGGTGGAGCATTTCCAGCCGGCTTTGCTTCCGGAATTGTCAAAGCTCAGGTGAAAACCACCGGAGCGCGCCGCCACCCACAGTTCCTGCACCGCACTCTGGCGCGACAGGATCACCTGGGTGCCGTTGTCTTCCAGGGTGATGGTCAGCACCGCGTCCGCGCGCTCGTAATCCATATCCACGTCACAATTGTCGAGCGCGTCTTCGATGGCGATCAGGGTTTCTTCAATGGCGGCATTGTAGGCAGCGTTGGAGGCTGTCTGAGTCATAATCTGGTTACTACTGTTACTGTGTTGCTGGGGGGCGAGGGTCGTTATACTAGCAGGCTTTTCCAGTCATTATCGCCGCAGACGGGTTCCTATGAAAATGCGCTCACTGATTGTCCTCTCGACGCTGCTGCTCGCCGCCTGTGGCCAGAAAGGCCCGCTGTACCTGCCCCAGCAACCGGCGCAACCGGGAACCGGCAGCAGCGCCACGGCGCCTGCATCGACAGCCCCCACAAAGACGGCCCCTACAACAACAGCCCCCGCAGCGGCTGCGCCTGCCGGATCGGGCGCCAGCGTCGCGCCCGATGAGAAAACCGGCGAGCAGGGCAGGCAAGAAGAAACACAGCAACACACGGAAGCAGAAGCAGTATCCAAATGAGTGAATTCCACTACCAGCAGGGAAGCCTGTGGGCCGAAGGCGTCAGCCTGGAACAGATTGCCGAACAGTTCGGCACCCCCACCTATGTCTACAGCCGCGCGCACTACGAGCGCCAGTACCAGGCCTACGCCGATGCCCTCGGCGATCATCCGGGGCTGATCTGCTATGCCATCAAGGCCAACAGCAATCTCGGCATCCTGTCGGTACTCGCACAATTGGGGGCGGGTTTCGACATCGTCTCCGCAGGCGAGCTGGAACGGGTACTGATGGCCGGCGGCGATCCGGCCAAGGTCGTGTTCTCCGGTGTGGGTAAGACGGCGGAAGAAATGCGCCGCGCCCTGCAAGTGGGTGTGCACTGCTTCAATGTGGAATCCGAGGCGGAGCTGGAACGACTGGACGCGGTGGCCGCCGAGATGGGCGTGGTCGCCCCGGTTTCGCTGCGGGTGAATCCGGATGTGGATGCCAAGACCCACCCGTATATTTCCACCGGCCTGAAAGAAAACAAATTCGGTATCGCCATTGACCGGGCGCGCGACGCCTACCGCAAGGTGGCTGCCTCGACCAACCTGGATGCGGTGGGTGTGGATTGTCATATCGGCTCACAACTGACCGAAATTGCCCCCTTCCTCGACGCCCTCGATCGCCTGCTGATGCTGATCGATGAGCTTGCTGAAGACGGCACGCAACTGAAACATCTCGACCTCGGCGGCGGCCTGGGCGTGCGCTATCGCGGTGAAGAGCCCCCCGAAGTGAGCGACTACCTGGGCGCTGTCAAAGAGAAGCTCGCCGGAAGAGATCTGGCACTGGTGCTGGAGCCCGGCCGCTCCATTGCCGCCAACGGCGGCGCCCTGCTGACCCGGGTGGAATACCTGAAACGTACCGACGAGCACAACTTCGCCATCGTCGACGCCGCCATGAACGACAATCTGCGCCCGGCGCTGTACCAAGCGTGGCAGGATATCGTTGCGGTGACACCAGACAACAGTGCCAGCGAGAGCTGGGATATTGTCGGCCCGGTATGTGAAACCGGCGACTTTCTCGGCAAGCACCGCGCACTGTCCCTGCAACCGGGACAGCTGCTGGCCATGCTGTCCGCCGGTGCCTACGGCTTTACCATGAGTTCCAATTACAATTCCCGCACCCGTGCCGCCGAAGTCCTGGTAGACGGCGACAAGACCTACCTGGTGCGTGCGCGGGAAAGCCTGGCGGATCTGGTGCGCGGAGAATCCACCGTACCCGGCAAAGCCTGAGGGAAGAGAAACAGCATGCGGCTCAAATTCACCAAAATGCACGGACTGGGCAATGACTTTGTGATGGTCGACGCCATCACCCAGCGGGTCAAACTGTCCCCGGAGAAAATCCGTGCCCTCGGCGACCGCCACACCGGCATCGGTTGCGACCAGATTCTGGTGGTGGAGGCGCCGCGCAATCCGGACGTGGATTTCCGCTACCGCATCTACAATGCCGACGGCAGTGAAGTGGAAAACTGTGGTAACGGCGCGCGCTGTTTTGCCCGTTTTGTACGCGACCGCCGCCTGACCAGTAAAGACAGCATTCTGGTGGAAACCGCCGCCGGCATCCTGCAACTGAATGTGCAGGACAGGGATCAGGTCAGTGTGGATATGGGCGCGCCGATTCTGGAACCGCAGGAAATTCCCTTCGACGCCGACATCCAGGCGGAAACCTATCCGCTGGATGTGGGCGGTGAGGTGTACAACGTCGGCGCCGTGTCCATGGGCAATCCCCACGCGGTGCTGCTGGTAGAGGACGTCGACACCGCACCGGTGGACGCCCTGGGGGCCGCCATCGAGTGTCACCCGCGCTTCCCGCAGAAGGTCAATGTAGGCTTTCTTCAGATCGAAGATCGCACCAGGGCACGTCTGCGGGTGTTCGAACGCGGTGTCGGTGAAACCCGTGCCTGTGGCACCGGCGCCTGTGCGGCGATGGTTTCCGCGCGGTTGCGGGATCTGGTGGACGAGGAAGTACAGATCCAGCTCCCCGGCGGCACCCTGACGATTCACTGGCCGGGCCCCGGCGAGCCGGTTACCATGACCGGGCCCGCCACCGCGGTATATCACGGACAGATAGTGCTCTGAAAACCAATCCGGAATCAGCGAAAACAGCATGACCGATCACAGCGACGCCCCCCTGATCGACGGCGACGTCGAAGCCAACCTGGAAAAACAGCAGGCCGCCGACAACGAGAGCCAGCGCAACAAGAAAGTGCTGGCGCGACAGGTGGCCCGCTACCTGATCCAGAACCCCACCTTCTTTGCCGAAAATATCGAGTTGCTGGAAACCATCCAGTTCCCGCGTGAATCCGGCAAGACCGTGTCGCTGATGACCCATCAGACCAACCTGCTGCGGGAACGCAATATCGAGATGCGCCAGCGTCTCGATCAGCTGCTACAGAATGCCCGTCACAACGACGAGATGTTCAGCCATAGCCGGCGCCTGGTACTGGAGCTGCTGGAGGCCCGCACCGTGGCCGAGGCCGGAGACGCCCTGCTGAAGAGCTTTCGCGAGGACTTTGGGGTTGAGGTCACTGCGCTGACCCTGTTCGGCCCCCTGCCCGGCTCCGCCGGCAAGCTCGGGCAGGTACGCACCAGCGCCCGCGCCAACGCAGAGGGCTCCATCGGCTCCATCCTGCGCAATGGTCGCACCGTGTGCGGTACCCTGCGCCCGTCGGAAAACGCCTATCTGTTCGGCAAACAGGCGGATCAGGTGGCCTCTGCGGCAGTAGTGCCGCTGGCGGACCAGCTGGGTATTCTCGCGGTGGGCTCCAGCGACCCCAACCACTACCGCTCCAGCCTCGGCACCCTGTTCCTGTCGTATATCGGAGAAGTGCTGGAACGCCTGCTGCCACGGTTGCTGGAAAAGAGCTGAGCCGGAAGGATCGCTAATCTTTCGCGGAAAATCGAGATGGCGAATCGAGAGATGGGACAGGTTGAATTCGTCTTTGACGAGACCGGGGATTGAATAAGCTGAAAACTGGACCCCGGCTTTCGCCGGGGTGACTTATCCTCGGACCCAATCATCGATCTGAGGACCTTTCGCCCTACCGACGGATGTCGGTATCCAGACTCCCGCTCAGATCGGCCGACTGCCGTACTTCGGCTGCGGCTTGCGGGGCGGGTCTGCGGTCACATCTGGCTCGACCTCACTGATCGCACCACCTCTGGCGAGGAAGGCCTCCACTTCGGCACTGAGCTGACTGCGAGCCCGCTTGCGGGATGATAAGGAGCGCTCTTCAGAAAACTCCTCGCTCTCTTTGGAACGCGCACTGGCTTGATTGTCTTTCATATCACTAACCCTGTAACTTGATACACCTTGTTACAGAGGAAATACCCCTGTTGCCGCCGGCTGGCGTGCGAGCACATACCAACCTGCAGCGAGAGTATTTATAGGTAGTGTCTGTTCAGACTTCCAGCAAAGGTTCCGGGATTAAATAGAGTTTTTTCGGCGGGAATGCGGCAGATTTATTGCAGTTGGTTATGCTTTTTTCCCCGCCAAATAATCGCCCGCCAAACTGACGCCAATTCCCACGAAATCACCCTTGAAGTCACTTTTCGTGGCGCCCCATTGCTTTTGTACAAATTTTAGGCACAAAAAAGCCCCGCGAGCGGGGCCTTCGGAAAAGTGTCGGATTCTGCGAATCAGACCGCTTCGCTGCCGGTTTCACCGGTACGGATGCGGATCACTTCTTCCAGTGCGGTGATGAAGATCTTGCCATCACCGATCTTGCCGGTCTGTGCCGCTTTGGTGATCGCTTCAACCGCGCCGTCGACCATGCTGTCGTCCACCGCCAGTTCCAGTTTCACCTTGGGCAGGAAATCTACAACGTATTCTGCGCCGCGATACAGCTCGGTGTGTCCCTTCTGACGCCCGAAGCCTTTTACTTCGGTCACGGTCATACCCTGAACACCCACTTCGGACAGCGCCGTGCGCACGTCGTCGAGTTTGAATGGCTTCACAACAGCCGTAATCAATTTCATTGGCTTATCCCCTGATTATGTTTCCTGCGGGCACCGGCCCAGAGTGAACCGGTGCCGGAAGATTCTTTCAGCTGCCGGGCGGATATGACTCCGAGCTCCCGGCAGCGATCTTATGAGCGCTTACTTGCTCATAAATTCCGGATAAGCTTCCATTCCGCACTCGGTCAAGTCAACACCTTGCTGCTCTTCATCTTCGGTAACGCGAAGACCAGTGATCAGCTTGAGAGCGAACCAGACTGCAAAGGAGGCGGTGAATACCCAAACGAAGATGGTGGCGGCGCCGATCAGCTGGCCGCTGAAGCTGGAGCCGTCGTTGGTAACCGGTACCAGCAGCAGGCCAAGCAGACCAACCACGCCGTGCACGGAGATGGCACCGACCGGATCGTCGATCTTCAGCTTGTCCAGAGTAACGATGGAGAAGACCACCAGGATGCCACCCAGTGCACCGAACAGGGTTGCCTGCAGGGCAGTTGGCGTGGAAGGTTCAGCGGTGATCGCCACCAGACCAGCCAGCGCGCCATTCAGCAACATGGTCAGGTCGGCCTTGCCAAACAGGATGCGGCCGGTGATCAGCGCAGCCACTGCACCACCCGCGGCGGCGGCGTTGGTATTCAGGAACACCATGGCGACAGAGTGTGCACTGGCTGCATCACCCAGTTTCAGTACGGAGCCGCCGTTGAAGCCGAACCAGCCCATCCACAGGATGAAGGTACCCAGGGTCGCCAGCGGCAGGTTGGCACCGGGTATGGCGTAGATTTCGCCATTGGGGCCGTATTTGCCTTTCCGTGCGCCCAGCAGCAATACGCCAGCGAGTGCTGCCGCAGCACCAGCCATATGCACGATACCGGAACCGGCGAAATCGGAGAAACCGAGGTCCCCCAGGTTGTACATACCGAATACGTCAGCGCTACCCCAGGTCCAGGAACCTTCCAGCGGGTAGATGAAGCCGGTCAGGACAACCGCAAAGACCAGAAAGCTCCACAGCTTCATACGCTCGGCCACCGCACCAGAGACGATAGACATCGCCGTGGCAACGAATACCACCTGGAAGAAGAAGTCCGACGCTCCGGAATAAACCGAGTCACCGTCGAATCCATTTTCAGCGGAACTCGCGAGCACACTATCGAGACTAAACGCCTCGATACCCTTCAGTAACCAGCCGCCGTCGTACATGATGGCGTAACCACTGATCAGGTACATGGTGCTGGCAATCGCAAACAGCGCCACGTTTTTAGTCAGAATTTCTGTGGTGTTCTTGGACCGTACCAGGCCCGCCTCCAGCATGGCGAAACCTGCCGCCATCCACATGACCAGCGCACCACACACGAGGAAATAAAACGTATCAATTGCGTACTGCAATTGAAAAATTTGATTTTCCATTTTTCGCTCCGTTTAACCCAAACTTTCCCGAGTCGCCCCGGCGGTTTTTTTTGAAAATTCAGTGAGATGTTATTGGCAATCTTTCACTGTTATTAAATTGCTTCCGCGCCGGTTTCCCCGGTACGGATGCGAATTGCCTGTTCCAGTTCGGCAACAAAGATCTTGCCGTCGCCGATCTTGCCGCTCTGCGCTGCACTACCAATCGCTTCCAGCACGGCATCGACCTGACTGTCATCGACAGCGATCTGCAACATGGTTTTGGGCAGAAAATCCACCACATACTCGGCGCCCCGGTAGAGCTCGGTATGCCCTTTCTGCCGCCCAAAGCCCTTTACTTCACTCACGGTAATACCGCTGACGCCGGCTTCTGCCAGCGCATCGCGAACCGCGTCGAGCTTGAAAGGTTTAATGACTGCGGTTACCAGTTTCATGGCTTCCCCCTGTAATAAAGGCCCGCTGCACGATTCAGTGCGCGGGCCCGGTATTGGTTTACCAGCTGTAAGTCGCCCCAGCGACAACAGTCGGCTCACACCAGTCTGAAGCCCAGCACTCACTCTCGCTCAGATCGGTTCCGATCAGTGACGCCGAGAGACCGAGACCACCAAACTCCTTGCTGACGGATACCGTGTAATCGATGTACTGATCGGTATTCGAGAAAAACAGATCGTCTTCAGCGAACAGGTTCAGGCCCGCAGACAGATCCAGCGCGATATCATTTGGCAGCGCAAATGAGTAACCACCGTTCAGGTAATAAAAAGCACCGGTAGCGGCCCAATAGTCATCGGAATAGGCAAAGCCGACACTGGCATCACCAAAACTCAGGCTGCCGTAGACCTCCTGATAATCCTCATCCTGATCACTGCCGTGATAGGCGTAGTAGATGTAACCCACGTCGTAACCGACACCACCGGCGGTTTCACCCGCGTAACCGCCGTAGAAATCCTGTTCGTACTTGGTTTCATCAGTGCCATAAGCAAAATCTACCTGGGACGCCCAGGTACCGAGGTAAACCCCGTTCTCGAACCCCAGGTCCACACCGCCCTGAATCACAGCGCCGGTGTCGGATTGGGAAATCCCGCGGAAGCGGTAGTCACTGACTACGCCCAGGTTGGCGCTGACACTGACACCGGCTTCCTGTGCCATCGCAGCCGGGCTGCCGATGGCAATAGCGAGCGCGCTTCCTGCAAATACCGTCGCAATTTTTTTATTCATGTTGAATCGCACTTTGGTTCTCCTGGTTCTCTGTGTGAAATGCTCGTCTTGGTTTTTATTGTTGGCGGCAAATATTTATTGCTTTGACTGCGCCGGGGAGTGACGACTACCGCCGCTGACTCGCCCGGGCACTTCACTGAAAACTTCGGATAGCGGAAAGCGTTTCCGTTTCTGCTACGAAGAGTTCTGAAGATCCTCCCCCTGCCTTCGTCACCAGGGCGATTCGTATCTGGGTACTTGCAGAGTTAGTGCCAACTTTAAAAACCCCCTGAGAAATCAGCGGGTTAGAGGGGATTTGTGACTTAAATGAAACACTCGGAACGGAGCAGTCAAAACAACCTGCGCAAAAACAGTGCGCACCAAAATAGAACCCGCACCGAGATCGGGCACATCAGGAATAGGCTTGCGCCAGATGAACCATCGCGGCGCACGGCAGGATTGCCTTGGTAGGGATTCCCGGCTGCGGTACTATTTACCGCTGATTTAAGGGAATTTCTTAGTGGAGAATTGCGCGTGGCACGGGACAAATTGCAACAGTTATTAAATGAGCTGCAACAACAGGGTGCGGTAATCAGCAGTGACCTCAAGGATGCGCTCGCGGTGGCGCTCGGCAAACTGCCCCTGGTCAGCCAGCAGGAATTCGATATCCAGGCCGCCAAACTGGCCCGCGCGGAGGAGAAGCTCGCCGAGCTCGAGAGCCAGATCAGCACACTGGAAGCGGAACTGAAAAAGCGCGACTGAGCACGGGAGCACAGCGCCCCCGGCTCGTAAACCATTCAGGACAGACGGATTTTCAGGGAAGAAAATGAGCCTCTCCATTACCTACGCCCGCGCTCAGCTGGGTATTCAGGCACCGCTGGTAACCGTGGAAACCCACCTCGCCAACGGGCTCCCCGCCTTCAACATTGTCGGCCTGCCGGAAGCCGCGGTGCGGGAAAGCCGCGACCGGGTGCGCAGCGCCATCATCAACAGTCACTTCGAATTTCCCCAGCGGCGGATTACCGTCAACCTGGCGCCGGCAGACCTGCCCAAAGCCGGCGGCCGCTACGATCTGGCGATTGCCCTCGGCATCCTCGCCGCCTCCGGCCAGGTGCCGGGGGAGGCGCTGGAGCAGTTTGAGTTTATCGGCGAGCTGGCACTGTCTGGCAGTCTGCGCCCGATCCCCGGCGCCCTGCCCGCGGCCATGGCCTGTGGCGACAGAGATCGAATTCTGGTGGTCAGCGACGCCTCCGCCGCCGAAGCGGCGTTGATTGATACCCCGGTAAAATCTGCCGCGTCCCTGTTACAGGTCTGCGCCCAGTTGCACGGCCGCGAGCCGCTACCCAATGCCGTGCACCAGCCGGACACCGATGCGGCCCCCTGTGCCGATCTGGAAGACGTGCGCGGACAGCTGAAGGCCCGCCGCGCACTGGAAGTGGCCGCCGCCGGCGGCCACAACCTGTTGTTTTACGGCCCACCGGGTACCGGCAAGACCATGCTCGCCAGCCGCCTGCCGGGGATACTGCCACCGCTTGCCGAGCGCGAACTGCTGGAAGTGGCAGCGCTCTATTCCAGCGCCGGTCTCGAGCGCATCCAGCAGCGTCCATTTCGCGCACCGCACCACTCCGCATCTCCCACCGCGCTGGTGGGTGGCGGCAGTAATCCGCGCCCGGGAGAAATCAGCCTCGCCCACCGCGGGGTGCTGTTTCTGGACGAGATGCCGGAGTTTCCCCGCTCGGCACTGGAAATACTGCGCGAGCCGCTGGAAAACGGCGAGGTACGAATCTCCCGCGCCCGCGCCCAGGTCACCTTTCCCGCCAACTTCCAACTGGTTGCCGCCATGAACCCCTGCCCCTGTGGTTATATGGGCGAACCCCGCTGTCGCTGCACCCCGGACCAGATCGATCGCTACCGCAACAAGCTGTCCGGCCCGCTGCTGGACCGTATTGATATGCAGGTGGAAGTGGCGAGCATAAGTGCGAGCCAGTTGCAGGAGGCACCGCGGGGGGAAAGTTCGCAACAGGTGCGTGAGCGGGTGCAGCGCTCGCGGGAGATCCAGCTGGCGCGACAGGGCAAGATCAACGCATCGTTGAGCGGCAGCGAGCTGGATAGACACTGCCGGCTCGGCAATGCGGAGAGCGCCCTGTTGCGCACCTCAGTGGAGAAACTCGGGCTGTCTGCGCGCAGTTATCACCGCGTTTTGAAAGTCGCCCGCACCCTGGCGGATTTATCCGGGCAGGAAAACATCGGCACTGCACAGATTGCGGAGGCACTGGCGTATCGCAACCTGGATCGCACAGCGAGCGTTCCCATGTAATTCTGGACAGGTGTCCTTATATTTTTGGTATTCAGTCCGGAGGAGAGTTTGCAAGAAGAAACCAGTATTGCCCAATTCCGCCATCTAGGGTTTCGGCGTTTTATTCCCGCCACGGCAATCGCGCACCGCGTAGAATGCTACTGGTCGACAGGCAGCTTCCTGTTACCTGCGGTTAATTCGGCAGAAACCCTATATCCAGATGGCGGTAGCAGTCTGGTGATTGATCTCGATCGGCCGATGGACAGTGCCTATTTTCAGTTCAACTCTTTTCGCAATCGCTGGACGTTCACCTCAACCACACACACGGTCAGTGTACGTTTCCGTCCCGGCGCGCTCTATCGGCTTTTCGGTGTATCTCCTGTGGCGTGTTGCGACTTCAATGTCTCTGCAGCCGACTTACTGACACCATCACAATATACAAAGTTTGCCTCCACCCTGGCCAAGATGGATCCGGAAAACTCCGTCAACTCGCTGAGATTGATCGAGCAGTGGCTACTGGCACAAGAGAAGGCGTCTGGCAGTGGCAGTGATCGCGTGCGCAATGTAATTTCGACACTGTCCATCACCGCAAGCATCGGACGGATGGCGGCGATGGCCGGTGTCAGCACCAGGACACTGGAGCGCCAGTTCCGCCGGGAAGTGGGACTGCGACCTTCCGAGTTCCTGAGCCATCAGAGAATCAAACTGGCCCGGGCCCGGCTTGCACAATCCACACACCCGCTGGCAGACATTGGGCTCAGCTGCGGTTTTTACGATCAGGCTCACTTCACCAAATCTTTCGCGCGACTGGTGGGTGAAACGCCCGGCCATTATCGCACGCGCAAGTTGTCGGAAATTTACAAGCCCTAACCGCTGTCACCCAACACAATGGCGCTCTACAACTGAGGAGCACGCCTATCATGACTGACAGATTATCCCCATCTGAACTCTATCAGCTCTGTCCGCGAATCGCCGAAGCACTGACGCTTCTGGGTGACAAGACCCATCAATCCAAAGCCATTGAAAGTTCACTCGCCCACCTGGTCCGGCTACGGGTGTCCCAGATCAATCACTGCTGCTATTGCCAGCGGATGCACGCCGAGGAAGCGCGCCGAGACGGTGAGCAACAGGCACGCCTGGATGTACTGCCCGCATGGCGGGAAGCCAGCTGCTTCAGTAAACGAGAACGCAACGCGCTGACCTGGTCAGAGTACCTGACCCGTATTTCAGACGGTGGGGTTCCGGATGCCATCTACGCCGCTTCCATTGCAGAGTTTGACGCTGCGGGTCTGCTGGAACTGACCGCAATCATTCTGGAAATCAACAGCTGGAACCGCATTTCAGCATCTTTTGGTTTTCAACCGAACTTTTAATCCCGGCGTATTGCTAACCTACACAGTCCGCTGATTCACAGGTATTTGACCGGAGGGTTTTAATGATTAAACGCAGAATCAATCTGGTACTGATGATCCTGGCCAGTCTGTTTTTTCTGGTCGGCAGTATTCTTTTCTTGCCGCAGTTTGTAAATTATTCCGTTGTCGGTGTCTGGTTTTTCGCGACCGGCTCTTTCACCTTGTTGGCAACCTCCGTTGCCGATCTATTGGAGGAGTTATTGGGGTCAACCGGACAATAATGCAACTTGGTTTCAAGTAATAACTGCAATTTCTTCACGCAGCGAGCAAATCGTCTCGCTGCCCCATAAATAATTCATTTGGTGACTTGCCGCCTCGACTTTCTCTCGGCCTGCTGTTCAACCGATTCATAACAAAGTGAACCTGATCGTCCGTCACCTTGTTGAAGTCCGTTCCTTTTGGAAAATACTGCCGAATAAGACCGTTGGTGTTTTCATTGATCCCCCGCTCCCAAGAGGCGTAGGGGTGCGCGAAATAAATATCCGCGCCCAGCCCTCTGGCTATAACCTCATGTCCGGAGAACTCAAGCCCGTTGTCGAAGGTTATCGTTTTAATCTTGTCCTTCAGGTGAGCCATGTGAGCAACAGCTGCATCGGCCAGCAAGTCTGCTCGTTTACCCGTCAGTCGCACAATGACTGTAAACAATGTCTTGCGCTCAACCATCGTCAGCAATGCTCCGCTGCGTCCCTTGCCAATGACAGTATCACCTTCCCAGTCTCCAATCCGACTCATCTGATCAACAACAACTGGACGTTCTTCTATACTCACCCTGTTTTTGATCTTTCCCCGCCGGTCGTAGCTGCCATAGCGTTTACGATATGGCTTGGACGCTATCCGCAGATGTGTATACAAATCCCCACCGCTGGCTTGATCTGCATAAATTATCTGGTAAATCGTTTCATGGTGTAGCGAAACACCTGTGTGCCTCTCCAAGTAGATCGCAGTCTGCTGCGGGCTTAAATCTTGCATGGTTAGCAGCTCAATCTGACGCTGCACCTCGTCGGTCACTTTCCGCGCCTTATGGGCCTCTCGTCGCCGGACATCTGATAGCTTATGGGCTTGACCAGGGCGATACCCTCGCAGCCCCGTATTTCTCCGCAGTTCTCGACTGATCGTCGATGGATGCCTTTCCAGCAGCTCCGCTATTTCTGCTTGTGAGTGTCCGGCTTTTCTCAGGCTGTAAATCTGGTATCGTTCGTTCTCGGTCAGCTGGTAGTAGCTCATCAGTGCTTTTCTCTTGGTCGGGAGAGGCGCCGACTCTACCAGCTGGCCTCTCTCTTACCAATTGCACTTATTATCCGAAACCGCGCAAGACATTATGCAGCGGGACCGCATTAACGGTCCCGAAATAGTTGGTACAGGCAGTGCTCCTGCAAGGGATGTTCATCGGATAGGGACGGGTGCAAAAAAGTTTTGCAGGTGTCGACCATACCGATTTTTTCCATCACGCTTCTAGAGCGCATATTGTTCAGCGCTGTGAACGAAACAATTTCCTTCAATTTCAGCTGCTCGAAACCGATCTGCAAACTCGCGCATGCTGCCTCGGTTGCGTAGCCCTTTCCCCAGAAATCCACAGCCAGTCGCCAACCGATTTCCACCGCCGGCGCAAATGGCAGTTCGTCACCGACGTTTTTGATCCCGACAAAACCGATAAACTGATGATCTTCGAGACGCTCTACCGCCCAGAATCCCCAACCATATTTTTCGATATGTGTGATCTGGCGATCGATAGCCGCGTCGCTTTCCTCGCGACTCAGCAGCGCGGGGAAAAATTCCATCACCCGCGGGTCTGCGTTCATCGCGGCAAAGGGTTCGCGGTCCTTGTTCCGCCACTGGCGCAGCTGAAGACGCTCGGTCTGCGGTTCAATCAAAGTTGTCATTGATCTCTCTAATCTGTTGCTCCTGTTTGTTAAGCTGCTCCTGTAATACGCGCTGTGCATTCTCGGCGTACTTGGAACAACTCACGGATTTTTTACGCAGCGCTTTATCGCCATAGGTCCAGCCACTGGCATGCGGATGGGGTGTTAACAGTAGATCACAGGGCAGAGCACTGATTCGGTCAAAACTGCGATGAAAATCAGCAACGATATTCGGATAGCGGACATTTCCGATCAACTGGTAGCCCGGCGCAGTCAGACTGTCCACATAGGCGATATCGATTTCTTGTCCATTCAGACTATCGCGCCAGGTCCAAGCCATGCTGCCCGGCGTATGGCCGGGTATAAAATGTACTGTAAACGTAACCTCTCCCAGCACAATCTGTTCGCCATCCTGCAAATAACGATCAACGCTAACAGAAGGGAAAAGCAGCCCATCATCAAAATGAAGATCACCCGCTCCGCCACGCGCCAACAAGCGAGAAGACTCGGCGTTACTGGCAATCCGTGCGGCACTGGCATTTTTTATCGCGGCCAGTGGGCCTGCATGATCCGCATGGCCGTGACTGTGCAATATCCATTTCAGATCCTCTGGCGCTACATCCAATGCTTGCATGTTCGACAGCAGATGTTCCGCCATTTGAGGCATTCCACCGTCGATCAGGACTGCACCGTTTCCGGTTTTCACCAGTAACGCAGTTAACGATTTACTTCCAATTTGCCAGGTTTGATCAGCGATCTGCAAAGGCTTCACTGGCGTCCGCCAGTCTGCCGGCACCTCATAGGCTTGCAACTGTGGGAGAGCTGTTTCTGCAGATACAGCGGATAAGAAAAACACGCTCACAAGCAGGGGTAGCAGCCCCACTCTGTGTTTCAGTCTTCGCATATCAATGTTCTCCATTAATCCGCGAGCGAGCAGATGCCACCATGTAATAGCAAATTTCCAACCCCGGTTCCGGCTCCGGATAATCGCGTCGACGAAAGCCAAGCTTTTCGTAAAGGGACAACGCCAGCGGGTTGTCTTTCAACACAAACAGGGAGGCGCGATCCAGTTTCAATGCTTCGCTGCCGCGGGCAATGAGCCCGGTAACCAGTTGCCGGCCCAATCCAGAGCCACGGGTTTTCGGGGACACGATCAGTCGCGCCAGGTGACAACAGTCCAGGCGATTGTAATACTGCCCAAAGGCCAAAATCTGCCCCTGCTCGTCCTGAAGAACAAAGCTGGGGATCTCCTGCCAGCGGCTGTCGCGGGAGAAGCTCTTCTCATCAAATGGATATTCAAACCACGAACCGGCCCACAGGCGACACGCGCGTTCACTGTCAATCCACGACATCAGTTCCGGCAGGAAATCCGCTTTAAACGGTACCAGTTCAACCATCACATTTTATCCAATTACACTATGTTTTCCGCGCCCGCACCAGCCAGCGATCCAGCTGATCCGCAAACGCTTTCCTTTCCTGCTGCCCCAGCGGCGGCGGGCCACCGGTATGTACACCACTGGAGCGCATGGTTTCCATAAAGTCGCGCATATTCAGGCGTGCGCGGATATTGGCCTTGGAATATTTCTCGCCGCGCGGATTGAGTGCGGTGGCATCCTTGTCGATCACTTCCGACGCCAGCGGAATATCCGCCGTAATCACCAGGTCGCCGGCCTCGCACTGGCGAACGATTTCGTTATCCGCCACGTCGAACCCGGAGGAGACCTGCACGGCTCGGCTAAATTTTGATGGCGGCACGCGCACATATTGATTGGCCACTAGGATCATTTCCGTTTCCGTGCGCTCGGCGGCGCGGAACAGGATTTCTTTAATAACTGTGGGACAGGCGTCGGCATCGACCCAGATTTTTGGCATCAATCAGTCTCTTGTAATCTCTTGTGGCTGTTCGTCGGCAGGCGCACCTTCATCGCACTTCTTGCACTCCAGTTTCAGACCGAGCATCTGCGCCCTGCCTTCGGCAGTGGTGACCCAGGGGCGATTCTGCCACGGTGGGTCGTGGCGCACATGCTGATTATGCCCGCAAGCCAGCTGCGCGACCCAGTGTTCTTCAGCGTCTTTGTGATAGCCGGTAATGGGCTGCTGCATAAAAGCCCTCAAAGTAAAAAGGCACCTCGAATGAGGTGCCTTTATAGACAAAATTGAGGGCGGGGTAAAAGTCAGTCTTGCGCTGGCTGTGGCGTTGCCGCGCTTTTGCGCCAGCGCGGCACATTGCCATTGATGCACACCAGCAGGAATATCGCCGCACCCAGTGCGGTCCACACATCAAACATGGCGAGCATAAAGCCGATCACCAGTGCACAGACCATCTCCAGCGGCTTCTTCACCAGCGGTGCCGCCACCATGATGCAGGCGAAGGCGGTCAGCGCGAGGGTGAGCATCAGGGCGATGGCCATAATCGGCTTGATCAGACTGATCCACGGCCAGCACAGATAGATCAACGGCAGCCCGAAGCCGTAATAGGAGCCGATACCGCTGTGCAGATTGCTCATCTTCTCCTGTCCGCGCTGCCAGGTCTGGATCACCACCGCGTGCACCCCGGTCCACAGCACCCCCTGGTAAGGAAACAACGGCGCGAATACGGCGGATACGGCATTGCGCAGTGCAACGGCGATCTGGCTGCGCTCGAAGTTGGTGTCCACCGGGTCGTCTTCCCGCGCCGGCTGCGCGTTGTGAATCATTTCCGTGCCGGTGACAAAGTCACCGAACAGGATCACGTAGGCCACAAACGCCAGCGGCAGCACCTCCAGATACATCGTCGCCGGCGGCCAGCCGATACTGAGCGGTGATACCTTGGCCAGGGTCTCGGTGACCGGCGGCAGGAACAGCCCCCAGCGCATATCGAACTGGATTTCCCCGGCTATCACCCCCACCACGGCGGCAGCGACAAACCCCGGTAGCAGGCCGAGACAACAGATACTATCCAGCCACTTGTGGCGGGTACGCAGCGCCTGCACCGGCGCGGAGAAGGTGAACAGCAGCGCCACCAGTAGCGCGGTGATGGCGCTGACGGGATGGCTCTCGAACAGGGCCGCGTCCTTGATGAACACCCGGTCGAGGGCGGAAATTGCGGCACCGAAGATGATCCCCGCCTTCAATGCCACCGGCAGCGCGCTGATCAGCCGCCGCGACAACCCGGACAGACTGAACACCAGTGCGATGCCCGCCAGGCTCAGGGACAGCGCCGTCATTACCTGGAATCGCTCCGGCCCCTCGGGATAACCGCTGACAATGAACGTCAGCACCAGGGGAAACGCGGGGGTCAGCATGCCTGGCGCGAAGGGTTCGCCAAATACCACAAACGATGCACACAGCACCGTATTGGCCAGCATCAACAGCGCCAGTGCCTCTTCGAACGACAGGCCGAAGTAACCGATCATTACCGGCGCCATGATCAGACTGGTGGCACTGGCGACCACCACCCCCTGTACAAACTGGGACGGCACAAACTTGAGGTGCAGGAAGGGGACGCGGAAGGTGAACGGTCCCCAGCGCCAGCCGCTACTGCGCGCATTGGGGTTATCAGAGACAGGTTTGTTCATCATCGGATGCTCATTATTGTTATCGATACATCCGAGCTTAGAAGTGCCACGGGAGCACCACCATTATTCGGGAGGTAATCAACCCTCGCCGATCAGCGGTCGGTACAGCAGAGGATGATCCTCCGGCACTGCGGCCAGCTCTTCGTCGGTCACCACCCGCTTGTAGTCATCCCGGTAGATCCGACCGATCAACAGCCGCGGCTGAACCAGCTGCGAGGTGGATGACAGGGTATCGTTGTACACGGTGAGATTGACGATGCCCTCTTCGGTGTTGAGCGCCAGCGGGTAGTCGCTGGTGTGGATCAGGCGCCGTCCCAGTTGTTGCCACCCTTCCGGCAACGCCCCCGCCGCCTCCAGGCGCTCCAGCATCGCCCAGCCCTGGGGGTCGTCGCTCTGCAGGGTTTCCATGGTCAGGTACAGTGCCAGACCGCAGGACAGCGCCATGCCATTGTGCAGTTGGGGGCGCAGGCCGTTCGGGGTCATCACCAGCTCGTACATGTTAGGGCTTTCAAGCAGGGCCGCATCCACCCGCGGGATCATGAACGCCAGCCAGGCCCGGTTGACCGAAATCACCCGGCCGAAGTTGTCCAGCGCAAACGCCGGCTCCGGCTCGGCGCGGGACATGGCGTTCTGCATGGACTTGTTCATCCACACCGCCAGTTCCGGGGTGTCGAACACCGACTGGTCCGCGGAGAAGCCCGCCGCAGTAAGCAGATAAGCGCGGTCGCGGGCGCTGAGCCCGAAACAGTCTGCCAGTGCCGCCGCCACCAGCCGCGAAGGCTGCGAACGCCCGGTCTCGAGGAAGCTGATATGGCGAGTAGAGACACCGAGATCCTCCGACAGCCGCTCCTGTGACATCCCCAAGGTCTTGCGCCAGAAATGCATCAGACGCCCGAACGGGCTCTCGCTGCGGGAGTGTTCCACTAGAGTCGGCGAATTGGTCTTCATAACGGCAAATTCCTGCTTTTATCGTTCTGCTTTTTATTTTGCTCTCATCGACTTGCGGTTCAATATAAATCCATCCCGCGGCGCAGCCAATCCGGATCGCGGCTGATAGAATCGGCGCACCTCCTGTAGACCCAACTCAGCTGTACCAGAATGACCAAACTTAACCCGCGCCAGGCGGAAGCCGTCAAATATATCGACGGCCCCTGCCTGGTACTGGCCGGCGCCGGCTCCGGCAAGACCAGCGTAATTACGCGTAAGATCGCCTATCTGATCGAAGAGTGCGGCTATCAGGCGCGAAATATCGCCGCACTCACGTTTACCAACAAGGCGGCGCGGGAAATGAAGGAGCGGGTGGGCAAACTCGTGACCGGGCCGGACGGCAGGAAATCCAAGGCTGCCCACGGCCTCACCGTATCCACTTTCCACAACCTGGGACTCAATATCCTGCGCAAGGAGTATCGCGCCGCCGGCTTCAAACCCGGGTTTTCCATCTTCGATGCGGAGGATGCCCGCGGCCTGATCAAGGAGCTGATGCTGCGCGACGGCGATCTGGATACCGACCTGCTGGACCGGGTCCAGAGCCAGATTTCCAACTGGAAAAACGATATGCTGACCCCGCGTCAGGCCCTGGAACAGGCACAGAGCGCCGGTGAACAGGCCATCGCGGTGGCCTACGGCCGCTACTGCGACGCCCTCAAAGCCTACAACGCGGTGGATTTTGATGATCTGATCCTGATCCCGGTACAGTTGTTTCAATCCGATCCCGATCTGCTGGCACGCTGGAGGAAAAAAATCCGCTATCTGCTGGTGGATGAGTACCAGGACACCAACAGCTCCCAGTACCTGCTGGTAAAAATGATTGTCGGCGACCGCACCGGCCTCACCGTGGTGGGTGACGATGACCAGTCGATCTACGCCTGGCGCGGCGCGCGCCCGGAAAACATGAGTCAGTTGAAGGTGGATTTCCCCAGCCTGCGCCTGATCAAGCTGGAACAGAACTACCGCTCCACCAGCCGCATCCTCAAGGTGGCCAACCACCTGATCGCCCACAACCCACACGAATTCGATAAGGCGCTGTGGTCCGACCGCGGTATCGGTGACGAAATCCGGGTACTCAAAGTGGCGAGCGAAAACGAAGAAGCCGAGCGCGTGGCCAATGAGATCTTCCTGCAGAAGGCCCGCCGCGGCTGCAAATTCATGGATTTCGCGGTGCTCTACCGCGGCAACCACCAAGCGCGCCTGATCGAGATGAAGCTGCAGGAAAGCCAGATCCCGTACCAGATGTCCGGCGGCACCAGCTTTTTCGCCCGCGCAGAAATCAAGGACGTGATGGCCTACCTGCGCCTGCTGGTAAACCCCGACGACGACAACGCCTTCCTGCGCATCATCAATACCCCGCGCCGTCAGATCGGCACCAGCACCCTGGAGGCCCTGGGCAATTACGCCAAGGGGCGTGAAATTTCCATGCTGAGCGCATGCACCGAGATCGGCTTCCGGGAGCATATTACCGAACAGGGTTACGAGCGCCTCGGCCGCTTCGCCCACTGGCTGGAAGGCGTGGCCAGAAACTGTCGCGACAACAGCCCGGAGAGCGCACTGCGGGAAATGCTCGAGGACATCGACTACGCCGGCTGGCTGTCACAGAACGCCAGCAACGAAAAAGTGGCGGAAAAACGCATGGAAAACGTCAACTGGCTGCTCGGCTCGCTGATGAAAACCATGGAAGGCACCGACGACGAGCTGGAACAGGACGTACGCTTGGAGCAGGCGATCTCCAAGCTGATCCTGCGCGACATGCTCGAGCGCCAGGAAGAAGAGGAAGCTACCGACAAGGTCAGCCTGATGACCCTGCACGCCGCCAAAGGTCTGGAGTTCCCCCATGTGTTTATGATCGGCATGGAAGAAAACCTGTTGCCCCACCGCAACAGTATCGAGGACGACAACATCCAGGAAGAACGTCGCCTCACTTACGTCGGCATCACCCGTGCGCAGCGCACCCTGACCATGACCCTCGCGGGCAAGCGCAAGATGTTCGGCGAAAATCACGACACCACCCCCAGCCGCTTCCTGGAAGAACTGCCGGAAGAAGACTGCATATTTGAAGGCTTCGGCAAGGCGACGCCAGAGCAGAATCAGGCCAAAGGGGAGGAGACTCTGGGGTCGCTGCTGAGTATGTTTGACTAGGAATCCTCGTCATGCCGGACTCGATCCGGCATCCAGCCCCACTGGACACCGGCCAGCACCGATGTGACGACAGGGCACAAAACAGATCCCGAGTCTCCACCAAAAAAGCACAAAAAAAGCCGCTCACTGAGCGGCTTTTTCATACCGTAAGTAAGCGATCGCTTACTTGCTGCCTTCTACCATGTAATCAACCGCAGCTTTTACTTCATCGTCGCTGCAGTCCATACACAGGCCGCGCGCAGGCATGGCATTGAAGCCGTTGATGGCGTGTGTGTAGAGGGTATCGATGCCCTTGTCGATACGCGGGCCCCAGGCACCGGCGTCACCATACTTGGGCGCACCGGCAGCGCCTGTGGCGTGACAGGTATGACAGCTCGCCTTATATACAGCCTCACCACTACGCGTACCGCCGGAAGAGGCACTAGCTGCCGGCGCCGCGGCTGCACACTCATCGCCCTGCATACAGGTGCTGCCTACCGGCGCGATGCGCTCGGCGATTTCTTCATCCACAGACTGCGCTACCGCCACAGCCGCACCCGCCGCTACGGCCAGTGCCGCGACAAAATTCAAAACAACTTTCATCCAAATCCCCCTAAAGGCCCCATGCGGCCTGTAGATTCCGGCGATTTCGCCACAAACCTCTACCAAACAGCCGCGCATTATAAGCATACCGCCGGCCACTGCGAAGGGCTGTGCACCAATCCTGCACGATCGAGCCCCAATTCCCTTTGCCCCGTTCCCGCCCTTCTGTATAATCCGCGTCCGCGCCGGGGTTTGTAACCCGTTGATTTGGCGCAATTTAGACCGCAATGGTCACCCAATCCGCCCCTAGCTCAGCTGGATAGAGCGTCGCCCTCCGGAGGCGAAGGTCAGAGGTTCGAATCCTCTGGGGCGGGCCATATACAAGAAGGCCACCCATCGGGTGGCCTTTTTCGTATATCGCCCCAACCCGGGGCTTCTGGCTCGAGCCGGAGATTATGCAGTTACCGGAGCCCTGCCCCAATAATCCGTCATCAAATCTGCAAACCTCTCGATATCCCACCGCCTCACTCCCGGATACCATCTTCAGCATCCAATTTACCCGAGCTACAGAAACTCTGTCATCACCATGTCACGCGCCCTCAAACGTCTGTTCAGATTCACTATCGGCTCCGTTATCGCGTTTATCGCATTGACCGCAGTCCTCGTACTTTCAATGCGCTGGATCAACCCTCCCTCCTCCATGGTAATTCAGCACTGGCAAAGTGAGACTGGCCGCAGCGCGGCGCAGGTATGGCAACCACTGGAGAGGATTTCACCCAACCTGCAGATGGCCGTCATTGCCGCCGAGGATCAGAAGTTTCCCCACCATCACGGGTTTGATTTTGACTCACTGAAAAAAGCCCTCACTGAACGCCGTAAACGCACCCGCGGGGCGAGCACGATTACGCAGCAGACGGCGAAGAATCTGTTTCTGTGGAATGGTCGCAGCTATGTGCGCAAAGGGCTGGAGGCCTGGTTTACCCTGCTGATGGAATTGTTGTGGCCCAAGCAGCGGATTCTGGAGGTGTATCTGAACATTGCCGAATTTGGCGAAGGGACATTTGGCGCAGAGGCGGCTGCGCGGAAGTACTTTGGTATATCCGCGCAATCCCTCACGCCCTGGCAATCGGGTTTGATGGCCGCGGTCCTGCCCAGCCCGCGGCGGATGTTTGTGAGCAAGCCGTCCAACTATGTGCGCGAGCGCGCGTCGACCATCAATCGACAGGTGCGGCAACTGGGTGGCCGACAGTACCTTGAACAACTCTGACTGCGGCTACGTCATTCAATATTTAAAACCACCTTGCCCACAGTACCGCCGCCGCGCAACAACGCGATCGCTTCGTGGGCCTGCGCAAACGAAAACTGATGACCGACAAAGGGAGCCGGCAATTCCAGCTGCACGCAGCCTTCCAGCAATTCATCAAACAGCATCTGCTCCTGCCACAACCAGATCAGGTTGAATGCCAGCACAGATTTGTTGCTGCTGATCATATCCATCACGTCATAGCGGGGACGCTTCAGGTAAAGCCACGCGGCCTTCAACCAGTTGGGCTTGTCACCGGGGGTAAATTCCGCAGCGCCAAAAACGATCAGCCGGCCGGTTGGCGCGAGCGCGGCGAACGACTGTTTTTGAACCTTTCCGCCGATACCGTCCAGCACAAGGTGCAGCGGCCGCCCGTTTAACTGATCTTTCAATTGTTGTGGAAAATCCTCGTCGCGCACAATCACCTGGTCAAAGCCTTGCGCGGCAAGAAACGCACGCTTGTGCTCGGAACCGACGGTACCAATGGGGATCGCCCCCATCTGCGCCGCCATGCGCATGGCCTGCAAGCCGACACCGCCGGCAGCGCTCTGGACCAATACCACCTGTCCGGGCTTCAGCGCACCCAGGGTGTTGAGCGCGTAGTAAGCGGTCAGGCTTTGTGCGGGGAAAGCAGCCCCTTCGGCAAAGCTCCAGCCCTCCGGGATTTTCCGACAGTGCTGCGGCAGCACATCCACCACCGAGGCATAACCGCCAAAGCGGGTGCAGCCGTAAACGCGGTCGCCAATCTGCAAATCCGTATGCGCATTGTCACCGAGTTCGATGACAGTGCCGGAGAATTCCAGCCCGGGAATAAAGCTGCCCTCGGGCGTGGCCGAATAGAGACCGGTGAGGGCAAAAATATCGGCGAAGTTGAGACCGACGGATTTGACCTGGATGCGAATATGCTCTTCCGCGAGAGTTTGCAACGGTTCTTCCCGCAACTGCAGGTTGCTGATAGCCCCGGCTTTATCGGTGCGCCAGACTCTGCGGATTTCTTGCATACACTGCATTCCCTTTGCCAATCGGAGAAAGAGATGCAGCCTAGCGGGAAGCCGTCGCCATGACCAGATACCGCCATGGATGTACCGGTGTCTCTGCGGTCGCGCACGGGTTTGTTTGCGCCCCACCATTGCTGTATAACCATACAGCATCGGGCGACTGTGACGCCCACGTGAGTACACCCCCAAGCGCTTGAATCTCCCATGGCCGATCCCATCGAACTGACACCGGATTATTACCTCAGCAACTTCCACGCGCTGGTGGACTTTGTGATGGCGCGCTATGCAAACTTGCTGTCGGATGCAGAACGATTCTTTTACGACCAGTTTCGCGGCCTCACCCCGGACAGCCAGCGCCTCTACGTGCGCCTGCTGTCCCGCAAGGGTGTACCGTCATCCCGTGGTGCCCTGTTCCGCCAGCACAAGCTCCGCTACAGCGAGATCGCTGATCTCACGGCAGCGGTAGACGAGCTGATCGCAATCGAACTGCTGCAGCGCAATCCCTCTCTGCCACTGGCAGAAATCCTGCCACTGTTTACCAAAAGCGAGTTGTTCGCCAGCAGCCCCGAGCCACTACCGAAATCCCTCAAGCGCCCGGACCTCGAACATGCTCTGCTGGAACTGGACTGCGCGCAGATACGCCGCACACTGATACGCGAGGAGCCGTGCCTGGCAGTGCAGGCCGCCGAGCACTTCGAAACCTTCAAGCTCCTGTTTTTCGGCAACCTGAATCAGGATCTGACGGACTATGTATTGCGGGATCTGGGCCTCTTCCGCTACGAACAGTACCCACTGGAGCAGGCACAATTGCCGTTCCAGAGCCGCGCGCAGATCGAGCAACACCTGTGCTATTACGACTGTTTACGCGAGGCCGAGTGCGCTTTGACCGCCGGCGTGGACGAGATCACTACACTCGCCGCGCGGCTGCCTGCAGGTATTGAAGGCGATAGCACCCTGCACCGACGCCTGGACCGGCTGCGCCTGACGCTGGCGCGACAACTGGAACGACTCGACGCGCTGGGCGATGCCGATCACCTGTATCGCCAGTGCAGCCACCCTCCCGCCCGCGAGCGCCGGGCGCGGATTGCGGTTGCCACAGGCGATACCACCACCGCGCTGGCGCTGTGCGCAGATATTCTCGCTGCGCCACACCATGAAGCCGAACGCGCGTTTGCCGAAAGCTTCGGTTACCGCACGGCCAAAAAGACCGGCTGTACTGACGGCTGGATGGCACCCCGCCGTCACCGCGCCCCCGCGGAAACTGTCGCGCTGCCACAGACCCCGGAGCGGGTGGAGACCATCGCCGCCAACCATCTTGTCCATCAGGCGCCCGGCAATCAGTGCTTTTACGTGGAAAACAGCCTGTTCAACGGGGTGCTGGGGCTATTTATCTGGGACATCCTGTTCGCGCCGGTACCGGGCGCTTTCTTCAATCCGTTTCAAATGGCCCCCAGCGACTTCCGCACTCCCGATTTTTATCCACAGCGTCGCGCGGCCTTCGAGCAGCGGCTGGCAGCGCTGGACAGGGATGAACTCAATGAGTACGTGTGGCGGCACTACCGCGAAAAATGGGGCATCGCAAACCCGCTGGTCCACTGGGAAGCGCTGCCGGAATCTTTGCTGTCTCTGGCGCTGGAGCGTATTTCCACAGAGCACTGGCGAGCGCTGTTTCGCCGGCTTTTAAGTGACATCGCCCACCACCGCAGCGGACTGCCGGACCTGATCCTGTTTCCCGCCGCTGGCGGTTTTGAGCTGGTGGAGGTCAAGGGCCCCGGCGATCGGCTGCAACAGAACCAGCAGCGCTGGCTGACCTATTTTGCCCAACATCAAATTCCGCACCGGGTACTGCATGTGGAGTGGCAGCCTTGAGCGGCCCAACAACAGCCTTGAGCGAACTGGAAACAGCCTTGAGCGGACTGGAAACCGCCGAGAGTGATACAGCCGCGATACAAACATTAGCGCTCTCGGTAGGCGAACTGGTGGCTTTCGCCTGTCGCTGCGGTGATCTCTCTGCGGCAAAAACCGGTGGCCCTACCGCCCTCGAGGGCATCCGCGCCCATCAGAAGCTGCAGAAAAAGCGTCCCGCAGACAGCGAAGCGGAATACAGTCTGCAGGTAGAGATTGCACAGAATGGATATCGAGTGACCCTGAGCGGCCGTGTGGATATCCTGCACCCCCGGAAAGATCTGCACCGACCGGTACAGCTGGATGAAATCAAGACCACCTATGTGCCGCCGCAAAAGCTGACAGAATCCGCCCGCGACCTGCACTGGGCACAGCTGAAGGTCTACGGCTTTTGCTACGGGCTCGAACAACAGTTTTCCGCTGACGAAACCGTCGCCCTACAGATGCTCTGGCACAATCTCAAGGAGCGCAAAACCTACCCGGAACTACAGGAGTTCCGCTGGGCGGAACTGGAAGCTTTTGCCACAACAGCACTCAGCGCATATCTGCAGTGGCACCGCCACTGGCAGGCACACCGCGACGCCGTGCGCACTTCTGCCCGCGAGCTGGAATTCCCCTTCGCACAATACCGCGCGGGCCAGCGCACACTGGCCGTGGCCGCCTATCGCTGTCTGCGCGATGGTGGCGAGCTGGTCGTCGAGGCCCCCACCGGTATCGGTAAAACCATCAGTACCCTGTTTCCCGCGATCAAGGCCCTGGGAGAAACCTCCCTCGATCAACTGGTTTACCTCACCGCGAAAAATTCCGGTCGTCAGGTGGTGCGGGAAACTGCCACACGTTTGCACACTCACGGGCTCAAGCTTTCGGTACTCGAACTGCAGGCACGCGACAAAACCTGTGCCTGCAACCTGGGGCTCTGCAGCCGCGATGAAGATGGTATCTGCCCGCGCACCCGCGGTTTTTTCGATCGTCTGCCGGAGGCCCGGCAAAATCTGCTGGGCCAGCCATTGCTGACGCCGGAAGTGGTTGCCAAAGAGGCCGACCGGCTGCAGTTGTGTCCTTTCGAGCTGTCACTGCAGATGCTGCCCTGGGCCGATCTGGTGGTATGCGACTTCAATTACGTGTTTGATCCCCTGGTGCAGATGCAGACCCTGCGGGATGGGCGACGGAAACGCGGACTGCTGATCGACGAAGCGCACAACCTGAGCGACCGGGCGCGGGCCATGTACAGTGCAAAACTCACCCGCAGCGACAGCCATCGCGCCGCCGCGGCCTGCAAGAGTTCCCATCCGGCCCTGCGCCGGGCCATCCAGTCACTGGTACGCGCGATGGATAAGTGGGTGGAACAACAGCGGCAATCCGCACAACCTCAAGTGAGTGAAGCGCGCAATAGCGCACTGTGGATATCGTCGCCGGAGAACGGGTTTCCCCTGCCCGTCAGTGGCGCCATTCACAAGGTACTGACCGTGGTCAACCAACTGTGGGAACAATCGCAGTCTCCGCCGGAAGCGATAAACGATTGGCTAAAGGCGCTGTTTCGCTATCAGACTCTCGAGCAGCTGGCAGCGGACAACCACCGCTGTATTACCCGCGCACAATCTCCATCCAATCCCGATAGCCGCTGGCGCGAGCAGGAAATCGAATTGCTGTGTCTGAATGCATCAGAGTATCTACAGCAGGCCTATCAACCGTTTCACGGCATGATCGCATTTTCCGCCACCCTGCGGCCACCGCGCTACGTTTATCGTCAGCTGGGACTGCAGGCCGACACCCCCTATCAGGCTCTGCCCTCCCCATTCAGTCCCGCGCAACTGGGCCTGTTGATCTGCCCCTACGTAGACACCCGCTACCGCGCCCGCCATCAGGCGACCGATGCACTGGTGGACATGATTGCGCGCACCTTTAACAGTCGGCCCGGCAATTATCTGGTGTTCTTCCCCTCCTACCGTTTTTTACAGCAGGTGGCAGAGCGCTTTGCTGCACAATTTCCGGAGCTTCCACTGGTACAACAGGTTTCCAGCAGCTCCGATCAACAACGTGCCGAGTTTCTGGCACATTTCCGCGAAAACCGACGCAGCCTGGGCTTCGCGATCATGGGCGGCATTTTCGGTGAAGGCGTGGATTATGTGGGGGAACAGCTGATCGGTACCATTGTGGTGGGCGTGGGCCTGCCGCAGGTAAACGAGGAGCAGGAATTATTGCGTGAAGCCAGCGATATTGAGGGAGAAAACGGCTTCGATATGGCCTATCGCTACCCGGGCCTGACCCGGGTGCTGCAGACCGCCGGCCGGGTCATCCGTACCGAGACCGACCGCGGCGTGGTCATTCTGGCAGACTATCGTTTCACCGATCCATTTTATCGCCCGCTTTATCCACAACACTGGCAGCCCAAAACCTGCAACAATGGCGACGCACTCTCAACCGCACTCCAGCAGTTCTGGAATCAGTAAGCCCCGGATTCATCAAACAGCACCATGGTATTGAACCGAAAATTCTATCGCCGCAGTCCGCAACAACGGCCTCAGCAAAACGTCACGTTTAACGATGTGCGCAAGCGCTTCGACTTTCGCTCCATTGCCATCGGGCGCTGGGTGACGGAAGCGGAAAAGGCGCGCGCGGCCGGCCTGTTTTACGATGCACTGGTGGATCTGATGACCATATTGCAGGGGCAAGAATTGTTGGTCTCCCTGCGAGGTACGCTCGCCTTTCAGTACGGTACCGGTGGCCGCCCGGGTATCTCCGCACACTACGAACCTGGTTCGCGCACCTTTGCCCTGGCAAAAAACGCCGGCCCCGGCGCCATCGCCCACGAATGGTTTCACGCGCTGGATCACTACTTATCCGACAAGGCGTTCAGCGATACACCGAACAACATGTTCGCCTCCGAAGCCTGGCTGCGCGACGCCACCCCCGTGCCCCATCCCATCAATGACAGTCTGTTCGCCTGTTTTCGTGCAGTGATGCTGGATGAAAGCGGAGAAAACCCCAGCGAGATGTTTCGGGTTTCAAAAGTCGCGGACGAAGCCAACGGCTGTGTCTATTACGCGGAGCCGGCGGAAATGTGCGCACGGGCTTTTGAAGCCTTTGTTCAGGATTCCTACATCAGCAATAATTTTCTGGTTGCAGGAACCAAAGCCACAGATGAAGCGCGCCTCGGTCTCTATCCCTGCGGGGAGCATCGCGAGCGCATCAATGCAGCGTTCAAACATTATTTTTTGCTGCTCGGCCGCGCATTACAACGCAACCCGCGCGGATAGGTTTCGACTCACTACACAACATCGATTGTTATGAAGCTAATACTCAGTCGAAAAGGTTTCGATTTTGCAGCCGGCGGCTGTCCCAGCCCCATACTACCGGACGGCCGTTTGTGCAGTCTGCCAATTCCAGACTCTCAATCCCGGTTGCACTACCGGGATTTAACCGTGAATGGTATGAATGCCGGTGACCTGATCGCCGACCTGACCCGCAATCCCGACCGAGCCAACGAAACCGCACACCTGGACCCCGATCTGGATCCCGCAACACGGTCACGGGCTAAAGGATGGCGCGGCCTGCTGGGACAGGATGGCACCGCCCAGTCCCATCTGCGCAACCAGAGTGTTGATTCGGGAGACCTGTTCCTGTTTTTCGGACTGTTCCGCCGCGTAGAACAGGTAGATGGGTGTTGGCGATTTATCAAAAGTGCGCCGGCCCGCCATGTGATCTGGGGCTGGCTACAGGTAGGCGCGGTGCATTCCATTGCAGAACTGGCGCACGACGCCCTTCCCTGGGCGCACTACCATCCTCACTTCTCTGGCGAGCGCGGTAAACAGAATACCCTGTATACCGCGAGCGACGCCCTGATGATTAACGGCACGAAGCTGCCCGGGAAAAATGCCTACGGTACTTTCGGTCACTACAAACCAAGCCTGCAGCTCACCGCAGAAGAAAGTAACAAGCCCAGCGACTGGCGACTGCCCGTCGGGCTATTTCCCACATCCAGCGCCACTGCCATGACGTATCACCAGAAACTGGAACGGTGGAAAAAAGAAGGGAAATACTGTCGGCTGAAGGCAGCCGCCCGGGGACAGGAATTTGTACTGGATGCGAATCAGTATCCGGATGTAGCCCCATGGATAGCCACACTGTTTGACCTGAATTAACTGTCAGCCGCACTATGGCGATCTCCAAGTACAACGAAACCATCCCACACAGTGCGGCTTTGAGTCCTCGCGGTATTTTCCCGGTTGTCTCGGGCGGCCCACTATAAAAGATTCGGCGGCATTTCAGGAACCGGCCGCATCGCCTGGCCGGGTATCGTTCGAAGGACTGTCACAGCCCGGTCACAAAGCCGTATCAATTCATCACTAACATCCAGCTTTTGGCACCACTCACGATAAAAGCTGGAGTTATCATGAAGCATCCGTTGAAGGGAACCTTTCCCCTGTCCATCCTGGCGACACTGGTTGCCGCAGCGGCACTGCCGTTGCAGGCTCAGACTGCGCCGGAAAACCTTGAAGAAGTGATCGTTACCGCGCAGAAGCGCACACAATCGATTGTCGATGTGCCGGTGACTATCAGCAGCCTGGACGGAGAGACTCTGGAGGCACTGGGCATCGATCGCTTCGACACCCTGTCCGACATGGTGCCGGGGCTCGTGGTGCAGCAGCAGAGCGTGAACAACAACGGTTACGTGATCCGCGGCATCACTTCCGATGACGGTAGCGCACCCGGTGCGGCACGGGTATCGGTGTACCTGAACGGGACCGATGTATCCCGCTCGCGCGCCTCTTATTTCGAGGTGTACGACATGGAGCGCGTGGAGGTGGTAAAGGGACCGCAGGCAACGCTGTTCGGTACCGCCGCCTCCATCGGCGCCATGAGCTTTATCACCGCAAAACCGCAACAGGACTTTGCCTCCTCGCTGACCGTGGGCGCGGGCAATTACGATATGCGCAAGCTCGAGGGCATGATCACCGGCGGCAATGAAATGCTGCAGGGCCGGCTGGCGTTCACCACCCGCGAGCGCGCGGGTTACGTTGAAAATACCAGTGACGAGGCGGACTTGAACGGCTACGAGCGCGAGGCGTTCCGTCCGAGCCTGCGCATCACCCCCAGCGACGACCTGACCATCGACCTGGTTTACAACTACGATAAGGCGACAGACCCCGGTACGGCCTTTGTCAGCCGCGAGCGGCTGTTTACCGACGACGCCGCGCTGAGTGTGCCCGACAACAACGTGCTGGGCATGAACGATGTGGGTGTGGACCGCACGGTGAAAGACTTCAATGCGACGCTGCTGTGGGATATCAACGACCAGTTGGCACTGACTTATATCGGCGCACAGCGCGAATACGATTCCCTGGAAGCGTTCGACGCAGACGGCACCGGGTTTGAAATGCTGAACTTTTCCGAGGACGCCACCGGCGACCAGAGCAGCCATGAGTTGCGCCTGAACTTCAACGGTGAGCGCATCAACGGTTTTGTCGGTGCCAGCTACTTTGAAGAGACTGCCGATCAGTTTGTGGGTTTTGCCAGTGAAGAGGGTACCTTCCTCAGCTGCGCCGGCGCACTGGCCGCAGCTGGCATTGCCAGCTGCAACACCGACGCCACCACCCTGCTGACCGGCGGTGCCGTTGCCGCGCTGCCCTATGAAAGTCACTATGCCAACAGCGCCGACAACAGTAACCTCAACCTGTTTGCGGATATCGCCTATCAGGTAACCCCGAACCTGGAAGCCACAGTGGGTGCGAGACTGGTTAAGGAAGAGCGCGCGTCCGGCTACTACAGTGCCCTGCCGAATTCTGCGATCCTGGCGTCCCAGGGTATCAACAGCGACCTGTTCTCCGGCTTGATCCCCAATACCGGCGGCGAGACACTCAGTGGCGATACCGACAACTCTGCCCTGCTGCCCCGCTTCAACCTGCTCTATGCCATCAATGACAACGCCAATGTGTACGCGACCGTATCCCGCGGGGAGCGCTCAAAAGTCATCGATATGTCTTCCGGTGTGGAAAATATCCTGCCCTCCGAGGAAATTGACAATTACGAGCTGGGGATCAAGGGACGCCTGGCCAACACACCGCTGGACTACTCTCTGGCGGCTTTCTACCAGAACTACGAAAACTTCCAGGTCAACGTGATCGACCAGGACAGCGGACAGACCCGCACGGAAAACGCCGGCTCCGCCACCAACACAGGTCTTGAAGCCGAACTGCGCTGGTACCCGACGGAGCAGTTGCAACTGCTGGCCAACGCCGCCTGGATCGATGCGGGTATCGACAGCGACGCCGGCAACGGTACTTACGCGGGCAACCAGTTCCGCCTGCAACCGGAGCTGACCGCCACCGTGGGTTATGTGTATGACACGCCGATCGGCGGCGCCCTGCTGTTCACCAGTAGCGGCAACTGGGGCTACCGCTCGTCAGTGTATTTCGATATCGCCAACCAGTACGAAGAAGATGCGGTGGACCTGTTGAGCCTGCGCGCGGGCATCACCGCCAGTGATCGCAACTGGGCATTGACCCTGGCGGCCACCAACCTGCTGGACGAGGAGTACATCATGGATGCGGGAAATACCGGTAGTTCCTTCGGCTTCCCTACCTATATCGCAGGTGCACCGCGTATGGTGAGTGTAGAGTTCAACAAACGCTTTGGTGCTTTCTAAGCGGCGTCTGTAAACAAGAATGCCCGCGCGTTACCGCGCGGGCATTCTTACCACACTGAATCCGCTTGCGCGTTATACGAGCCCATTCATTCCTAAACGCTCTGCAGCAGGCTGTGGAACACCTTGTGGCTGCCCGCTTCCGCAAATTCGGTGGTTTCGATATTGTCCACATACTTCCACTCAGCCTCGACACCGTCGCGACGGAACGTCAATGACATATAACCGCGCTGGTGGAGGTTGCAATACTGCAGATCGTCCACCAGTACCGACATGCCCCGGGCGAGCTCCTGCGCGGCCCGCTCGTCGAGCTTGAGATAGGTTTCCATGCCCGGTGAGGTCACACTGGGGGTACCGAATTCCAGCCCAACCATCTGCCCGTCACTGTCCTTCAGGTGGTTGAACCAGGCGTTGTGGGTGTCCCCGGCCACCACCGCAATGTTTTTTCCCAGTGTGCGCATGTGCCGATACAGATCTTCGCGCTCCGCGGCGTACCCGTCCCAGGCATCGAGATTGTAGGGCACCTGCCGTTGCAGGCGCGCCTGCTGCTCGGGGCTCAGAGGTTCGCCGCGCAGGCTCGCCGCCTTCAGATCAATCAGCTCTGCAGTGAGGTTTTTGTTTCCCCCCCGGTAAAAGCTGGTCATCAGCTCCACCGGCAAATGCATCTTGCCCATCAGGACCTGCTGCCCGAGTAATTGCCAGTGTGCATTGGATTCAGTGAGCGTCTGCCGCAACCACTCGCGCTGGCTCTTACCCAGCAGAGTGCGCGTCGGGCTGGCCATATCCGCGGCAAAGGTCTGGGCATCGAGATTCCCCTGCTCATCCATGTAGCTGGCAAACTGCAATTGCTGATCGCGACCAATAACGCGGGTATCCAGCATGTGCAGGTCGACCAGGTCACCGAAGCGGAAGCTGCGATAGATCTGCGGGTGGCGATCCCCCATGGGCGGGCGGATCGGCAGCCATTCGTAATAGGCCTGAACGGCAGCGGCGCGGCGGGCGAAGAAATCCCCTTCGTCCGCGCTGTGGTTTTCCGCACCGGCTTTCCAGGTATCGTTGGTAATTTCGTGATCGTCCCACACCGCAATGAACGGCGCCGCCGCGTGCAGTGCCTGCAGGCCGGCATCGGTCCGGTAGAGAGCGTAGCGTTTGCGGTAATCCGTCAGTGAGAGAATTTCCCCACGGTTGTCTTCCGGCAGGGCGCGACCGATCTCCGCAGATTTTTCCGTAGCGTAGCCGCCGGCGCCGTATTCGTAGATATAGTCCCCAAGGTGCAACACTGCATCCCAGTGGTCCGCCTGGGCGGCAAGCTGGTAGGCATTGAAATAGCCGGCCGGATAATTGGAGCAGGAAAAAACAGCAAGCTTGACCTGTTCCACGCCTTTTTCTGGCAGGGTTTTGGTACGCCCGGTGGGGCTCTGTTCACTGGCACCGACAAAACGGTAGTAGTAGCTGGTATTCGGCTTCAATCCGCGCACATCGATCTTGGCGGTGTAGTCCCGCGCGAGATCGGTTTCCACACTGCCGCGGCGCACCACGTTTTTGAACGCCGCATCGGCGGCCAGCTCCCAGTTCACGCGTACCGGCCCGGCGGGGTTGCTGTCCATCGGCGTTGCCCGGGTCCACAGGATCACCGCGTCCTGTAGTGGATCGCCACTGGCTACGCCATGAACGAAGGAAACTTCGGAGGGCAGTTGCGGCCGGGTCATGGCCTGTAGTGGTGTAGATAGTGGTGTAGATATCGCCACACTACCGGTGGTGGCGAGTGCGGCCTGGATGAAGCGGCGACGATTGAGGCTGGTCACGCTGACGGCTCCCTTTCATGGAATTTGACGCCTCACCCTAGCGAAGTTTTATGACAGAACGGGAACATCCGACAACTGCCGCCATCGGTATCATCGCCGCCTGTGGGCGGCTCACCGGGACCGGGCCTCGACTCTCCGGGGTGTACACATATTCATCCATGATGCCGACGATGGGCAGTACCTTAAACGGAGTGAGGACGCCGTCGTTGATGCCGTCTTTCAGGGTATAGCTGTACACAGGCTCGCCGAAAAAGGTAGAGGTTGCGGTGATCATACTGCGGGACGGTCACAATCAGCGCTTCCTACCCGAGACAGCAGCCGACATTTTAACCAGTGCAGCCCGCCCCCACCGGCGGGCTGCTTATTGGGAAGAACCGGAAGGCTGCAATTTGACCAGGTTGTTCAAAACCCCTTCCAACCCACCGTAAACGGATATCTTGTCGATGCGCGCAGTCACCCGCTCAAGCGCCTCAAGCTCCTTCAAACGCATCAGAACCAGGTTGTTTTCCATCATCTTGGCGGTGTTATGCAGAGATCGCATCGCCTGGGTTTCCTCCCGGCGCTTGATCAGGTTGGCTTCGGATTCCTTCTGGGCTTCCACTACCTGATTGAGGATCTGCTTCATATCACCCGGCAGGATGATATCTTTCACTCCAACGGTGGCGATTTCGATACCGTATTGCTCCAGCTTTGCGCGTACGTCCCTGGCAATGCCGAGGTTCAGGCTGTCTTTGTCTTCCAGCAGCGCATCGAGGCTCTGTGTACCTACCGCTTCGCGCAGGCGCAGTTGGAGTTCCCGGTAGATGAATGCGGCGTAGTTTCCCAGCTGCATTGCGGCCTTTTCCGGGTCCTGCACCTTGTAGCTGGCGCTCAGGTTGATGCGCAGGCTCACTCGGTCTTTGGTCAGGATTTCCTGGCCACTGACTTCGAGGGTCTGCAACCTGAGGTCTACCAGCTGTACGGCGATGGAGCGGTTGCACTTCCAGAAGCCGTAGCTGCCGGGGCGCAGCTTTTGTTCGAGCTTGCCGTTTACCGTCAACAGGCCCAGGTGCTCGTCCGGCACTTCGACATAGTGAATTGCGGACTTCGCTGCCGCGCTGTTACTCGCTTTCGTGCCGCGACCGAGCAAGCTGACCAGCTTTTCGTCCACGGTGTAGCCTTCGCTGATGTCGATGATATCGACATGCACCCTCTCTACGCCTTTCCACACGGGCAGAAAAGTGCCCGGGCTGAGAACATCTACCAGATGCCCATCGCGATAGAGCAGGCCGATCTGGGTGTCGTTCAGCTCGTGGGTTTCCAGGTAGGGGGCCAGCTTTTCGGCGTGTGTATTGAGCAGAAATTTTGCGTTCGTACGCTCGAACAGCACATTGCTGATATCGTAGGTCTCAATATGGGTTTTACCGCCCAGCTGCATAATGCGGTGGTGGCCCGGTTCAAGGACCCGTATAAACCGGTTTCTGCGAAACAGAAATGCTCGCTCGTTGTCGGCGATATCAACACATTTCCAAATGATCATTTTACTTCTCCTTATACTGATTGCCTTTAGTCATATCCGTACAACGCTTTGCGGCAATCATGGGTGAGGCCCACCCGGAAATATCGAGGGCGACGGTTTGAACAAGACAGGTCGGGCAGCCATTGGCTGAACCGGCCGGCATCGGGGGAAGCCTGTATGGGTGCTTGCCCGTTCTCCGGCGAATTCCGCTTAGCCGATCAACATGCCATGTTGCCCACCGCCGACATCGGTATTTCCGGCGCCTTGAAAATCCGCCATTCCACCTCCCCGAGAGGAGACAAATCAGCGGCGTTACAAGGCCATGGGCCTCTGACTTGAAGGGCTGTTAACCCTGTGGGGATTCGAACCCCGGGCTTTCGCCTTTTCCAGATAGGTCGTGTGACAGACGACGTTACTTTGACAGGAATTGAACCTGTGACCGGCCGATGGTTATCGGCTGCTCTACCTTACTGAGCTACAAAGTGGTGTTCAGGTGATTTTCCGATCGGTACACAACAAGCCAAGGGCGCTTGCGCCAGGCTGGCTTACAGAACCAGCTCCGCTGATCGGATATTTTTCCTAAACTCTTTTACGATCACCTGCGCCCGGCAGATGATCTGTATTCTTTCCCAGGCACTTCCCCTGTGCGGCTAATCTTCCTTAATTCCTATTCACGAAAAGCTGCGTGTTTTTACACATTGATTGTCCACGCGAGATCGCTTTCCTTTTGAACCTTTACCTCAGCACCGGTGATCTGGCGTATCACTTCAATATTTGTCATCAGGTGCAGGCTGGGTTCCTGTGTCCTGAATTTTCCGCCCTTTCCCAGCACCATCGGCAACAGTATCTGGTCGGCCAGGTGTTCACCGACCGGCACATTGGCCTGCAGGTAGCGGTAACAGGACCGTCTGGAACACGAGGCTGGTGCTGCCGGCGGAGCCGATGGCGAATCGGTATTCGCCGGATTTGATCTGGCCCGGTTTGAAAACCACTTCTGTCGATCCCAATTCATCGCCGGCGATTTCCGCTGCACAAATTGTCTGGCTTGCGCGCAGGCAGGCGAGGTGCTGGCGCAGCAGGCCGGGCTTGCTGCGACCGGCGCGAATGTTTTTTATCTGTACCGGCTTCTGCAAACACATGGACAGCGTCAGCGATGAACGGAAGATCTGTCCCCCGCCCTCTCCTTGTGATCCGTCGATAACCAACATCTTGTTACTCCTTCCTACCCTTTCACGCAGACAACCTGCTTGAGGGTGTAAACAATTTCCACCAGGTCTTTCTGTGCTTCCATTACCTTTTCGATGGGCTTGTAGGCGGACGGTGTTTCATCGATGACGCCGGCGTCTTTTCGGCATTCCACATCGGCGGTTGCCTGCAGGTGCTCTTCCAGCGAGACCATTTTTTTCGCCTTAGTGCGCGACATGATCCGCCCTGCACCGTGGCTACAGCTGCAGAAGCTTTCCGCGTTGCCGAGCCCGCGCACGATAAAGGAGCGTGCGCCCATGCTGCCGGGGATGATGCCCATTTCCCCTTCGCGAGCGCGCACGGCGCCTTTGCGGGTGACCAGTACGTTTTTGCCGAAATGGTTTTCCCTGGATACATAGTTGTGGTGGCAGTTCACCGCTTCCATGCGCGCTTCAAACTCCATTCCCAATGCGGTTTTCACCGCGTCGATGGTGCGGGCCATCATCACTTCACGATTGATTCGCGCGAAGTTCTGCGCCCACTCCACCGCCTCTACGTACTGGTCGAAATGCTCCGTTCCCTCCGGAAGGTAGGCGAGGTCGGAATCCGGCAGGTGGATGTGCCAGCGCTCCATATCCTTTTTGGCCATCTCGATAAAATGGGTACCGATGCGGTTGCCCACGCCGCGGGAACCGCTGTGCAACATCAGCCAGACGCTACCGTGTTCGTCCAGGCACAGTTCGATAAAGTGGTTGCCCGTACCCAGTGTCCCCAGGTGGTTGAGGTTGTTGGTTTTCTTCAACACCCGGTGCTTTTCCTGCAACACATCAAACTGTGCGGCCAGGGGCGCCCAGGCGTTCATCACGTCGTCCGGCGTGTTGCTCCAGGCACCCTTATCGCGACCTCCCCGACGCCCCGCCGAGCGGCCGTGGGGTACCGCGCGTTCAATCGCCGAGCGCACGCCCGCCAGGTTGTCCGGCAGTTGCGAAGCCTTGAGGCTGGTGCGCACCGCCATCATTCCGCAGCCGATATCCACGCCGACCGCCGCCGGTATCACCGCGCCCAGGGTCGGCACGACGCTGCCGATGGTGGCGCCCTTACCCAGGTGCACATCCGGCATCGCCGCCACCCACTGGTGGATAAACGGCAGTCGGGAGATGTTTTTCAGCTGCTCCCTGGCCTCGGGTTCGAAAGGCACCCCGACGGTCCAGGACTTGATCGGCACGCCGCCGTCCTGCATCACTTCATACGCTTGCTGAGTCATCGCTCTCTCCCTTTTTCTAATGCTTTGCGGTCTGGTTCGCTTGTTTGTTGTTCGCTGTATTGCGAGGAGAGTGCCAACTTTTCAGAATGGACTGAGAAAGTTTTTAACTTATTGATTTAAAAGTATTTATTATTTCTACAATGCAACTTATCCACAGTTTGTGCAAAAATCATATCGAGGCTTATCTATCTTTTTCGATTGTAGACTTCTATATTCGATAACCATGAAAACAGTAGCCATCAGTATTCTCGGCACCACCATGGATCGGCGCGGCAAGGGCGACAAGCGCTGGGACAAGTGGCGGCCGACCGTTTCCATGTTCCAGCACGACGATCTGCTGATCGATCGGCTGGAGCTGTTGTTCGACAACCACTCCCAGGGCCTGGCCAAGCAGGTAACGGAGGATATCGCCCGCGTATCGCCGGAGACGGAGGTGGTGCATCACCGGGTGAACTTCGCCGATCCGTGGGATTTCGAGACGGTGTACAGCCAGCTGCTGGATTTCGCGCGCGGCTACTCATTCAAGCCGACCCGGGAAAGTTACCTGGTCCATATCACGACCGGCACGCACGTCGCGCAGATCTGTCTCTACCTGCTCACCGAGGCGGGCTACCTTCCGGGGCAACTGCTGCAGACGGCCCCGGCCAAACGCGACAGCAACCTGCCCGGGCAGTACCAGATCATCGACCTGGATCTCTCCAGATACGACCAGATCGCCTCGCGCTTCCAGAAGGAGCATCAGGAAGGCACCGTCTATCTGAAAGGCGGCATCGAGACCAACAACGCCGCTTTCAACCGGATGATCGAGCAGCTGGAAAAGGTTTCCATCCGCTCCAACGCGCCCATTCTGATTACCGGCCCCACCGGCGCGGGCAAGACACAGTTGGCCCAGCGGGTGTACGAATTGCGCAGGCAGCGCGGCAAACTCGAGGGGCGGTTGGTGGCGATCAACTGCGCCACGCTCAAGGGGGAGAACACCATGTCTGCGTTGTTCGGCCACAAGAAGGGTGCCTTTACCGGCGCCACCGCCGATCGCGCCGGGCTTTTGAAGGAGGCCCACAAGGGCCTGCTGTTCTTGGATGAGATCGGTGAGCTGGGGCTGGATGAACAGGCGATGCTGTTGCGCGCGATTGAGGACAAACGCTTTATTCCGTTCGGCTCCGACAGGGAGACCAGCAGCGATTTCCAGTTGATTGCCGGTACCAATAAGGATCTTGCGCAGAAAGCCAGGGAGGGAGCCTTCCGCGCGGACCTGCTGGCCCGGATAGATCTGTGGACCTACGAGCTGCCGTCGCTCAAGGAGCGGATCGAGGACCTGGAACCCAATCTCGATTACGAGATTGAGTCCTTCTCCAATAAGGCGGGGCACCTGGTGAGCTTCAACAAGGCCGCGCGGGAAAAATACCTCGCCTTCGGCCGATCACCCGAAGCCAGCTGGTCTGCCAATTTCCGCGATCTCAATGCCAGTATTACCCGTATGGGGACCCTCGCCGATGGGGGGCGCATTACCGTCGAGGTGGTCAATGAGGAGATCAGCCGCTTGAAGCGCAAATGGCAGACGGCAGAGGACAGCGGAGAAAACCCTAAAGCCGCAATCGAGAATGTTTTGGGAGCCGGCAGCAGTGAGGAGATGGATTACTACGATCAACTGAAGCTGGCCGCCTTGATCGAGGTGTGTAGAGAGTCCGGCTCGATGGCGGAGGCCGGCAGGAAGCTGTTTGACGTGAGCCGGCAGGCGAAGAAATCGAATAACGATTCCCACCGGGTCAAGCAGTTGCTAGGCAAGTATGGAATCAGATTCGAGGATCTGAAAGCCGAGTGCCGTGAGGTCTAGTCCCGGCCAGCGATGATGCTCAAACCGTGGGCGTACACGAGTTGCCACCCGGCGGATCTCTGGTGCTGCGGGTCTATAGTGATCCAGATACCTTCGTGGGTGTCCGCAACCCGATCCACCTCTATCCGGCCGGGGGAACGCTATGTCATTTGATGGTGCGGAAGCGATTCAGCAACAACGCCTCAGGCTCGGTGAAGGCGTCGCTCATGACGGCGTTCACAGCCGGCGCTACAGCGCTTTTGCCAGCAGCGCCACTCCAGACAGCGCCAGCAGCCAGCGGCACGCCAACAGAAAATGGCGTTCGTTCAGGTAGTGTTGGAGGCGATAGCCAAGGTAAACACCAAGATAAGCTGCGGGAACAAGCAGCAGGCCGGTGACCAGCAGCTCGCTGCTCCACATGCCGGCAAGGCTGTAGGGAATCAGTTTGAGCAGGTTCATGACCCCGAACACCACACCCGCTGTCGCCAGCCAGGAGAGCTTCGGCATGCCGCGACCGATCAGGTACATATTGAGCGGCGGACCGCCCGCGTGGATCAGGGTGCTGGTCACGCCGGAGGTCGATCCCCACAGCCAGGCGCTGCCGGGTAGTCGGGCAGCCAGCGGTGCGAGTTTCTGCCAGAAGGCAAACAGTAGACTGAGCACGCCGAGGGAAAGCGTGAGCACAAAAGGCGATACCCAAGCCAACAGCCAGCCGCCGATGGCAATACCGAGTACCGCCGCGGGCAACAGCTTTTTCAGCTCAACCGGGTCCCGGTGCTGCCAGTAGTAAGCGATGGTGCGCAGATCCATCACCAGTAGTATCGGCAACATCAACGCCACCGCACTCTCCACCGGTATCACCAGTGCCACCAAGGGCACGGCTACCACCCCGGCGCCGCCGGCAAAACCAGATTTGGAGATGCCGGTCAGGATGACCCCGAGAATCGCGAGCCCCCAGAACAGCGGGCTGGTATTCAACAATTCCATGATTCAGCCATTCACCGCTATCCGATGTCTCTCGGCAGGTCGAACCAGAGCGCGGTGATACCCTGCTCGCCGGCACGCAGTTGCAACGGCTCATCCAGAGCGCCGAGCCCGTCGCCAGCACCAAGTGCCTGCTGGTTCGCACGCGCCGTGCCTTCGATGACATGCAGGTAGCCGATGCCCCGGGTCGCATCCAGGTTTTCACTTTCACCGGCTTTCAACTGCAGCCGGAAGATGCTCGCATCCTGATGTACCGTGAGCGACCCGTCGTGCCCGTCCGGTGTCACCAATGGCGTGAGCTTGCCCGATTGCACAATCGCCTTTTGCTGGTAACCCGGTATCAGACTGCGCTGGTTGGGGATGATCCAGATCTGCAGAAATTTAAGCGGTTCGCTGTCGGAGTAATTATATTCCGAGTGCGTGATCCCGGTACCCGCGGTCATGCGCTGTACTTCACCCGCCGGAACGACAAACTGGTTACCCATGCTGTCTTTGTGAGCAATGGCCCCCGACAGGACGTAGGAAATAATTTCCATGTCCCGATGGCCGTGGGTATCAAAACCCGCGCCAGGCGCGACCGTATCGTCATTTATTACCCGCAGGGCAGATATACCCATATGCTTGGGATCATAATAGTGACCAAAGGAAAACGTGTGACGGGAATCCAGCCAACCGAAATTTGCTTTGCCACGCTCGCCGGCGCGTCGTAGGTAAAGCATTTTACCCTCCTCACTTGTAGTGGAATGGCACCACTATACGACCGGGCTGGGCGGTTAAAAATCGAATTATTATGGATAAATCGTTCGATTTCTGGATTGGGATTACACAGTGGAAAAACAGGCCCCGGTGCTACTGTCGGGGCCAGTGCGGTTACTTTTTGCTTGCGGCAATAAAGCGATTCATCTGCACTTCCAACATTTCCATCGGCAGGGCACCGTTGGCGAGTACTGCGTCGTGAAAAGCGCGAATATCAAACTGGTCACCCAGTTCTTTTTCCGCTTTTGCACGCAATTCGCGAATCCTGATCTCGCCCATTTTGTAAGACAGCGCCTGGCCCGGCCAGGAGATATAGCGATCCACCTCCGCGCGCACATTGGCTTTGGATAGCGATGTATTGTCAGCGAGGAAATCCAACGCCTGCTGCCTGGTCCATCCCTGAGAGTGGATGCCGGTATCGATCACGAGACGCGCGGCACGCCACATTTCATAGCTTAGACGTCCAAAGTGTTGATAGGGCGTCTCGTACACACCCATCTCGGTTCCGAGCCGCTCCGTGTACAGTGCCCAACCTTCACCAAATGCGCTCAGGTAAAGATTGCGACGGAAGTCCGGTACGTTTTCCAGCTCCTGTGACAGTGCGCCCTGCAGGTGGTGACCGGGAACCGCTTCGTGCAGAGTCAACGCCACCAGTTCATACAGGGGACGCTGATCCAGCTCATGGGTATTCACCCAATAGGCACCACCGCGGGTGCCACCGATGGCGGCAGGATTGTAGGAGGCGGTGGTGTAGTTGGGTGCGATTTCATCTGGCACCGGCACCACACCGTAAGGAAGACGCGGCAACTTGCCGAAAAATTCCGGCAATCGGTAGTCGATACGCTTGGCGATATAGGAGGCTTCTTTGAGAAGATCTTTGGGGGTTTTGGCGTAGAACCGGGGGGCGGTTCGCAGGAACTCGGTGAACTCCTCGAAGCTGCCGTCAAAACCGGATTCTTCGATCAGACCGTTCATTTCCCCACGGATGCGTTTGACTTCGGCGAGGCCGATCTTGTGAATCTCCGCCGGTTCCATATCCATGGTCACGTAGGTGCGGATCGCATGGCGATAGTAATCTTCACCACCGGGCAGATCTTCCGCGGCCAGGGATTCGGTAGCCGCGTTTAAATAGTCCCCTTCCAGAAAAGTCGCCACGCGGTCAAACGCAGGAAGCGCATGATCTTTAATCGCGGCGGCTCCTGCAGACTGCAACCTTTTCTTATCTGCCGAGGAAAAATTACCCGGCATATTTTTAAAAGGCTCGTAGAGGCTGCTCTGTTTCGGATCCGCATAGACCTGGGCACGCACGGTAGGTGCAATACCTTCAACGACGATTTTTGGCAGTACAAAGCCGTCCTTGATACCCTCATGCATATTGGCGATGTTTTCATCAAAATAGCGACCGAAGTCCTGAATACGCTTGATGTAATCCTCATAGTCGGACACCTTAGACATACTCAGCCCGCTACTCGCATCCAGCGCCGAGCTCCAGAAACTGTAGAAAGTATTGACGGGAATACGATCCAGATAGAGTTTGTTGGATTCAATGGAATTTTTGAGCACCCAGGTAAGAAGATCCTTGTTGACCCGCTCGGAGCTGTCCAACTGCTTGCTATCTATAGCTTCCAGTCGGGCAACGAACTCCTGTTCGGCCTGTAAACGGCGAGCACGATCTTTCTCTGATACGCCAGGCAGACGGTCGTTAAAACCTTTCTCGCCCATACGGCCGGCGGTAATGGGATCTTCCCGCAGGCTGTATTGCCAGTGATCATCGATCACACTCTGGAGTTGTTCGGCGGCGGAGGCAGCGTATGCATTGTGCGCCATCATTGCGGTAACAGCAGCAAGCAATAACAGCAACCGTATTGGATATACCAGTGAAATACCGGGCATGGGAAGGCTCTCCAGTGACTAATGGTTGAACTATACGCAACTCTACCATGACCGGAGGGAGTGGTGTGGCAGTCACAGCTTCAGCTAATGTGTAAAAGTAAGGAGAGTCTGAAGTACCAACTCTTATACCAAAGGCGAGGGAACGTCGTGAAAAACTTTTGTGTCGGCGCGGTTCAGATGATCAGTGGAGAACACGTGACTGATAATTTGACTGCAGCACATACACTCGTCAGAAGAGCGCAGAATATGGGAGCTCAGTTCGTATTACTGCCAGAGAACTTCGCCCACCTTTCAGATCAGGGTAGCTATATAGCCGCCGAGCCGTTTGTCGCAACCGGTGACGCCCACCCCAATACCCAGCCCATACAACATGCCCTTCAATCCTGGTCGCGAGAATTGGGCATCTGGATAGCGTCGGGGGCGATACCATTGAACAAGCGTCCAGATGGAACCTCCGTTCCTTATCCACGCACTCGTTCAGCGTGCCTGCTATATGACGATATGGGCGTGCTCCAGAGCCGTTATGACAAGCTACACCTGTTCGACGTGGATGTAGCCGACGCCGCCGGACGCTACCGGGAATCCGCCAGTATAGAGCCAGGTGAAGAAGCCCGCGTTGCAAAAATACCCTGGGCCCAGCTTGGTTTAAGCATCTGCTTTGACTTGCGTTTTCCTGAGCTTTATCGGCAACTGGCTGTAGCCGGGGCGGAGGTACTTATCGTGCCTGCGGCATTCACCCACACCACCGGACAGGCACACTGGAAAACCCTGCTCCAAGCCCGCGCGATTGAGAATGGTTGCTTTGTCATAGCCGCAAACCAGGGCGGGCAGCATTCGGAGAAAAGGCGTACCTGGGGACATTCTGTGATTATTGATCCGTGGGGCGATGTACTTGCGGAGGCCGGGGATGGAGAAGCAGTGATCGTCGCGAATCTTAGTGGGGATAAGTTGAAGAAAGTACGACAGCGCATGCCTCTGTTGAATATGCGACGCCTGTAGATTTGGATCCACCGCGTTACTCACAGATACACTGGATAGAACTGTGGGTAAGTGCGGGATATTGGAGGTAAGCGGCGTGGTTACTGACTTTGGGGAACCGTCTAAAAATGCGTCGATGGGTTTTTAAACAATTCTGGGCGGGATAAAGCTGTGGAAAGTTTTTTCCATATATGAAAAAGGCCCAGCCGCGTTAGCGACTGGGCCTTTGAATTAAAGCCTGACGATGACCTACTCTCACATGGCGAATCACCACACTACCATCGGCGATACTGCGTTTCACTTCTGAGTTCGGCAAGGGATCAGGTGGTTCCACAGTTCTATGGTCGTCAGGCAAACTGGCTTGGGTTGGCTCGGTCTTATGGGCTGCTCTTGATATCAAGGGCCCTGCGCTGCCGTGTTACCGCCGTTTGCACGATCTTTCGATCAACGGTAACCCCAAATAATTCGGTAAAACAATCTGTAGTAATACACCGCAAGAACTCTGTATGTCTCTCGTTGCTTGCGCCTTAACGCTCACAATCCAATCCAGCCTTGCTAGATAATCGTCAGTAACCATCTCTGTTGTATGGTCAAGCCGCACGGGCAATTAGTACTGGTTAGCTCAACGCCTCACAACGCTTCCACACCCAGCCTATCAACCTGGTAGTCTTCCAGGGCCCTTTAGGGAACTCGAGGTTCCAGGGAGATCTCATCTTGAAGGAGGCTTCCCGCTTAGATGCTTTCAGCGGTTATCCCGTCCGAACATAGCTACCGGGCAATGCCACTGGCGTGACAACCCGAACACCAGAGGTTCGTTCACTCCGGTCCTCTCGTACTAGGAGCAACTCTTCTCAAATCTCCAACGCCCACGGCAGATAGGGACCGAACTGTCTCACGACGTTCTAAACCCAGCTCGCGTACCACTTTAAATGGCGAACAGCCATACCCTTGGGACCGGCTTCAGCCCCAGGATGTGATGAGCCGACATCGAGGTGCCAAACACCGCCGTCGATGTGAACTCTTGGGCGGTATCAGCCTGTTATCCCCGGAGTACCTTTTATCCGTTGAGCGACGACCCTTCCATTCAGAATCGCCGGATCACTATGACCTACTTTCGTACCTGCTCGTCATGTCTGACTCGCAGTCAAGCGCACTTATACCATTATGCTCATTGCATGATTTCCGACCATGCTGAGTGCACCTTCGTACTCCTCCGTTACTCTTTGGGAGGAGACCGCCCCAGTCAAACTACCCACCATACACTGTCCCCGATCCCGATAAGGGAACTGGGTTAGAACCTCAAACATACCAGGGTGGTATTTCAAGGATGGCTCCACTGCAACTGGCGTCACAGCTTCAAAGCCTCCCACCTATCCTACACAAGTAGGCTCAAAGTTCAGTGCAAAGCTGTAGTAAAGGTTCACGGGGTCTTTCCGTCTAGCCGCGGGTACACTGCATCTTAACAGCGATTTCAATTTCACTGAGTCTCTGGTGGAGACAGCGTGGCCATCGTTACGCCATTCGTGCAGGTCGGAACTTACCCGACAAGGAATTTCGCTACCTTAGGACCGTTATAGTTACGGCCGCCGTTTACCGGGGCTTCGATCAAGAGCTTCGCCTAAGCTAACCCCATCAATTAACCTTCCGGCACCGGGCAGGCGTCATACCGTATACGTCCACTTACGTGTTTGCACAGTACTATGTTTTTAATAAACAGTCGCAGCCACCTGGTCACTTCGACCGGTCTCAGCTTAGGGAGCAAGTCCCATCACCAAAACCGGCGTACCTTCTCCCGAAGTTACGGTACCATTTTGCCTAGTTCCTTCACCAGAGTTCTCTCAAGCGCCTTGGTATTCTCTACCTGACCACCTGTGTCGGTTTAGAGTACGGTTCGCAATTGCCTGAAGCTTAGAAGTTTTTCCTGGAAGCATGGCATCAACCACTTCACCTACAAAGTAGGCTTCGTCATCAGCTCTCGGCCTTAGGGACCCGGATTTGCCTAAGTCCCCAGCCTACTACCTTAAACACGGACAACCAATCGCCGTGCTGGCCTAGCCTTCTCCGTCACTCCATCGCAGCAATTGCAAGTACAGGAATGTTAACCTGTTTCCCATCGACTACGGCCTTCGCCCTCGCCTTAGGGGCCGACTAACCCTGTCCCGATTAGCGTTGGACAGGAACCCTTGGTCTTCCGGCGGGGAGGTTTTTCACCCCCCTTATCGTTACTCATGTCAGCATTCGCACTTGTGATACCTCCAGCAAACTTCACAGTTCACCTTCAGCGGCTTACACAACGCTCCTCTACCATGCAACAAAGTTGCATCCGCAGCTTCGGTTATCAGTTTGAGCCCCGGTATATCTTCCGCGCGGGCCGACTCGACTAGTGAGCTATTACGCTTTCTTTAAAAGATGGCTGCTTCTAAGCCAACTTCCTAGCTGTCTGGGCCTTCCCACATCGTTTCCCACTTAACTGATATTTGGGACCTTAGCTGGCGGTCTGGGTTGTTTCCCTTTCCACGACGGACGTTAGCACCCGCCGTGTG